>NZ_JBHYOW010000004.1:14113-139550 GCF_042745575.1 Nocardiopsis sp. NPDC058789
GCCAGCAGCCCCATCACCAGGCCGCCGGGCAGCAGGGTGAGTCCGGTCGCGAGCGTGTCGTGGCCCCTCCCCTCCTTCGCGGAGCACTCCCCCCGCCCGCTCCCCGCCCGGCATCCGACCCCCCGCCCCGCCACCGCGGGTGGGGAGCGGAGACGATGGCCGAGGTCGAACGGCTGCCCCTGGGGCCGCGAAGGGTGACACCCCCACCCACGGCGAGCGCGAAGCGACTCTCCGCACCCGGACACCCCTTCCGTTTCCGGGGTGTTTCCACATCTTTATCCAGGGCGTCTGCAAAGCCTTTCAAAGCCTGCAAGTTATTGCTAACGTCACATCACCACGCACGCCCGCGACGGACCCGGTCGGCCGGTGAGCCGCGTGCACCCCACCTCCTCCAGTCCTCCCGAAAGGAAGACACCATGAGATCCCGCAGCGCTTCAGCGGTCGCCGGTATCGCCGCGATCGCCCTGACGGCGACCGCGTGCAGCGGCGACGGTTCCGAAGGGGGCGACGGCGGCGCCGCCGAGGGCACCCTGGTCATCTGGTCCGACCCCGAGCGCGCCGACGCCATCCAGAGCGCCGCCGCCGCGTTCGCGGAGGCCAACGGCATCGAGGTGGACGTCCAGGGGCTGACCTTCGACGACATCCAGGGCGACCTCCTCAACGCCCATCAGGCGGGCAACGCCCCCGACGTCTTCATCGGCGCCCACGACTGGACCGGCAACCTCGTCCGCAACGGTGCCGTCTCCCCGGTCGAGCTCACCGGCGACCAGGCGGGGGGCGTGGACGAGACCGCCGTCGAGGCGCTCACCTACGACGGGCAGCTCTTCGGCGTCCCGTACTCGCAGGAGAACATCTTCCTGATGCGCAACACGGCGCTGGCCCCCGACGCCCCCGAGACCTTCGAGGAGCTCGTCGAGATCGGCACCGAGCTCAAGGACGCGGGTGACACCAGCGAGGTCCTGGCCATGGCGGTCGGCCAGGAGGGCGAGCCCTTCCGGATGAACGCCCTGTTCACCTCGGCGGGCGGGTACCTGTTCGGGCAGGACGACACCGGCACCTGGGACCCCACCGACCTCGGTGTGGGCTCGGACGCGTCCGTCACGGCCATGGAGAAGATCGCCGAGTACGGCGAGGACGGCGAGGGCGTGCTCCGCCGCTCCATCGACGTCGAGAACGACGCCAACCTCTTCTACGAGGAGGAGGCGCCCTTCTTCGTCGCCGGACCGTGGAACGTCGGTGACGCCAACGAGGCGGGCGTCGACTTCGAGATCAGCCCCATCCCCGGCTTCGAGGGCGAGGCCCCGGCCAGCCCCTACATCGGCTACCACGCGTTCTTCGTCACCGAGGGCAGCGCCAACAGCGCCCTGGCCCAGGAGTTCGTGACCAACTACGTCACCTCCACCGACTTCATCCTCAGCCTCTACGAGGCCGACCCGCGCACCCCCGTGCAGAACGAGGCCCTGGAGTCCGTCTCCGCCGACGACGCCACCATCGCGGCGATCGCGGAGGCCGGCGCGGACGGCATGCCGATGCCGTCCATCCCGGAGATGGGTGAGACCTGGGACCCGCTGGGCCAGGCGCAGGCCCAGGCGATCGCGGGCGGGGACGTCCGCGAGGCCATGGAGGCCGCCCACGACACCATCGCCGAGCAGATCGGCCAGTAGAGGTGGCCGCTTCCAGCCGTGACGGAGCGGGCGCCCCCTCACCCGGGGCGCCCGCGCGTCCCCCGCTGCCCGGGGGACGGTTCGCCGCCAACGGGTCGCTCGCCGGCCAACTCGTCAGGATCGCCCTGCTCAGCGTCTTCACCGCCTTCGGCGTGTGGGCGGTCCTGCCGCTGTACGTGGCGGGCAACTGGTGGGGCATCGGCCTGGTCGCCGTGGTGGTCGGCCTGGTCTACTACGTCTACCTGTCCAAACGCGCGGTCCCGGCGAAGTACCTGGTCCCGGGCGTCGTGTTCCTCCTGGCCTTCCAGATCCTTCCGGTGCTCTACACGATGAGCACCTCGGTGACCAACCTCAGTGACGGCCACCGGGGCGACAAGGCCCAGGCCATCGCCGCCATCGAGGCCTTCTCGGTCACCCGGGACCCCGACTCGCCCGAGTACGTGCTCACCGTCGCCACCACCGGCGACCCCGGGACCGGAGAGCTCGCCTTCCTGCTCACCGACGGCGAGGGGCACGCGTACGTGGGCACCGCGGACGGTCTGAGCGACCTCTCCGGCGCCGACGTCGACCCGGCCGGGAAGGTCACCGACGCGTTCGGCTACACGATCCTCAGCCCCACCGAGGTGAACGCGCGCAGCGACGAGCTCCAGGAGTTCGCGGTCCCCACCGGCGACGGTGCGGGCATCCGCTCCAGCGGCCTGTCCAGCGCGTTCGAGGGCAGCGCCGTCCGGGTCTACGACCAGGGCTGCGACTGCGTGACCGACACCGAGACCGGCGAGGTCCACACCGCGGACGACGAACGCGGCGCCTTCTACAACGAGGACGGGCAGCGGCTGGCGCAGGGCTGGCAGGTGAACGTGGGCCTCGACAACTTCGCCCGCTTCCTGCTCAACCCGACCTTCGCCGGGTCGTTCTTCGGCATCCTGCTGTGGAACCTGGTGTTCGCGGCCTCCGTCACCGGTCTGGTGTTCGTGGTGGGCCTGGCGATCGCCCTGACCCTGCACGTGCCCAGGATGCGCGGCAGGGTGCTCTACCGGGTCCTGGTGATCCTGCCCTACGCCATGAGTTCGCTGGCCATGTTCCTGCTGTGGCGGGACATGTTCAACACCGACTTCGGTCTGTTCAACCGGATGCTGGGGCTCCAGATCGACTGGCTGGGCGACGTGTGGACCGCCAGGGCCGCCGTCGTCCTCGCCAACGTGTGGCTGGGCTACCCGTACATGTTCCTGGTGGCCACCGGGGCGTTGCAGGCCATCCCGCGTGAGCTGGGGCAGGCGGCGCAGATCGACGGCGCGGGTCCGTGGCAGGCCTTCCGACACGTCACCCTGCCGCTGCTCATGGTCGCCATGACCCCCATCCTCATCGCCACGTTCGCGTTCAACTTCAACAACTTCAACGCGGTGTGGCTGATCACCAGGGGCGGCCCGTTCTCGCCGGACAACCCGACGGCGGGCGGCACGGACCTGCTCATCACCTACACCTACCGGCTGGCGTTCAACGAGGCCACGGCCCAGTACGGGTACGCGGCGGCGCTGTCGGTGATGATCTTCCTCATCGTCTCCGTGATCTCCGTGGTCAGCCTGAGCCGGAGCAAGGCCCTCAAGGAGGTGGACCGATGACGGTCGGCGATCCCGAAACGGTGCGCGCGCCCCACACCCGGAGCGGCGCCGCCCGGTTCGCGCTGTGGGCCCGCCGCCTGGGGTGGCGGCACGCGGTCATGCTGGTGGTCGTGGCCTTCGCGATCTTCCCCGTGATGTTCGTGGTCTCGGCCGCGCTCAACCCCCTCGGCACCCTGAGCAGCGCCCAGCTGTGGCCGACCGGGGCGAGCCTGGACAACGCCCGGGACCTGTTCCGGAACACGCCGTTCACCACCTGGTACGCGAACTCGCTGTTCTTCGCGGCCACCAACGCGGCGGTGACGGTGCTGTTCTCGGCACTGGCGGCATACGCCTTCAGCCGGATGCGGTTCCGAGGGCGCAGGGTCGGCCTGGTCGGTCTGCTCGTCATCCAGATGTTCCCGCAGTTCCTGGCGATCGTGGCCATCTACCTGATGTTCTCCACCATCGGTGAGCTCTACCCGGCGGTCGGTTTCGACACCCGGTGGGGTCTCCTGCTGGTGTACCTGGGCGGTGCGCTGAGCATCAACACGTGGTTGATGAAGGGCTTCTTCGACACGGTGCCGAAGGAGCTCGACGAGTCGGCGCAGATCGACGGCGCGACCCACGCGCAGGTGTTCTTCCGGATCATGCTGCCGCTGGTGACCCCGGTGCTGGCGATCGTGGCGCTGCTGGTGTTCGTCTCCACCATCAACGAGTTCCTGATGGCGAGCGTGTTCCTGCGGGACTCCGACGCCAAGACGCTGGGTCTGGGGCTGTACCAACTGGTCGCCTCACAGCGCAACGCCAACTTCGGGATGTTCGCGGTGGGCGCGCTGATGCTGTCCCTGCCCACGCTGATCGTGTTCTGGTTCCTCCAGCGCTACATCAGCGACGGCCTGACCGCCGGGGCGGTCAAGGGGTAGGGCCCGCGCGGCACACGACGAGAGGGGCGCTCCCGGCGGGAGCGCCCCTCTCACTGTGCGGGCCGGTCCCGGTCGGCGGTGCGCCGACCGGGGCCGTCCTACTTCTTCTTCTTGTCCTCGGCACCACTGGTGTCGGTGGACAGCGCGGAGATGAAGGCCTCCTGGGGCACCTCGACCCGGCCGACCATCTTCATCCGCTTCTTGCCCTCCTTCTGCTTCTCCAGCAGCTTGCGCTTACGGCTGATGTCGCCGCCGTAGCACTTGGAGAGCACGTCCTTGCGGATGGCGCGGATGTTCTCACGGGCGATGACCCGGGCGCCGATGGCGGCCTGGACCGGGACCTCGAACTGCTGCCGGGGGATGAGCTCACGCAGCTTCTTGGTCATCTCCACGCCGTAGGCGTAGGACTTCTCCTTGTGGACGATCGCGGAGAACGCGTCGACCGGCTCGCCCTGGAGGAGGATGTCGACCTTGACGAGGTCGGCCTTCTGCTCACCGATGGGCTCGTAGTCGAGGGAGGCGTAGCCCTTGGTGCGGGACTTGAGCGCGTCGAAGAAGTCGAAGACGATCTCCGCCATGGGCAGCGTGTACCGCATCTCGACGCGGTCCTCGGACAGGTAGTCCATGCCCTGGAGCTCGCCGCGGCGGTCCTGGCACAGCTCCATGATCTGACCGATGTAGTCCGAGGGGCTCAGGACCGTGGCCTTGACCATCGGCTCGTAGATCCCGTCGATCTTGCCGGTGGGGAACTCGCTCGGGTTGGTCACCACGTGCTCGGCGCCGTCCTCCATGTCCACGCGGTAGATCACGTTGGGCGCGGTGGAGATGAGGTCGAGGTTGAACTCGCGCTCCAGCCGGGCCCGGGTGATCTCCAGGTGGAGCAGGCCCAGGAAGCCGCAGCGGAAGCCGAAGCCCAGGGCGGCGGAGGTTTCCGGCTCGAAGGCCAGGGCGGCGTCGTTGAGCTGGAGCTTGTCCAGGGCGTCCCGCAGCACCGGGTAGTCGGTGCCCTCGATCGGGTACAGCCCCGAGAACACCATGGGCTTGGGTTCCTGGTAGCCGCCGAGCATCTCGGTGGCGGGCTTGGACAGGGAGGTGATGGTGTCACCCACCTTGGACTGGCGCACGTCCTTCACGCCGGTGATGATGTAGCCGACCTCGCCCACGCCCAGGCCCTGGCTCTTGGTGGGCTCGGGCGAGCTGACACCGATCTCCAGGATCTCGTGGGAGGCCTTGGTGGACATCATCTGGATGCGCTCGCGCGGGCTGAGGTGGCCGTCCACGACCCGCACGTAGGTGACCACGCCGCGGTAGGTGTCGTAGACCGAGTCGAAGATCATCGCGCGGGCCGGGGCGTCGGCCCGGCCGACGGGCGGCGGGATCTGGTTGACGATCTCGTTGAGCAGGTCCTCGACGCCCTCACCGGTCTTCGCGCTGACCTTGAGCACGTCGGAGGCCTCACAGCCGATGATTCCGGCGAGCTCCTCGGCGTACTTCTCGGGCTGCGCGGCGGGGAGGTCGATCTTGTTCAGGACCGGGATGATGGTGAGGTCGTTGTCCAGCGCCATGTAGAGGTTGGCGAGGGTCTGGGCCTCGATGCCCTGCGCGGCGTCGACCAGCAGGATCGCGCCCTCACAGGCGGCCAGGGAGCGCGACACCTCGTAGGTGAAGTCCACGTGGCCGGGGGTGTCGATGAGGTCGAGGGTGTACGTGCGGTCGTCCAGCGCGGTGAACGGGATGCGCACGGCCTGCGACTTGATCGTGATGCCGCGCTCGCGCTCGATGTCCATGCGGTCCAGGTACTGGGCCCGCATCTGACGGTCCTCGACGACGCCGGTGATCTGGAGCATCCGGTCGGCCAGCGTCGACTTGCCATGGTCGATGTGCGCGATGATGCAGAAGTTGCGGATCAGCGCGGGATCGGTCCAGTTCGGCTGTGCCACCGTGCTCCGTTCACAGGGTTGGGTGTGGGTCGTCGTGCGCCTGGGGTGGCGCCGCCCCGCCGGGCTCGTGGATGGCAGGGACCATCCGGCCACGGCATCGTCCATCATCCCACGGCGCCGAGACCGTCCTCACCGGAGTCGGCCGGGGAGGATACGGCAGTATGGGCGCGAGCGCGGGACCTGGGTCCAGATTATGCGACCTGGGACCGGAAACGGGCGATGCGGCTGCCCAGGGGACCAGGGCGCCGGACGAGAGCGGGTGGCGTACGGGTGAAGTGGCTTCTGAAGCGGTTGCTGGCGGGTGTGGCGGCGGTCCTGGTCGTGCTGGTGGGCGCCGGTGCGCTGCTGGCCTACCAGTACTCGGGGTCACCCGAGGAGTGGGCCGCCTCGCAGGGCGCCGACGCCGCGTGGGTGGGCTCGTGGGAGGACACCGGTGCGTTGGAGGCGCTGCTGGACACCGGTGCGGTGAGCACGCTGTACGTGTACGCGGGCGAGGTGGACGCGGACGGCGCCGTGGAGCGGGTGCCGGACACCGGGGCGCTGCTGTCGTGGCTGGAGGCGCACCACCCCGACGTGGAGGCGCTGGCCTGGCTGCGGCACGTGGAGTCGGGCTCCTCGCTCATCCGGGACCGGTTCGACGCCCCGGCCAGGGAGGCCCTGGCTCCGGCCGTCGCCGAGGTCGGCGCGGACGGGTTCGACGGGGTGCACCTGGAGATCCGCCCGGTGACGGTGAACGACCCGTCCCTGCCCACCCTCATGGAGATGGTGCGCGAGGAGCTGGACGAGGACGCGCTGTTGTCCGTGCGGGCCCACCACGTGGAGCTGGCTCCGGGAGGCAGGGTTCCGTCCTTCGTCGCGGGCGGCGAGGAGAAGTACTGGTCCAAGGGGTACCTGGACCGGGTGACCGAGCACGCGGACGAGGTCGTGCTCCCCGGGGTGGGCGCGGACATGCCCACGGCGGGGTTGTACGGCGGGTTCATGGTGCGGCAGGTGACCGAGGCGGTGACGGCGCTGCGCACTCGCGAGGACGTCACCGTGAGGTTCGGGGTGCCCGCCTACGAGAGCGAGCAGTGGGGGCCGCTCACTGAGAACGAGACCGCGCTGACGGCCCTCGCCGCCGTCCGGCTGGGGATGTCCCGGGCGGAGGAGGTCCCCGAGGGCATGACCCTGGGTGTGTCCCTGTACCTGGTGGACGAGGCCGACGAAGGCGACCTGACCGCGTACCGTAACGCCTGGCTGTCCCCGGTGGGTGAGCCGTGACGGTTCCGAGTGGTCCACCCGGTACGGCATACTGAGAAGTCCGTGTCTCGGACTTCCACGTTCGAATTTGAGCCCTGTGGACTCACACACACCCTGCGTCGGCGCCCACGCAGGCCTCTCATGGAACGGCTGCCCATGGGATGAGCCGCCTGTTCGACCGACGCGAAGATCACAGTAACTGGAGCACGTTTTCGCATGGCGAACATCAAGTCGCAGAAGAAGCGCATTCGGCAGAACGAGAAGGCTCGTGTCCGCAACCAGGCGGTGCGCTCTTCCCTGAAGACGGCCGTTCGGAAGTTCCGCGAAGCTGCCGAGGCCGGGAACGTCGAGCAGGCCGTCATCGCGCAGCGCGAGGCCGCTCGTACCCTGGACAAGGCCAGCAGCAAGGGCGTTATCCACAAGAACCAGGCCGCGAACCGCAAGAGCGCGATCGCCAAGCGCCTGCACGACCTTCAGTCCGCCTAGGGGCTCAAGGCACAAGGCTTCGCGAGGGCCCGGTCCACCAGGACCGGGCCCTTCGTCGTGCCCGGGCCCCGGGGCCCCTGATCGGTCACGGATTCCCGGTCGGCCCGTCCGAGGCTCCCCGGAGGTACCGGCGACACGGGCGCGGGCAGGGTCCTGAGGCCAGGTCGCTCAACCCCTCGGAGTTGTCCACAGGTCGCCCGTGTGCCTGGAGCCGGGGCCCGACTCCTGGTTTGCTCGATATCGGGGGAGCCTCCCGCTCCGCCCGCGTCCGCCTGCCCGGAAGCTGCCCCGAGCCTCGCCCCGCGGAGTTGTCCACAGGTGGAAACCAGCCGGTGACAGGGCGGTCCGGCGTCCCTAGCGTGGGTTGTATGACCGCTTCGCGCCGGTCACGGCGCACACCTCCCCTGTCGGCCCCCGAGGAACGGCTCCGTGCCCTCGGGCTGGACTCCTCCCCCGCCCTCCCGCCGCCACGCGACCACGCTCCACGCCCTGCTTCCGCACCGGCGGTGGTGCTCCCCCGGCCGCCCTACGCGGTGGACGGGTCCGATTCCCCCTACCTCCCTGAGGGCCGGGCCTCGGTGGGGAGCGGGCACTGGAGTTCTCCGTCCCCGCCCGGCCCCCTGTGGAACGGAACCGCGGGGCCGCCGGACGAGGCGGTGCTGCTGCCGGAGGACCCCCTCGACCCGGAGACGGCACCCACCGTCCGGATCACGCCGGACGCCCTGGCCGTACCCCCTGTCACGGAGGCCCCGGCTGCGCGTCGAGTCCCTCCGGATGCCGCCCCTCCGGATGCCGCCCCGGAGAACCACCGGAACGGCCCGTCCCCCTGGACCAGCGAGCTCACGGGACCGGGCGCCGTGTTCGCCACGGCCCTCGGAGAGGGTGTCCCGGAACAGCGGCACCGCGAGGGCCCCCGGGAGGAGCACTCCACGAGCTGGGATCCGGGAGGTGCACCGGAGCCCGGGGCCCACGCGTCCGGAGGGCGCTCCGGTGTGGTCACGCCCTCCGTCCCCGCCCCGTCGACCGCGCTCGCCCCCACCCCTGGCCCCGACGTCCCGAGTGCGCCTGAGGGGAGCCTCGGAGCGCCCGCGCCGTCCGGGTCGGCGGAGACCCCGGAGCCTCCGCCCGACGAAGACGCGGGCGGACGGCACCGGCGCGGTGCGGCGGCGGTTCGCCCCCCGTCCGGGTACACGGAGCTGACCCCGGAGGCGCCCGACTCGGTCCTGGACCGGGTGGCCGAGCGTTGGGGCGCCCGCTCGTCCCTGTCACGGCGCGCGGTGGTCGCCCTGCTGGTGCTCGGCCTGCTCGCCGTCGCGGGAGCCCTCCTGGTCGTGCGTGACCGCCCCGAGGAGGTGGTCGTGACCGAGCTGGCGAGCCAGGCCTCCCCGGCCGGACGGGACGGGACCGAGCAGCCCGGGTCCGGGGATGACGACGCCGGGAGTGGCGCCGCCGAGGAACCGGGCGCGGACGTGGTGGTGCACGTGGGAGGTGAGGTCGTCAGGCCCGGCCTGTACACCATGCCCGGCGGATCACGCGTGGCCGACGCGGTGGAGGAGGCGGGCGGTCCGCTGCCCGAGGCCGACCTGGACCTGGTCAACCTGGCCCGTCCGTTGACGGACGGGGAGCGCGTCCTGGTGGGGGTCCCCCAGCCGGACGGGGCGTCGGGTGAGGGCCCCGAGGGCGGCGGTCCCCTCGTCAACCTCAACCTCGCCGGGCAGTCGGAGCTGGAGACCCTTCCCGGGATCGGGCAGAAGAAGGCCCAGCAGATCCTGGCCCACCGGGAGTCGCTCGGCGGCACGTTCGGCTCCACCGAGGACCTGCTGGGCGTCGACGGCATCGCGGAGAAGACGTTCAGGAGTCTCGAACCCCACGTGACGGTGGGGTGAGGCGGGGTGGTCAGCTGGCTGGGCACCGACGCCCACGGGCTGGACCGGCCACCGGATCTCCGGCTGCTCCTGCCCGCCGTCGCCGCCTGGTCGGCGGCCCTCGGCGCGCTGGCCGCACCGCCGTGGTTGGCGTGGTCGTTCGCGGGGGTTCTGGGCGGCGCCGCGCTGGTGGCGCTCCTGGTGACGCATCCCGTGGCGGAGTCGTCGGCGTTGGCGTTGGTCGCCACACTGGCCTGCGGCGCGACGGTGGCGGCGGTGGCCGGGGTCCACGTCCACCGGACGGCCGTCAGTGCCGCCTCAGCCGCAGCGGAGCACGGTGGGGAGACGGCCTTCCGCGCGGTGGTCTCCACCGACCCCCGCGCCAGGGCGGGGCTGTCGCGTCCGGGCCGGGCCGCGTGGGTGGTGCCCGCACGCACCGCGTGGGTCCGGGTGGACGGCGTGGAGCGCGCGTCGCGGGCGCCGGTGGTGGTGCTGGCCTCCGGGGACGGGTGGTCGGACCTGCTGCCGGGCCAGTCCTTCGAGGCACGCGGTGCCTTCCTGGGCGCGGACGACGACCGGTTGACCGCCGCCCTGGTCCTCGTTCGGGGACCCCCGGAGCGGATCGGTGAACCCGGCGGCCTCCAGGAGTTCGCCGGTGGCGTCCGTTCCGGCCTGCGCGAGGCGTCGGCCGGGCTGTCCGCACCCGAGCGGGGCCTGCTTCCCGCACTGATCGTCGGTGACGTGTCGGCTCTGCCGGAGCGCACGGCCGAGGACTTCCGGGCCACCGGGATGACTCATCTGCTGACGGTGAGCGGCGCCAACCTCGCGATCCTCACGGGGTTCGTCCTCGGGGTGGCACGGTGGGCGCGTGCGCCCACCTGGTGCTCGGTGCTGGGCGGCGCCCTGATGATCTGGGTGTTCGTCCTGGTGTGCCGACCGGAGCCGAGTGTGGTGCGGGCGGCGTTCATGGGGTCGCTGGGACTGCTGGCGTTGGCCACCGGGCGCGCGCAGGCGGGCATGAGAGCCCTGTGCGTCACGGTGGTGGGGGTGCTGTTCGTGGCGCCCGGCCTGGCCGCGTCCTACGGGTTCGCGCTGTCGGTGCTGGCCACGGCGGGCATCCTGGTGCTCGTGCCCGGCTGGGCGCGGGCCTGGTCCTCGCGCTGGCCGCGCCCGGTGGCGGAGGCCCTCGCCGTCGCGGTGGCGGCCCAGGTGGCGGTCGCGCCGGTGCTGGTGCTGCTGTCCGGCGAGGTGTCCTGGGTGGCGGTCCCGGCCAACGTGCTGGCCGCGCCCGTGGTGGCGGTGGTGACCGTGGCGGGTTCGGTGCTGACCGCGCTGGCCTCCGTGTGGCCCGGGGCCGCCGCGTTCCTGGTGCCCCTGCCCGGTCTGGGGGTGTCCTGGATCGCCCTGGTGGCCGAGACCGGGGCCCGGGTTCCCTATGGCGCACTGCCCTGGCGGTCAGACGTGGTGGGCGGTCTGTTGTTGGCCGTGGTGCTGGTGGTGTTCCTGGTGACCCGGGGCCGGACCCGGCGCGTGCTCGCCGCCGTCGCGGTGACCGTGCTGGTCCTGGGGCTGGCCGCGCGGTGCGTGCCCGGTGGGTGGCCACCGGCGGGGTGGGCCGTGGTCGCCTGCGACGTGGGGCAGGGGGACGCCTTCGTCCTGGCCGTCGGACGGGGAGAGGCGGTGGTCTTCGACACCGGGGACGACCCGGACCTGGTGGACGGCTGCCTGCACCGGCTGGGGGTCCGGACGGTGCCGCTGCTGGTCCTCAGCCACGACCACGCCGACCACGTCGACGGAACGCCCGGCGTGCTGCGGCAGCGGAGGGTTCCGGCGGCGCTGGCACCTCCGGGGTTCGGTGAGGGGGAGGCGGGGCGGCTCCTGGCCGAGGAGGGAGTGGAGCTGAACGAGGCGGAACGGGGCCAGCGGTTCCGGGTGGGTCCGTGGCTGCTGCGGGTGCTCTGGCCGGAGGAGGGGTTCGTGGGATCGGTGAACGACACCTCCGTGGTGGTCCGCGCCGACGGCCCGCAGATGTCGGTGCTGCTCACCGGGGACATCGAGGTGGAGGCGCAGAGCGCGCTGCTACGCGAGCCGGAGCCGGAACTGCTCTCGGTGACGGTGCTGACCACCCCGCACCACGGCGCGAGCACCCAGGTCCCGGCCTTCCTCACCGCCACGGACCCGACGGTGGCGGTCACCTCGGCCGGTCGGGAGAACTCCTACGGCCACCCGACCCCGTTCACGGTGGGCGTGCTGGAGGAGGTGGCCCGGGTGCACGCCCGCACGGACCTCGACGGGGACGTGGCCGTCCTGGGCGGACCGGTACGCGTGGCCACCCGTGGCCCGGACCCGGGCACCGGGCCACAGGGGTGATCCGGGGCGGGGAACAGGTGATCGGGCACCGGTTGGTCGGTGGGGCGTGGCATCCTCGTTGTATGCCTGCACCCGCCCTCATCACGCTCATCGTCGGCGACGAGGAGCTCCTCGTCGACCGTGCCGTGGCCGCCGTCGTCGCCTCGGCCCGCGAGGAGGACCCCGAGGTGGACGTCCACGACCTCGTTCCCTCCCAGGTGGGACCGACCACCCTGGTGGAGGTCACGTCCCCCTCGCTCTTCGGTGACCGCCGGGTGGTGGTGCTCCGGTCCTCCCAGGACCTGGTCAAGGACCTCGCGGCGACCGTCACCGACTACCTGGGGTCGCCCGCCGACGACGTGTTCATGGTGCTCACCCATGCGGGCGGCGCCAAGGGCAAGGCGTTGCTCCAGGCGGCGGTGAAGGCCGGGGCCCGGCGGGTGGACTGCAAGGGACCCACCAAGGGGCCCGAGCGGGTGGCCTTCGTCAAGGGCGAGTTCTCCTCGGCAGGTCGGCAGATCACCGGGGACGCCGCACAGGCCCTGGTGGACGCGGTCGGCACCGAGCTGCGCGAGATCGCCGCGGCCTGCACCCAGCTGATCGCGGACACCGAGGGCAGGGTGGACGCGGCGGCGGTGGCCCGGTACCACTCCGGCAGGGCGGAGGCCTCCGGGTTCACCGTCGCGGACCGCGCCGTGGAGGGGCGCCTGCCCGAGGCCCTGGAGCAGCTGCGCTGGTCGCTGGCGGTGGGCACCGCCCCGGTGCTCATCAACAGCGCCCTGGCCGGTGCCGTACGCGGGATCGCGGTGGCCGCCCAGCCTCCGCGCGGTGTGAACGAGGCGGAGCTGGCCAAGCGCGCCAAGGTGCCGCCGTGGAAGCTGCGCACCCTGCGCCAGCAGGCACGCGGGTGGAGCGCCGCCGGGGTGACCCGTGCGATGGCGGTGATCGCGGAGACCGACGCGCTGATCAAGGGCGCCGGACGCGATCCCGAGTACGCGCTGGAGCGCGCGGTGATCGAGATCGCCCGCGCCCGGGGCACCCGCTGAGCGGAGCGGCGCCGCACCGCCCGCCGGACTCCGACTCGGTTCCGGCTCGCGCCGCGTCCACGCGCCCGGGGGTCCGGACGGGGCTCAGTGGATGGTCCGGCCGCCCTGCCACACGCGCAGCGTGTGCAGGCCCATCGACCACGCGAAGGCACCCTCGTGGTCGGCGTCCCACTGCACCAGGTCGGCCAGCATGCCCGGGGCGATCATGCCCCGGTCGTTGAGGCCCAGGGCGTGCGCGCTGCCCGCCGTGGCGGCGTTGAGCGCCTCCTGGACGGTCATCTCGAACATCGACACCGCCAGGGAGATGACCAGCGGCATGGACGTGGTGCCGGACTGACCCGGGTTGTGGTCGGTGCCCAGGCCCACGGGGACACCGTGGTCGAGCAGGGCGCGCACCGGCGGGGTACGGCGCTCGTGCAGGGCGGTGGTGGGGCAGGCCACCACGGGTGTGCGGGTGGACGCCAGAGCGAGCAGGTCCTCGTCGTCGGCCTCGTGGACGAGGTCCACCGAGGAGCAGCCGAGTTCGGCGGCCATCCGGACGGCGCCGTGCCGTGGCCGCGAGCAGGCGTGCAGGGTGGTGCGCAGGCCCACCGACTGGCCCACGCCCAGGAGCATGTGGGCGTCCTCGGTGGTGAACTGCTGGTTGTCGCAGTAGACGTCCACGCCGTCGGCCCCGGCCATGGCGGCGTCGCTGAGCCAGGAGGCGGCGGTGGCCACGTACTCCTTGGGACGGCCGAAGAACTCCGGCGGGACCCCGTGCGCGGGGAAGAACGTGACGTGCAGCCGGGGCATCCCGGGTTCCTCCTCAAGGGAGCGCAGCAGGCGCACGTCCGCGAGCTCGCCGTCCCGGGTGAGGTGGTAGCCGGTCTTGGCCTCCACGGTGGTGCTGCCGGACAGCACCCAGTGCCGGAGCCGTTCCCGGACCGCGTTGCACAGCGTCCAGGGGTCGGTTCCCCGGGTGATGGTGACGGTCGTGGACACCCCGCCGCCCGCGGCGAAGATGTCCGCGCGGGTGGCGCCCTTGGCCCACATGTTGACCTCGGCGTAGCGGTCGCCCGCGTAGACGGGGTGGCAGTGGGCGTCGACCAGGCCGGGCGTGACGAGTCCGCCGCCGATGTTGACGACCTCGTCGACCTCGGTGAGGTCCTCCATCACTCCGGGGATGCGCTGGGGGAGCTCGGCCGCGTGACCGACCCAGGCGATCCGGTCGTCGTCCATCAGGATGGCGGCCTTGGTGAGCAGCTCGATCCCTGTCCACAGCCGACCGATGTTGGTGAGGAGTACTACCGTCATGGGGTGGTCCGCCCTCGCCGGTCAGATCCGCCGCGGGACGCGCGGAGCAGGGACGTGGCGTGCACGGGCGGGCATGGCGACCTCGTATCTGGAAACGATTCCGACAGGGCCGTGGGCGACCCGGAGTCGCCTCGCGGTGCCGTGACAGTGGGGGTTCGCATCGGCCCGGGGGGACAGCGATCACTGCCGGCCAGTGCTCCAAAACCGTAGTCCATCCTCGGAGCCCGTGTACACCTCCCCGAGGGGACGAATGCGAGCGTTAC
This sequence comes from Nocardiopsis sp. NPDC058789, assembly GCF_042745575.1. Lineage (NCBI taxonomy): Bacteria > Bacillati > Actinomycetota > Actinomycetes > Streptosporangiales > Nocardiopsidaceae > Nocardiopsis > Nocardiopsis sp. NPDC058789. Next base: position 28,780 of record NZ_JBHYOW010000004.1, read on the forward strand.
CGAGCGAAACTCGCAAGCCCGCAGCGTGATGAAGACCACCCGGACCCTCCCTGAGCTGGCCTTCCTTCTCGCGATCGAGCTCCGATCGTGTTCCTCGGGAACGTGAGTGCCGCTGGCGCGGCTCCCCGGGAGTCCGTGGTCGCGACACGACGCGGCCGGGACGTCCCGTGGACGTCCCGGCCGCGTGTTCGCCCGTGCCGGGTCTCAGGCGTTGCTGGGCGCGTACTCGTCGAGCTTGGCGGCGAGCAGTTCGGGGACGAAGGCGTGCAGCGCCGTCCCGTCCCCGGTGTGCTCCTCGCTGAGGATGCGGCCCTCCTCGTGCACCCGGGCGATGAGGTCGCCTCGCGAGTACGGGACCAGGGCGCGCACCTCCTTGGCGAGCTCCGGCAGCGCCTCGGCCAGTGCCGTGACCAGCTCGGGCACACCCTCACCGGTGCGCGCCGACACCTCGACCAGGTCGGGGTAGCGGGTACGCAGCGCCCTGAGCGTGTCCGGGTCGGCGGCGTCGACCTTGTTCACCACGATGAGCTCGGGCACGTCCACGGCCTCGATCTCCGCGAACACCTCGCGGACCGCGCTGATCTGCTGCTCCGGGTCGGGGTGGGCGCCGTCGACCACGTGCAGGATCAGGTCGGAGTCGGCCACCTCCTCCAGGGTGGAGCGGAACGCCTCGACCAGCTGGTGCGGCAGGTGCCGGACGAAGCCCACGGTGTCGCTCAGGGTGAAGCCGCGACCGTCGGGCGTGCGGGCCTGACGGACGGTCGGGTCCAGGGTGGCGAACAGCGCGTTCTCCACCAGCACCCCGGCGCCGGTGAGCCGGTTGAGCAGGCTGGACTTGCCCGCGTTGGTGTACCCGGCGATCGCCACCGAGGGCACCTCGCGGCTGCGGCGAACGTCCTTCTTGACCTCGCGCGCGGTCCGCATGTGGGCGAGCTGACGGCGCAGCTTGGCCATCTTGTCGTTGATGCGTCGGCGGTCCGTCTCGATCTTGGTCTCACCGGGACCGCGCGTGCCGACGCCGCCGCCCGCACCGCCACCGCCGGAGCCGCCCGCCTGTCGGGACAGGGAGTCACCCCAGCCGCGCAGTCGCGGGAGCAGGTAGTTGAGCTGGGCGAGTTCGACCTGGGCCTTGCCCTCGCTGCTGCTGGCGTGCTGGGCGAAGATGTCGAGGATCAGAGCGGTCCGGTCGACCACCTTGACCTTGACGACGTCCTCCAGCTGGCGCAGCTGGCCCGGGGTGAGCTCGCCGTCGCAGATGACGGTGTCGGCGCCGGTGGCCTCGACGATGTCGCGCAGTTCCGCGGCCTTGCCCTTGCCGACGTAGGTCGCGGGATCGGGCTTGGAGCGGCGCTGGGTGAGTCCTTCGAGGACGAGGGCGCCCGCCGTCTCGGCGAGTGCGGCCAGCTCGGTCAGTGAGTTGTCGGCGTCGGTCTGGGTCCCCCTGGTCCAGACGCCGATGAGCACGACCCGCTCCAGGCGCAGCTTCCGGTACTCGACCTCGGTGACGTCGGTGAGCTCGGTGGAGAGCCCTTGGACGCGGCGGAGCGCGTGCCGTTCGGCCAGCTCCATCTCACCCTGGTCGGGCGTGTGGCCCTGGTCCTCGTAGTGGTCACCGCCAGCGGCTCCGCCGCAGACGGTGCTCTCCTCACGGAAGTCGTCCTCGCTGTGGGCCTGGTGCCCCGCGCGGTCGCTTCCGTGGGTGTCAGCTGTATTCATATCCCTCCAGGTGGGTCAACGCATGTGCCGCCATGGTTCTTCCCGGAGCGGGTACGACGGCCGTGGTCACGATGCTCGCACCTCCGCTCGGGCAGGGCATCCGAATTATCGCAGGGAACGTGACACAGGCCATGTGTCCGCGCGGACGCGTGAGATCCTTGGAGTAGCTCCAACACTCAAGAAGCGCAGATCTTCCGTCGGAACTTTGGACATACTTCCGCCTTGATGAAGATCTTCACTGATCAAGCACGTGAGTGACGTTGACCGCTCGACATCAAGATAGTAGCTTCATTTCCACATCCCAGAAGCTTGTTTCGTATTGCGGAAGGTTATCCATGGGCGCCACGCACGGGGTCGAGATCACCGGCCCCCTCAACGATCGGTTCGACGAGATCCTCACCGAGGACGCCCTCGCCCTCGTCGCCGAGCTGCACCGCACCTTCGAGTCACGCCGCCAGGAACTGCTGGCCGCGCGCCGGACCCGCGAGGAGCGGATCGCCGCTGGCGAGGACCTCGACTTCCTCCCCGAGACCCGGCACATCCGCGAGGACGACAGCTGGAAGGTGGCTCCGGCCGCCCCCGGCATCACCGACCGCCGCGTCGAGATCACCGGTCCCACGGACCGCAAGATGACCATCAACGCGCTCAACTCCGGCGCGAAGGTGTGGCTGGCCGACTTCGAGGACGCCAACACCCCGCTGTGGGAGAACATGATCCAGGGGCAGCTCAACCTGCGTGACTCCCTGGACCGCGAGATCGACTTCACCTCCCCCCAGGGCAAGACCTACGCCCTCAAGGACGACTCCGAGCTGGCCACGATCGTGGTCCGCCCGCGCGGCTGGCACCTGGACGAGAAGCACGTCCTCGTCGACGGCCAGCGCACCAGCGGCGGCATCGTGGACTTCGCGCTGTACTTCTTCCACAGCGCCAAGCGCCAGATCGCCAAGGGCAGGGGCCCCTACTTCTACCTGCCGAAGATGCAGAGCCACCTCGAGGCCCGCCTCTGGAACGACATCTTCGTCCTGGCCCAGGAGCGTCTGGGGATCCCGCGCGGCACCATCCGCGCCACCTGCCTGATCGAGACCATCCCGGCCGCGTTCGAGATGGAGGAGATCCTCTACGAGCTGCGTGAGCACTCCGCCGGTCTCAACGCCGGTCGCTGGGACTACCTCTTCAGCATCATCAAGACCCACCGCACCCGTGGTCGCGGCTTCCTGCTGCCCGAGCGCAACGCCGTCACCATGACCGCACCGATGATGCGCGCCTACACCGAACTGCTGGTCAAGACCTGCCACAAGCGCGGCGCCCACGCGATCGGCGGCATGGCCGCCTTCATCCCGTCCCGCAAGGACGAGGAGGTCAACCGGAACGCCTTCGCCAAGGTCCGCGACGACAAGTCCCGCGAGTCCGGCGACGGTTTCGACGGCTCCTGGGTCGCCCACCCCGACCTGGTCCCGATCGCCCGTGAGATCTTCGACGGCGTCCTGGGCGACCGCCCCAACCAGATCGACAAGCAGCGCCCCGAGGTCGAGGTGTCCGCCGCCGACCTGCTCGCCGTGGACCAGACCCCCGGCGGCGTGACGCTCGCCGGTCTGCGCGGCAACGTCAACGTCGCCCTCCAGTACCTGGCGGCGTGGATGGGCGGCAACGGCGCGGTGGCCATCCACAACCTCATGGAGGACGCCGCCACGGCCGAGATCTCCCGGTCCCAGATCTGGCAGTGGCTGCACAACGACGTCACTCTGGACGGCGGCGAGAAGGTCACCGCCGACCTGGTCAGGCAGATCATCGGTGAGGAGCTGGCCGCCATCCGCGAGGCCCTCGGCGCCCACTTCAACGAGGACCTGTACAAGCAGGCCAGCGAGCTCTTCACCGAGGTCGCGCTGGACGACGACTACGTCGACTTCCTGACCCTGCCCGCCTACGAGCGCATGCCGTAGCCGACCGGAACCCGTCCAGCGCGGCCAACCTGGACGGATCGGGCCGGTCCACCGAGTCCAACTCGCGGACCGCCCCGCATCGGTTTCACAAAACGAAATACCGTTTCCACCGTGCCCCTTGCCTCGGCAGGGGGCACGGTCGTACGGTCCCCTTGCGAGGCCGCAGTCGGAGAGCGCCACCCCCAGCCGTGCTCTCCGGACGGAACCGGGAGGCGCCCATGACCACGTCCGCACCCGACACGCCCACGGTGCTGGCCACCCTGATCCCCCGGCTGCGTGAGATCTGCGGTGACGACGGCGTCCTCACCGACCCCTCCCAACGGCGCGTCTACGAGAGCGACGGCCTCACCTACCACCGCGCCACCCCGGGTGTCGTGGTCATGCCGACCACCACCGAGCAGGTCGCCGCCGTGATTCGCCTCTGCGCCGAGCACCGCGTCCCCTTCGTCCCGCGCGGGGCGGGCACCGGTCTGTCCGCGGGCGCGCTCCCCCACGCCGAGGGCGTCCTCCTCGTCACCTCCCGCATGCGCCGCGTCGTCGAGATCGACGTGGAGAACGAGTGCGCGGTGGTCGAACCGGGTGTGGCCAACCTCGACGTCACCCGGGCCGCGAGCCCCCACGGCTACTACTACGCACCCGACCCCTCCAGCCAGCAGGTGTGCTCGGTGGGCGGCAACGTCGCGGAGAACTCCGGCGGCGCCCACTGCCTCAAGTACGGGTTCACCGTCAACCACGTGCGCGGACTCCAGATCGTCACCCCGGCGGGCGAGATCGTCGAGCTCGGCGGCAAGGCACCGGGCGCGCACGGGTACGACCTCATCGGGGCGTTCGTCGGATCCGAGGGCACCCTGGGCGTGGCCACCCGCGTCACCGTGTCCCTGACCCGCTCCCCCGAGAAGACCGTGACCCTGCTGTCGGCGTTCACCTCGCTGGACGCGGGCGGCGAGGCGGTGAGCGCGATCATCTCCGCCGGGGTGCTGCCGTCCGCCATCGAGATGATGGACGCCCTGGCCATCGAGGCCGCCGAGCGCGCCGTGGCCTGCGACTACCCCGAGGGAGCGGCCGCCGTGCTGGTGGTGGAGCTGGACGGCCCCGCCGAGGAGGTCGACGCCCAGCTGGAGAGGGTCACCGCCCTGTGCGCGGACGCGGGTTCCTTCGAGACCCGCGCGGCCAGCGGCGCCGAGGAGCGCGCCCTCATCTGGAAGGGCCGCAAGTCCGCCTTCGCCGCCGTGGGCCGGATCAGCCCGGCCTACATCGTGCAGGACGGGGTGGTACCGCGCACCTCGCTGGGCGAGGTGCTGGGGCGGATCGCCGCGCTGTCGGCGGAGTCCGGCATCCGGGTGGCCAACGTGTTCCACGCCGGAGACGGGAACCTGCACCCGCTCGTGCTGTTCGACGACTCCGAGCCCGGCGCGGGCGAGCGCGCCGAGCGGGTGTCGGGGGCGATCCTGGACCTGTGCATCGAGCACGGCGGGTCCATCACCGGGGAGCACGGGGTGGGCGTGGACAAGGCGTGCAAGATGCCCCGCATGTTCGACGACGCCGCGCTGGAGACCTTCGACCTGTTCCGGAGGGCCTTCGACCCGGACGGGATCGCCAACCCGGAGAAGCTCCTGCCCACACCGCGCCTGTGTGGCGAGCGGCCGGGGGTGCGCACCGGGGTGCACCCGCTGGTGGAGTCCGGCGAGGCCGAGCAGTTCTGAACCGCCGGGCCGCGGCGGAGTGACGACGAGGGCCGGGAGGCCGAGGGTGAACCTGGATGTCGATGGCTGTGACCTGAGGGAGGCGACCGTTGAGGACGCCGTGTGCGGGGTCGTGCCCCGGTACGTGGCGGCGCCGTCCGACACCGACGCCCTCGCGGGGGTGATGGCGGCGGCGCACCGGAGCGCGCTCTCGGTGACCGTGCGCGGTGGCGGCACCGCACTGGACTGGGGCGGGACACCGCGCTCCCTCGACCTGCTGGTGGACGTCTCCGCGCTCTCCTGGATCGACCACATCGCCGGTGACCTGGTGGTGGAGGTCGGTGCGGGCACCCCGGTGGCCGACCTGTACGCGGCCCTGGCCTCGGCCGGGCAGCGACTGTCCTACGACCCGGTCCGGCTCGGCTGCACGGTGGGCGGAGCCGTGGCGACGGGGGTGAGCGGCCCGCGCCGTCTGCTCTCGGGAGCCCTGCGCGACCTCGTGATCGGGATGACGGTGGTGCGCGCGGACGGGGTGGTGGCCAGCAGCGGCGGCCGGGTGGTCAAGAACGTGGCCGGGTACGACCTCGCCAAGCTGCACACCGGCGGGTTCGGCACGCTCGGTGTGATCGCCTCGGTCGCCTTCCGCCTGCACCCCCTCCCGGAGTCCCTGCGGGTGGTGAGCGCGCGGGTGTCCTCCCGGTCGCGGGCCGAGGAGGCCCTGGCCGCGTTGCGGGCGACCTCCGTGGTGCCCTCGGCCGTGGAGCTGGACTGGCCCCCCGAGGGCCCCGGACGGCTGGACGTGGTGTTGGAGGGGACCCCGGCCGGGCTGGAGGCACGCGCGGGGAGGACGGTGCGGGCCCTGGCCGAGAACGGCGCCGACGGCCCGCCCACGGTCCGCGAGGAGTTGCCCGAGGGCTGGGGTCTGCTCCCCGCCGAGGGCACCCTCGCCCTGGTCACGACCCCACCGGCGCAGAGCGTCGCGGCCGCCGCCTGGGTCGCGGAGGTCTCCGGGGCGGTCGACGCGGGCGCGCGCACGCAGGGTTCGGCCTCGACCGGGTCCCTGGTCGTGTCCTTCCCCCCGGGAACCGCCCCGGAGCGGATCGGGCTGGTGGTCGACGGCGTCCGGTCGGCCACCGAGCATCCGCTGGTCCTGCTGCGTTCCGAACCGGACGTGCGCGCCGCCGGGATCAGCCCGTGGGGCGAGGTCCCCGGCCTGGGGCTGATGCGCGCGGTGAAGGACTCACTCGACCCCGGGCACCGCCTCTCCCCCGGCCGGTTCGCCGGGGGGATCTGAGCCACCCGACCCGCCACCCGCCCGCCTCGACACCAGGGAGCCCCGTGACCGACCTACCGACCGAACCGGCCAGCGGTGGACCCGGCGAGCGCGAACGGCTCTTCGGTGACCTGCTGAACGACTGTGTGCACTGCGGTTTCTGTCTGCCCACCTGCCCCACCAACGTGTTGTGGGGCCAGGAGATGGACTCCCCGCGCGGACGCATCCACCTCATGGGGCAGATGCACGAGGAGGACGTGCTCACCGAGACGGCGGTCGGGCACTTCGACAACTGCCTGGGCTGTCTGGCGTGCGTGTCGTCGTGCCCCTCCGGGGTGGCCTACGACGCCCTCATCGAGCACACCCGGTACCGGGTGGAGGAGGAGCACCGACGGTCCCCCGGCGAGCGCGTGCTGCGCGGGGCCGTGTTCTCGCTCTTCCCGCACCGGGGGCGGCTCCGGGCGCTGCGCGGGCCGTTGCGCGCCTACCAGGCGAGCGGAGTCTCCGCGCTGGTTCGCAGGTCCGGGCTCCTGGACCGGATCTCACCGACCCTGGCCACCATGGAGCGGATCGCCCCGCCCCTGTCCGCGCCCCCTCCCCCGCTGCCCGAGCTCGTCCCGGCGGTCGGTGAGCGGCGCGCCCGGGTGGGCATGCTCGTGGGCTGTGTGCAGGGCGCGTTCTTCCCCGAGGTCAACACGGCCACCGCCCGGGTGCTGGCCCTGGAGGGCTGCGAGGTGGTGATCCCGCGCGCCCAGGGGTGCTGCGGGGCGCTGTCGGGGCACTCGGGGCGGCTCGGCGAGGCGGCGGACTTCGCGAAGGGCCTGATCGAGGTGTTCGAGGCCCGTCAGGTGGACCGCGTCGTGGTGAACTCCGCCGGGTGCGGGTCCAGCATGAAGCACTTCGACCGGACCCTGGACGAGGCGGGGGCGGGACCGGCGTGGGTGGAGCGTGCCCGGGCGGTCGCGTCGAAGGTGGTGGACCTGACCGAGTACCTGGTGGCCCTGGGCCCCCGCGCCGAACGCCATCCGATCCCTCTCCGGGTGGCCTACCACGACGCGTGCCACCTGTCCCATGGCCAGGGGGTGACCCGCCAGCCGCGTGAGCTGCTCCGCCAGATCCCCGGCCTGGAGGTGGTCGACCTGCCCAACAAGGAGGTCTGCTGCGGTTCGGCGGGGGTGTACAACCTGTTCAGGCCGGAGGCCGCGAGCGAACTGGGCGACCGCAAGGGAGCGGACGTGGCCTCCACCGGGGCCCGGGTGCTGGTTTCGGGCAACCCTGGGTGCTCCCTCCAGATCGCCTCCGCCATGGAGCGCGCGGGTTCGCCGGTGGCGGTGACGCACACCGCCCAGATCCTGGACGCCTCCCTGCGCGGGCTGGACGCGGGTCGGTTCACGGGGGCGCTCTCCCCGCGCTGAACCGCCGGGCGGTCCCGTCAGATCAGGAGGGTCTCGCCCTCGGCGACGATCACGGCGGGGCCGCTCAGGCGGGCGCCGGAGGCGTCCACGTGGACCGTGCACTCACCGCCGGGAACCCGTACGCGCCACGTGGCGTCCTCGCCCTCGGGGGTGGCCGCGGCGGCCGCCGCCACGATCCCGGTGCCGCAGGAGCGGGTCTCGCCGGAACCCCGCTCGTACACGCGCATCTCCAGCACGCCGGGGCCGACCTCGGAGTACACCTCGACGTTGGCTCCCTGGGGGAAGGCCTCGGTGTCGAGCACCGGCAGTGCGGTCAGGTCGATCCCGGCCACCGGAGCGTCGACCTCGCAGGCGAGGTGCGGGTTGCCCACCGAGATGCGGGCGCCGTGCACGACCTGTCGGGCGAGCTTGGCCGAGGAGGTGCCCAGGCGCTCCACCCGGCCCATGTCCACGGTGACGTCGCCGTCGGACTCGATCACGACGCCCTTGGCGCCGTCACGGGTGCCGACCTCGAACCGGTCCTCCGAGACGAGACCGGCGTGCCGCAGGTAGTGCGCGAAGACCCGCACCCCGTTGCCGCACATCTCCGCGACGCTGCCGTCGGAGTTGCGGTAGTCCATGAACCACGCGGTCCGCTCGGCGGTGCGGGCCGCCGGGGCGAGCGTCTCGCCCAGCGCGTTCGTGCGCACCACCCGGAGGACACCGTCACCCCCGATACCGGCCCGTCGGTCGCACAGCGAACGTACGGTCTCCTCCGTGAGCTGGAGCTCCCCGTCCGGGTCGGGGAGGATCACGAAGTCGTTCTCGGTTCCGTGGCCCTTGGCGAATCGCATGCTGGCCATCCTAGACGCGCGCGCCCAGGTCATCGAACGGGCCGAGGTCCCGCCGAACTCCCACCGATCTCTCACCCGCTCCGGCCCCGGAGCGGGCCGGACGTGGTTACGCTGGAGGGATGATCAAGGTGATCGCGGTCGTGGGCCCGACCGCTGTGGGCAAGTCGGACCTGGCCGTCGATCTGGCGGAGTGGTTGGAGGAACGCACCGGGCGCCGGGGTGAGGTGATCAACGCCGACTCCATGCAGCTCTACCGGGGCATGGACATCGGTACCGCCAAGCTCCCCGTGGGCGAGCGGCGGGGCGTGCCGCACCATCTGCTGGACCTCTGGGACGTGCGGGAACCCGCCGACGTCGCCACCTACCAGACCCTCGCGCGGGAACGGGTGGACGACTGCGCCGACCGGGACGTCATCCCCGTTCTGGTGGGCGGTTCCGGGCTGTACGTGCGCGCGGTCCTGGACCACATGGAGTTCCCGGGCACCGACCCCCGGGTGCGGGCCCGGCTGGAGAACGAGCTGGCCGACGTCGGCCCCGGGCTGATGCACGCCCGGCTGGCCGAGTCCGACCCCGAGGCCGCCCGCACCATCCTGCCGGGCAACGGACGGCGGATCGTCCGTGCCCTGGAGGTCATCGAGCTGACCGGGCGCCCGTTCACCGCCAACCTGCCCGACCACACCTCCTTCTACCCGTGTGTGCAGCTCGGGTTGACCGCCCCGCGCCCGGAACTCGACGAGCGCATCGACCTGCGGGTCGAGCGCATGTGGGACCAGGGTCTGCTGGAGGAGGTCCGTCGCCTGGACAAGCAGGGCCTGCGCGAGGGGCGCACCGCGTCCAAGGCGCTCGGCTACGCGCAGGCGCTCGCCCAGCTGGACGGTGAGATCACCGAGACCGAGGCCAAGGAGCAGACCGCACAGGCCACGCGCCGGTTCGCCCGTCGCCAGGAGTCGTGGTTCCGCCGTGACCCCCGGGTGGACTGGCTCCCCTACGACGCCCCGAACCTGCTGGAGCGGGCGATGACCCAGGTGGAGTCGGCGCTGTCGGGGCGTACCGAGGAGCCGGGCGAGGCCCTGGTGGACGTCGCGACGCTCCTGCCGAACCCGCAGCGCTGAGCGCCCCCGGGCTCACGCCCAGGCGGCCACGAAGTACCCCACGCCGTAGGGCGCCTCGTAGGCGAGCAGGTCCCCGGTGAGGGCGCCCTCCCGGGCGGCCCCGGCCAGGACCTGCCAGGCGGGGCGCCCGGCCACCATGAGTTCGAGGGCCAGCTGGGGGTCGAGCCCGGCGAGGAACGCGGTGTCCGCCGCCCCCAGGGCCTCGGCGACGGCGTCGTCGTGGGGGACGGCCCGCGCGTCCACGTACCCCGGTGAGTGTTCGGTCCTGCGGGCGCTTCCGTCCCCCATGACCAGGAGCGCGACCCGGTCCGCCGACCCCGCGAGTTCCGCGCCGAGCCCCGCCGCGCGTTCCGGGGTGGTCCCGGAGGAGACCTCCAGGTAGCCGTCCGGGGTCAGGCCGCCGCGCTCGGCCAGCCAGCGGCCGGTCGTGGCCGCCAGGTCCAGAACGGCCGGTTCCGGTCCCACGCGCAGGACGACTCCGAAGTCGGCGAGGTCTCCACCGGCCTCGGACCCGAACAGGTGCTCACGCGGGCCCCGGCCCACCACGACGAGACGGTCGGCCCCGGCCCTGCCGAGCCCGGCGACGGCGCGGTCGCACGCGGCGCGCAGACCGTCGAGGTCCGGCGCCGCCCCCCGGGCGACCTCGGGGAAGAGCACGGGCGGATGCGGGCACACGGCGGCGGCGATCAACACAGGGGCGAGGCTATCGTCCCGTCCGCTCCGGTTCGGGCGATCCCCTTCGACTCGCATCCTCGGTTTCCCTCGACGGGGGCTTGTCCCGGGGTGCGATCTGGCCTAGCTTTGACTCTGTGACCAGATTTGAAATCCAGTCACAGAGTCAGAAGGATGCGGTCCGGGAGGGGAGGTCTGGATATGGTCTTCGCGTCAAGGCTGGTGAGTGCCCTCACCGGCGGCCCCCGTACCGAAGGAGCCGTACGTGTCCCCGTCCGCCGACCACAACGCCCAGGACCGGCCCGCCTCCGAACGCGAGCTACGGGCCGACCGCATCCTCGACGCCGCGGAGGAGCTGATCGTGGCCTGGGGTCAGCGCAAGACCACCATCGACGACGTCGCCCGCCGGGCGGGGGTCGGCAAGGGAACCGTCTACCTGCACTTCCCCACGAAGGAACGGCTCTTCCTCACTGTGGTGATGCGCGCCCAGCACGACATCGTCAGTCGCCTCCTGGAGCTCATGCGCGAGGACCCGGAGGCGGCCCGACCCAGCGAGATCGCGCGCCACATCTACCTCCTCCAGTTCGACTCCCCCGTCGTCCACGCGCTCTACAACAACAGCAGCGAGGAGCTCAGGTCCTTCTCCCGCACCCTTCCAGAGCTGGTCAAGGACCTCGCGGAGGCCCGGCAGAAGGTCCTGCGCGACTACTGGGACCTGTTGGAGAAGCACGGGGTGCTGAGCCCGCTGCTCCCCTCGGAACAGCAGTTCTACGCCTACAGCTCCACCGTCATCGGACACCTGCTCGCCGAACCCCTGCTCGCCCAGCAGGGGTACCCCGTTCCCGACCGCACCACCCGGGCCGACCTGGCCGCACGCAGCATCCGCCTGCTCATGGAACAGGACGTGACCGCGACCGCCATGGAGGCCGTGCAGGCGGGGGCCATCACCCTCTTCTCCGGACTCGACCGGCTCCTGACCGGCGAGATCGAGGAACAGAAACGCGTCAAGCGCAGCACGTAGACCCCACGAGGAGGGGCACATGACCACCGCCGCACCAGCCACGGACCACTCCCGCGACCCCGAACCCATCAACATGCGCGCCGAAGATTTCGCCGCACGGCCGCTGGAGGTGATCGAACGGATCCGGGCCGCGGGCGGTTCGGCCCCGGTCGTCTTCCTCGACGGTCAGCCCGCACGGGCCTTCGTCGACGACGCCGACGTGCGCACCATCCTCAGCGACCGGCGGTTCGTCGTCGACCCCGAGAACGTGCCCCAGGGGCTGGAGACGACACGGCGGTCGGACGCCATGGTGGCGCTGGGACTCCGCCGCGACCTCGTCACCTACCTGACGGAGTCACTGCTGGACAAGGACGGCTCCGACCACGCCCGCCTGCGCAAACTCGTCTCCCGCACGTTCACCGTGCGTCGTGTCAACGAGATGCGGGCGAGCGTCGAGCGGATCAGCGCCGACCTTCTGGCGGCGCTCCCCGACCACACGGACGAGGACGGGGTGGTCGACCTGATCGAGCACTTCGCCTACCCGCTGCCCATCACGGTCATCTGCGACCTGGTGGGGGTCCCCGTGGCCGACCGCGCCCGGTGGCACGCCTGGAGCCACCAGCTGGCCCAGTTCGACCCCGCCCGGCCGGAGGTGATGAACGAGGCCCTCGGCGCGATGATCGACCACGTCGAGGCGATGATCACCGAACGCCGGGAACACCCGCGCGGGGACCTGCTCGACGCCCTCGTGCGCGCCCGGGACGAGGACGGCGGCCGACTCTCCCAGAGCGAACTGGTGACACTGGTGTTCACCCTGGTCATCGCCGGTCACGAGACCACCGCCCACCTGCTGGGCAACGGTACCCGCGCGCTCCTGGAACACCCGGACCAGCTCGCCCTCCTCAGGTCCGACCCCGGACTGCTGCCGACCGCCGTCCACGAGATGCTCCGCGTCGGCGGGACCGCCGTCTCGGCCAAGGCCCGGTACGCCACGGAGGAGGTCAGGCTCGAACGTGGGGTGGTGCCCGCCGGGCAGCGGGCGGTGGCGCTGATCTCCGGCGCCAACCACGACCCGGAGGTCCACTCCGAACCGCACCGGTTCGACGTCACCCGACAGCAGGGCAGGCCCGGCGAGGCCCACGTGGCCTTCGGGCACGGCGCGCACTACTGCCTGGGCGCGGCCCTGGCCCGCCAGGAGGGGGAGGTCGCGTTCGGCTCCCTGCTCACGACCTACCCCGAGCTGTCCCTGGTGCCCGGCCGCCCGCCGGTGTCCGACGCCGTCCCGGGGACGCTGCGCCTGAGGGAACTGCCGATCCGGCTCCGGCCAGCCGAGGTGTGAGCCGCGCCCGGACGGCACGAGGCCCCCGGCGCGTGTGCGTCGGGGGCCTCGGAGGCATACGGGTCAGGCGTCGCAGCAGCCGCCAGCGGGGGCGGGCTGCTCGTCCGGAACACCGATCTTCGGCATGCCCAGCAGCACGTCCGGCTTGGTGACCTGGACGGGCCTGCCCTGGCGGGCATCCCAGGCGTCACCGGCGCGGGTGCGGCGCAGGTTCCTGACGCCGGAGTCCGCGACCAGGTGGTGCGGGGCGGCGTAGGTGACCTCGACGGTGACCATGTCGCCCGGGCGGGGTTCCTCGGCGTCGCCCACGGCGAAGTGCACGAGACGGTTGTCGGGGGCGCGGCCGGACAGGCGCCGGTGCGCGCCGTCCTTCTTGCCCTCGCCCTCGGAGACCATCAGCTCGACCTCGCGGCCGACCAGCTTCTGGTTCTCCTCCCAGGAGATCTGGTCCTGGAGCTCGACGAGCCGCTGGTAGCGCTCCTTGACGACCTCGGGCGGGACCTGGCCGTCCATGGTGGCGGCCGGGGTGCCGGGGCGCTTGGAGTACTGGAAGGTGAACGCCATGGCGAACCGGGACTCCCGGACCACGTGCAGGGTCTGCTCGAAGTCCTCCTCGGTCTCACCGGGGAAGCCCACGATGATGTCCGTGGTGATGGCGGCCCGGGGCATCGCCGCGCGCACCTTCTCCACGATGCCGAGGAAGCGCTCCTGGCGGTAGGAGCGGCGCATGTCCTTCAGGACCCTGCTGGACCCGGACTGCAACGGCATGTGCAGCTGCGGCATCACGTTGGGCGTCTCGGCCATGGCCTCGATGACGTCGTCGGTGAAGTCGCGCGGGTGCGGGGAGGTGAAGCGGACCCGCTCCAGCCCCTCGATCTCACCGCAGGCGCGCAGCAGCTTGGAGAAGGCCTGCCGGTCCCCGAACTCGCTGCCGTAGGCGTTGACGTTCTGGCCGAGCAGTGTCACCTCGGTGACGCCCTCGTCGACCAGGGCGCGGACCTCGGCGAGCACGTCTCCGGGGCGCCGGTCCTTCTCCTTGCCACGCAGCGCGGGCACGATGCAGAAGGTGCAGGTGTTGTTGCAGCCGACCGAGATCGACACCCAGGCCGCGTAGGCGGACTCGCGACGGCTGGGGAGCGTCGACGGGAAGTGCTCCAGCGCCTCCGCGATCTCGACCTGCGCCTCGCGTTGGACGCGGGCGCGCTCCAACAGCGCGGGCAGGGAGCCGATGTTGTGGGTTCCGAACACCACGTCCACCCAGGGGGCGCGGCGCACGATCTCCCCGCGGTCCTTCTGGGCGAGGCAGCCGCCCACGGCGATCTGCATCCCCGGGTTGGCGTCCTTGACCGGGCGCAGGTGACCGAGGTTGCCGTAGAGGCGGTTGTCCGCGTTCTCACGGACCGCACAGGTGTTGAAGACGACGATGTCTGCGGTGGTGTCCTCAGCTGCGCGAGCGTACCCAGCGTCCTCCAGCAGACCGGAGAGGCGCTCGGAGTCGTGGACGTTCATCTGGCAGCCGTAGGTCCGCACTTGGTAGGTACGACTCTGGCTCACCGTTCCAGGCTATCCGCTTCGCGGCGGCCTCCAGGACGCTCGCGCGGAGTCCGGTCCGGAGCCTCGGGGCGGTGTCGGCCGGACCGCCGGTCGGGGCGCTCCGCCGGACCGGATTCGGTCTCCCGGATCATCGGGGACAGGCCAGCGGCCGGTTATCGGGAGCGTGGTTTCCGAGGGCGTTCCCCGAGCCTCCTCCCGTCTTCCTGAAGTCCTCCTTAAGGCGGAAAGCCAGTTTCCGGGAAAAGGGACGCTCCGTAACACGCCCGCAATCCCTGTTACGGAACCCGGCACCACACCTCCCGCGTGACCTGGAGGGACGGCGCCCACCATGGTCGGCTCGGAGTTCCGACGCCGTCACGGAGAGCCACCACCGGAAACTCTGGAGAGTGACTCCGACACTCCGCGCGACAGAATCCGTCCTACACAACGAAATCGATAACGGTTTTGCCGATCACGCCGTAACAAGTCAGCTACTCCTGGGTCAAGCAGCGTTTTCGTGATGACACGGCAACTTGGACCCATTAGGTTCCGATGCATGACTTCAACTCCTCTCGTCGTGCTGGAGAACGTCAACAAGCACTTCGGCGACCTGCACGTGCTCCGCGACATCGATCTGACGGTTAACTCCGGCGAGGTGGTAGTCGTCATCGGCCCGTCCGGGTCCGGCAAGTCGACGCTCTGCCGCACCATGAACCGGCTCGAGACGATCGACTCCGGTGTCATCTCCCTGGACGGTCAGCCCCTGCCCGCCGAGGGCCGCGGCCTGGCCAAGCTGCGCAGCGACGTCGGCATGGTGTTCCAGTCGTTCAACCTGTTCGCGCACAAGACCGTGCTCCAGAACGTCACGCTCGGCCCGATGAAGGTGCTCCGCCAGTCCAAGGCCGACGCCGAGGCCCGTGGCATGGAGCTCCTCGACCGGGTGCGGATCGGCAACCAGGCACACAAGTACCCCGCCCAGCTCTCCGGTGGTCAGCAGCAGCGCGTGGCCATCGCCCGCGCGCTGGCGATGAACCCGAAGGTGATCCTCTTCGACGAGCCGACCTCCGCTCTGGACCCCGAGATGGTCCAGGAGGTCCTCGACGTCATGACCGACCTCGCCAGCGAGGGCATGACCATGGTCGTGGTCACGCACGAGATGGGCTTCGCCCGCCGTGCCGCCAACCGGGTCGTCTTCATGGCCGACGGCCAGATCGTCGAGGAGAACACCCCCGACGAGTTCTTCACCAACCCCCGGTCGGAGCGGGCCCAGGACTTCCTGTCGAAGATCCTGACCCACTAGGTTTCCGAGCCTTCGGGCTCCCCCAGATCTTCGCGTTCTTCGCACGCTCAAGGAAGAGGTACCCCACATGCGAGCACGTCGTTTCAACACCATCCTGGGCGGCGCCGCCGTCCTCGCCCTGACCCTGTCCGCCTGTGGCACCGCCGACGTCGGCGGCGAGGGTGACGGCGGCTCCGGCGACGGTGGCGGCAACGGTGACACCATCACCATCGGCGTCAAGTACGACCAGCCGGGCCTGGGCCTGAGCGAGGGCGGCACCCCCGCCGGTTTCGACGTCGACGTCGCCACCTACGTCGCCGGTGAGCTCGGGTACTCCCCCGACCAGATCGAGTGGACCGAGGCGGCCTCCGCCAACCGTGAGTCCTTCCTCCAGCAGGGCACGGTCGACATGATCCTCGCGACCTACTCGATCACCGACGAGCGCCGCCAGGTCGTCGACTTCGGCGGTCCGTACTACGTCGCCAAGCAGGACATCCTGACCCAGGCCGACAACTCCGACATCAACAGCCCCGAGGACCTCAGCGGCAAGGTGCTGTGCTCGGCCTCCGGCTCCCGCTCGGCGCACAACATCACCGAGGAGATGGAGATCGACGCCGAGCTGCGCGAGGCGGGCAACTACTCCGAGTGCCTGGAGCTGCTCAGCAACGGCACCGTCGACGCCGTCACCACCGACAACACCATCCTCGCGGGCTTCGCCGCCCAGAACCCCGAGGACTACCGGCTGGTGAACAACCCGTTCGGCGAGGAGAAGTACGGCGTCGGCCTGCCCGCCGGCTCCACCGAGCGCTGCGAGGAGGTCAACGCGGCCATCACCAAGATGTGGGAGGACGGTTCGGCCGTCGAGTACCTGGAGAGCGCCTTCGGTGAGACCGACTTCGCCTTCGAGGAGTCCGTCCCCGAGCTCGAGGCCTGCGCCTAAAACCGTCATCTGACCTTGTTCGGAAGGTGGGGTCGGGACCGCCCGGCCCCACCTTCCGAGCCTTGACCGGCTGGGACCTATGGAAGCCTTTCTCAGCAACATCGACAAAGTCGTCGACGGTTTCTCATGGACCGTCCGGCTCACCCTGTTCAGCGCCGTCTTCTCGTTCGTCCTCGGTGTCCTGCTCACCGCCATGCGGGTCTCCCCCGTCCCGCTGCTGCGCGGTCTGTCCACCGCCTACGTCGAGGGCATCCGGAACTCGCCCCTCACCCTGGTCCTGCTCTTCTGCGGACTGGGCCTGAACAGCGCCCTCGGGCTGAGCCTGGCCGACAGCGTGGCCTGGGACGTGTTCTGGTGGGCGGTCATCGGACTGTCCGCCTACACCGCGTGCTTCGTGTCCGAATCGCTGCGCGCCGGTATCAACACCATCCCGCTGGGCCAGGTCGAGGCGGCCCGTTCCCTGGGCCTGACCTTCACCCAGAACCTGCGGCTGATCGTCATCCCGCAGGCGCTGCGCACCGTCGTCGGCCCGCTGGGCAGCGTGCTGATCGCGCTGACCAAGAACACCACCGTCGCCTCCGTCGCGGGGCTGGGCGTCCAGGAGGCGTCCCGGGAGATGAAGCTCATGTTCGACCAGGGCGTCGCCCCGGTCCTGCCGACCTTCGTCGGATTCGCGATCGGGTTCCTGATCCTGACCCTGCCGATGGGTTACTTCTTCGGCTGGCTCGCCAAGCGAGTGGCGGTGGTCCGATGAGCGCGCAGTCCGTTCTCTTCGACGCTCCGGGGCCCAGGGCCCGGGCGCGCAACGTCCTCTACACGATCGTCACCGTGGCCCTCGGGCTGGTCGGTCTGGCCGTGCTGTACCTGGGGTTCAACCGGACCCTGAGCGAGCGCGAGTCCCCCCTCTTCTCGGCGCAGACCTGGGCGGTCAATCCGTCCGGGCAGTGGGCCGCGGAGAAGTGGGAACCGTTCCTGCGGCCGGAGACGTGGACGGGCTACGTCCTCCCCGGTCTCCAGAACACGCTGACTGCGGCGCTGACCGCGTCGGTGCTCGCGGTGCTGTTCGGCCTGGTCTTCGGCATCGGACGGCTCTCCGAGCGCTGGTGGATCCGCATCCCGTCCGGGGCCGTCGTGGAGTTCTTCCGCGGCATCCCGCTGCTGATGCTGATCTTCTTCACGATGGCGCTGCCCATCGTCGCCTGGCAGCTCTTCGACATCCCGACGGGCACCTTCCAGGTGACCGCGCTGGTCGCGGTGGTCACGGGCCTGACGCTGTACAACGGTTCGGTGCTGGCCGAGGTGTTCCGCGCGGGCATCCTCGCCGTGCCGAAGGGGCAGGCCGAGGCCGCGCAGTCCATCGGTATGAGCCGGACCCAGACGATGTGGACGATCCTGATCCCGCAGGCCGTCACCTCGATGATGCCCGCGATCGTGGCGCAGCTGGTGGTCCTGCTCAAGGACTCCGCGCTGGGTTACATCATCGCCTTCCCGGAGCTCCTGCGCAGCTTCACGCTGGTCGCCACCCGGGAGAGCAACGTGATCCCCGCGGCGATCATCTGCGCGGTCATCTACATCATCATCAACCTGTCGCTCAGCCGGTTCGCGATCTGGCTGGAGCGCCGCAACGCCCGACGGGGCCGGCCCTCCGCCAAGGCGACGGCGGCGGGCGGCGCGCCCACCGACGTGACCGGCCCGACCGCCGCACCGAGCGGTCAGCCCGGCGGGGCGGCGGCCCAGCCCCGTGGCGACGTCGTCGTGGTCGAGACCGAGGAGGGCTCCGAGCGGGACGAGTCGCGTCCCGAGCCCGAGCCGCGTCCCGAGCCAGGCGAGGGCGGTTCCGCTCCTGACGGGGGCTCGGGCTCCGGTGGGGACTCCGGTTCCGGCGGAGGCTCCGGCGGCGACGGGGGTTCGAGCTCGTAACCGAGCCCCCAGAGCACCCCGCGACGGCCCCGTGGACGCACCCCCGAGTGCGTTCCGCGGGGCCGTCGTCGTGGGCCCGTGGACGCACGGGGGCGGCGACGGGGTCTCCCACCGACCCCCACCGCGCCCCACCGTCCACAGGTGGCCCCACCGGGACTGCACACGAAGGCCATGGAGCACTAAGGTCGACATGTCATCTGATCACACCCACGACCCATCCTGAGCGGGACATGTCTGAACTGTCGAGCCCCCACGGCTCCTGGCCATCACCCATCAGTGCCGGTGACGTCGCCCGAGGAGTGCGCCAGATGGCGTACCCCTCCGTCCTGGGCGAGGAGGTCTGGTGGGAGGAGTACCGACCAGGGGAGGAGGGGCGCACCACGCTCGTGCGCCGGGACGCGGACGGCACCGTGCGCGACCTGCTCCCCGCCCCGTGGAGCGTGGGCACGAGGGTGCACGAGTACG
This sequence comes from Nocardiopsis sp. NPDC058789, assembly GCF_042745575.1. Taxonomy (NCBI): domain Bacteria; kingdom Bacillati; phylum Actinomycetota; class Actinomycetes; order Streptosporangiales; family Nocardiopsidaceae; genus Nocardiopsis; species Nocardiopsis sp. NPDC058789. Next base: position 47,899 of record NZ_JBHYOW010000004.1, read on the forward strand.
GCGGCCGCTCCCACCTGCCGGTCCCCCGCCGTGACGACAAGGCCATCGCCCGGGTGGGCGTGGTCTTCGCCAACGCCGAGGACCAGCGCCTCTACCTGCTCGAACGCGGTGCGAAGGACCCGGTCCCGCTGACACCCGAACCCGAGGCGCCCGGGGCCCTGCGCTACGCCGACCCGGCGCTGGGCGCCGACGGCCGGCAGCTGCTGTGTGTGCGGGAGCAGCACGTCGACGGCGGCGTGCGCCGTTCCATCGTCGCGGTGCCGCTCTCGGGGCGGGGCGGGCACGACCCGTCCGCGATCCGCGAGCTGGTCTCCGGCGCGCACTTCTACGCCTCCCCCACCGTCTCACCGGACGGCACCCACCTCGCCTACGTACGGTGGAACCATCCGAGGATGCCCTGGGACGGCACCGAGCTGCGGGTGGGCGAGCTCACCGAGAACGGGCTGCTCGGGGAGTACACGCTCAAGGGCGGCGTGGACGAGTCCGTGCTCGCCCCCGTCTGGGCGGACGACTCCACACTGTACGTGGCCTCGGACTGGCCGGGCTTCTGGAACCTCTACCAGGCGGGTCTGAAGGGCCAGGCCATCGCGCTGTACCCGGCCGAGGAGGAGTTCCACTCCCCGCCGTGGCGCCTGGGCGAGCGCTGCTTCCGACTGCTGGACGACGGTCGGATCGTGACCCTGCACGGTGACACCGCGATGCGGCCGAGCGTGTACGACCCGGACACCCTCGACCTGGAACCGGTCGGCACCGACCTGACCGCGTGGTCGCACCTGGACTCCGACGGGACCAGCGTGGTGGCCCTCGCCGCCTCGGCGGACACCGCCCCGTGCCTGGTGCGGCTGGACCCGGACCGCCGCACGGTGGAGGTCCTCGTGGGCTCCGACGTGCCGGTGGACCCCGCGTACCTGCCCGTTCCCCGCACGGAGACGCTCCCCGGCCGCTACGGGGCGACGGTGCACGCCAACGTGTACCCGCCCACCAACCCCGAGGTCTCCTCGGAGGGTCCGGCCCCCTACGTGGTGTGGGCGCACGGCGGCCCGGTGGGGCAGGCCTCGCGCTCGCTGGACCTGGTCAAGGCCTACTTCACCAGCCGTGGGATCGGCGTCGTGGACGTGGACTACGGCGGTTCGACGGGCTACGGGCGCTCCTACCGCAAGCGCCTGCACAAGCAGTGGGGCGCGGTGGACGTCGAGGACTGCACCGCCGCCGCCCGAGCCCTGGTGGAGCAGGGGCTGGCCGACCCCGAGCGTCTGGCCATCCGGGGCCCGAGCGCGGGCGGACTCACGGCCCTGCTCGCCCTGACCGGTGACACCTTCGCCTGCGGGGTGTCGTACTTCGGTGTCACGGACCTGCTGGGGCTGGTCAAGTCCACCCACGACTTCGAGTCCCGCTTCACGGACACGCTGGTGGGCACCCTGCCGGGGTTCGTGGAAACCTACCGGGAGCGGTCACCGATCAACCGGATCGGTGAGATCACGGCCCCCGTACTGCTCTTCCAGGGTCTGGAGGACCGGGTGGTCACCCCGGACCAGGCGACCCGCATGGCCACGGGGCTCAGCAGGCGGGAGGTGCCGTACGCGCTGCTGGAGTTCGAGGGTGAGGCGCACGGCTTCCGGTCCGAGGCCGCGCGCGTTCGCACCCTGGAGGCTGAGCTGGCCTTCTACGCGGGGGTCTTCGGTTTCACGCCGGACGTGGCCCCGTTGGAGCTCACCACCGATCCTCCCGCGCCGCGCGAGGAGCCGGAGGACGATCTCCCCGTCGTGGAGCAGCTGCCCGAGGTGACCCCGGAGGCCGGTGTGACCGCCGTGACCGGTGAGCCCGTGATCCGGGAAGCCACGGAACCGTCCTGATCGCCGTGCGGCCCCGGTCGGGGCGGGCCGAGTGAGGCGCGCTGGGACGGGCTCTGGGGCGTGTTTCCCGGATCGTTCCGCGGCGCTCGCGTCGCCACGCTGCCTCTCGCCGCGCCGATGAGGCCCGGACGGCCAGACCCGGTCGGGCCCCGCTGTGCGAGCCCGCGTCCAGCGCACACGACGGCGGCCCCACCACCACCGGCGAAGGCACCCGCACAGGCACGCCCTAGCCGAGGCGGGCGAGGAGGTGGGCGTCGAGGAAGCCGCGTTCGGAGGCCGGATCGTGGAGCAGTCGGGCCACCACGGTGAACCCGGCCCCGGTCAGCAGCCCGGCGAGCCGGTCCGCGGGCCAGCTGTGGGCGGGTGCCACCCTGTGGTCGAAGCGGATCGTCTCCGGCCCGTCCGTGGCGAAGAACGAGACCAGCAGCAGTCCCCCTGTGGTCAGGACGCGCGCCTGCTCGGCCAGAAGCGCGGGCAGCTCCTCGGGCGGGGTGTGGATCATCGAGTAGTGGGCCAGCACGCCGCCGAGCGCGCCGTCCTCGACCGGCAGCGCCTCCATCCGCGCCTCGTCGAACCGCAGGGACGGGTACGCCCGCCGCGCGTGCTCGACCATGGCCGGGGAGAGGTCCAGGCCGAAGGCGTCCAACCCCAGGTCGTCCAGCATGGCCGTCAGATGCCCGGGACCGCAGCCGACATCGGCCGCCCGTGGGTTCCCCGTCCCGCGCACCAGCTCGGCGAAGGTGCCGATCATGTTCCGCGCGAACGGTTGGGTCTCCAGCCGACCGGCGAACAACGACGCGTACAGTTCGACGACCCCGTCGTAGGCCGCCCTGGTCCGGTCCTGGTGCTCCGTCATGGGAAGGGAAGCTAGCATCCGCGCGTGGCCCGCGTCGCGCGGGCCGTCGCTCCCCGCCCCCGCCCACGCTCACGGCGACCGGGGCCGTTCCGACCCGCGTCCCGTGGGGACCGGTGCGCCCGAGGGCGGCCGGCACGGCGTGATCACCCGCCGGAACCCACGTCGCACGGATGAGCGCACCCCCGAGCGGGCGGCTAGAGGTCGGGGTGGTCCAGGTCGGCCTCCAGGCCTTCCTGTTCCATCTCCTCGCGCACGATGCGGTAGGACAGACCGCCCGGGTAGCCCTTGCGACCCAGGACACCCAGGGCGCGGCGGATCCGGGACTCCTTGTCCTTGCCACGACTTCCGCGCAGGCTCTTGCGGGCCAGGGCGCGGGCCGCCTCCTGCTCGTCCTCGTCGCTGACCTCGGAGACCGCCTCACGGACGGTCTCCTCCTCCACTCCCCGGGTGCGCAGTTCCTGGGTCAGGGCCCGGCGGGACAGGTGTCTGCCGTGCTGCCGGGAGGAGACCCAGGCCTGGGCGAAGGCGGCGTCGTCGATCAGCCCGGCCTCGTCGAGGCCGTTGAGGACCTGTTCCACCACCTCGTCCGGGTACTCCCTGCGGTGCAGGGAGCGTTCCAGCTGGGCACGGGTGCGCGGGGAGTGGGTGAGCATCCTCAGGACCAGGTTCCTGGCCTTGTTCTCGAGGTCCGCTCCGGGTCTCCCGCCCGGAGCGGCCTCCTCGTCGGCGCTCACCGGGTCGGCCTCGGCCGCTCCGGCGCGGTCGGCTGACCGGCGCCCCTCACGCATCCGGGGCGGCGGCCTTGGTGGTCTTGGCGGCGGCCCGCTTGGCGGGCGCCTTGGGCTCCTCGACCTTGACCGGGTCGGTCTTGGCGGGCTCCGCGGGGCCGGAGGCGCTGTCGTCACCCTGTCCGGGGATGCCCAGCTTCTCCTTGATCTTCTTCTCGATCTCCTTGGCCACGTCCACGTTCTCGCGCAGGAAGTTGCGGGCGTTCTCCTTGCCCTGCCCGAGCTGGGTGCCGTCGTAGGTGTACCAGGCACCGGACTTGCGCACGATGGCGTGCTCCACGCCCAGGTCGATGAGGCTGCCCTCACGGGAGACGCCGACACCGTAGAGGATGTCGAACTCGGCCTGCTTGAAGGGCGGCGCGACCTTGTTCTTGACGACCTTGACGCGGGTGCGGTTGCCGACCGCGTCGGTGCCGTCCTTGAGCGTCTCGATGCGACGCACGTCCAGGCGGACCGAGGCGTAGAACTTCAGCGCCTTGCCACCGGTGGTGGTCTCCGGCGAGCCGAACATGACGCCGACCTTCTCGCGGAGCTGGTTGATGAAGATCGCGGTGGTGCCGGTGGAGTGCAGGGCACCGGCGATCTTGCGCAGCGCCTGGGACATGAGCCGGGCCTGGAGGCCGACGTGGCTGTCGCCCATCTCGCCCTCGATCTCGGCGCGGGGCACCAGGGCCGCCACGGAGTCGATCACGATGATCGAGACGGCGCCGGAGCGGATGAGCATGTCGACGATCTCCAGCGCCTGCTCACCGGTGTCCGGCTGGGAGAGGAGGAGGTTGTCGGTGTCGACGCCGATCTTCTTGGCGTACTCGGGGTCGAGCGCGTGCTCGGCGTCGACGAAGGCGGCGATGCCGCCCATCTTCTGGGCGCTGGCCACCGCGTGCAGCGCGACGGTGGTCTTACCGCTGGACTCGGGGCCGTAGACCTCGACGACCCGGCCCTTGGGCAGGCCGCCGATACCCAGGGCGACGTCCAGCGCGATGGCGCCGGTGGGGATCGCCTCGATCGGCGGACGGTCGTCGTCCCCCAAGCGCATGACGGAGCCCTTGCCGAACTGCCGCTCGATCTGCGCGAGCGCTGTTTCGAGAGCCTTGTCTCGGTCTCCAGATGCCACGGGATTCCCCTGTTGGGTTGATGCCTTTTTCTTCATGATGCGCATGACGCTACGCGGTCGGTACGACAATCGCGACGCTCGGCGTCCGCCCGTCGAGAACCCAGACTACCCGAACTCATGTTCGAAATCCGGTGCGAACCCCTGGCGTCCCGGTTTTTACGCGGGCTTGGCGAAGGACGGGTCAGCGCACGGAGGCGGGAAGGTCGAACGCGTCACACACGGCCCGCCACACCTCCTTGGCCGAGATCCCGTCGGCCAGCGCCTGGTTGACCGTGCGGGAGCCGAGCTTCTCGATGACGTAGTCCTTGGCCAGGCTGTCCGCGTAGGCCTCGCCGAACTGGGCGTGCATGTTGTGCCAGAAAACAGTGAGTCTCATCGGCCCCAGTATGAGTGACCGGAGGGAGCCGGTGGGACTCGTCCACAGGACGGGTTCCACCGGGTCCCGGGCACCGGGTGTCCTGCGCCGATCTGTCGGCCCCCTTGGGCAGACTGGTGCGATGAGCGGAGCGACCGACCCCCTGGCACCCTTCGGAACGGCGACCCGGACCTGGTTCGGACGGGCCTTCCCGCACGGTCCCACGGCCGCCCAGACCGAGGCCTGGCGGACGATCGCCTCCGGCCGCGACACGCTGGTGGTGGCGCCGACCGGGTCCGGCAAGACACTGTCGGCCTTCCTGTGGTCCCTGGACCGCCTCACCCACGCCCCCGTGCCGACGGACCGGACGAGGCGCTGCCGGGTCCTGTACGTGTCACCGCTCAAGGCGCTCGCCGTGGACGTGGAACGCAACCTCCGCCAGCCGCTGGCGGGGATCGCGGCCGCCGCCGAGCGCGGCGGGGAGGCCCTGTCCCCGGTCACCGTGGGGGTGCGCACCGGCGACACCCCGGCCCAGGAGCGGCGCCGGATGGCCACCCACCCGCCGGACGTCCTCATCACCACGCCCGAGTCGCTCTTCCTGGTCCTGACCTCCCGGGCGCGCGAGGGACTGGCGGGGGTGGAGACGGTCATCGTCGACGAGGTGCACGCCCTGGCCGGGACCAAGCGCGGCGCCCACCTGGCGCTGAGCCTGGAGCGCCTGGCCGCCCTGCTGGACCGCCCGGCCCAGCGGATCGGCCTGTCCGCCACCGTGCGCCCGCGCGAGACCGTCGCCTCCTACCTGACCGGAACCGGTGGGGGCACCCCCGGTGCGGGCGCCGTGATCGTCGCACCGCCGGACACCCCGCGCATGGACCTGCGGGTGGAGGCGTCCGTCCCCGACCTGGACGAACCCGGGAGCCCGCCCGCCACCGCCGAGGGCCTGCCCCCGGACCCGCGCGCGGGCAACACCATGAGCCGGGGCTCGGTGTGGCCGCACATGGAGCGCCGGGTCCTGGACCTGGTCGAGGCCAACCGCTCCACCATCGTGTTCACCAACGGCCGCCGTACCGCCGAGAAGCTGTGTGCCCGGCTCAACGACCTCCACGCCGAACGCGTCGACGGCGGTCTGCCCGGTGAGGAGGTCGCCGCCCAGGTGATCGGCCAGTCGGAGCAGAGCCGTGGCGGTGCCCCGGTGATCGCGCGCGCCCACCACGGGTCCGTGTCCAAGGCCGAGCGGGAGCTCATCGAGGACGACCTCAAGGCGGGGCGGCTGCGGTGTGTGGTGGCCACCTCCAGCCTCGAACTCGGGGTGGACATGGGCGCGGTGGACCTGGTGGTCCAGGTGGCCGCTCCCCCGTCCGTGGCCAGCGGCCTCCAGCGGGTGGGCCGCGCGGGTCACCAGGTGGGTGAGACCTCGCGCGGGGTGTTCCTGCCGCAGTACCGGGGCGACCTGCTGGCGACCACCGTGGTGACCGAGCGCATGCGCGCGGGCGGGATCGAACGGCTGGAGATGCCGAGCGACCCCCTGGACGTGCTGTCACAGCAGGTCGTGGCGATGGTGGCGATGGACGACTGGACGGTGCCCGAGCTGGCGGCGCTGGTGCGCCGGGCGGCGCCCTTCGCCCGCCTGAGCGACGCGGTCCTGGAGTCGGTGCTCGACATGCTGTCGGGCCGCTATCCCTCGGACGAGTTCGCCGAGCTGCGCCCGCGCCTGGTGTGGGACCGCGACGAGGACGTGCTGCGGGCCCGACCCGGCGCCCAGCGGCTGGCGGTGATCAGCGGCGGCACCATCCCGGACCGGGGCATGTACGGCGTGCACCTGGCCTCGGAGTCGTCGAGCAGGGCACCGACGCGTGTCGGTGAGCTGGACGAGGAGATGGTGTACGAGTCGCGGGTGGGCGACGTGTTCGTGCTGGGTTCGACCTCGTGGCGGATCGAGGCGATCACCGCCGACCGCGTGATGGTCTCCCCCGCCCCGGGCAGGCCGGGCCGGATGCCGTTCTGGAAGGCGGACGCCCTGGGGCGCCCGGCGGAGCTGGGCCGGGCGGTGGGCGCGATGACCCGCGAGCTGGCCGATCGCGACCGGGTCGCCGGGCGCGAGCTGGCCACGGAGGCCGGGCTGGACGGCTGGGCCGCCGACAACCTCGTGGAGTACGTGGCCGACCAGCGGGAGGCGACCGGGAGCGTGCCCGACGACCGCACGGTGGTGATCGAGCGCTTCCGGGACCAGGTGGGCGACTGGCGGGCGGTGGTGCACTCTCCGCTGGGTGCCCGGGTGCACGCCCCGTGGGCGCTGGCGATCGCCGGGCGCGTGCGGGAGCGGTTCGGCACGGACGCGCAGGTGGTGCACGGTGACGACGGGATCGTGCTGCGGCTGCCGGACGTGGAGGCGGGCGGCCTCCTGCGTGCGGGTGAGCTGACCGACCTGGTGTCGTTGGACCCCGGGACCGTGGAGGCCGTGGTCACCGACGAGCTCACCGGCTCGGCGCTGTTCGCGTCCCGGTTCCGTGAGTGCGCGGCGCGGGCGCTGCTGCTGCCCCGCCAGCGCCCGGACCGGCGGATGCCGCTGTGGCAGCAGCGGTTGCGCGCCCAGCACCTGTTGTCGGTGGCGGGCCGGTACGGGTCGTTCCCGATCGTGTTGGAGACGGTGCGGGAGTGCCTGCGGGACGTGTTCGACGTGCCCGCGCTGGCCGAGGTGCTCACCGACGTGCGGGCGCGGCGGGTGCGGGTGGTGGAGGTGGAGACCCCGCAGGCCTCACCGTTCGCCCGGTCGCTGCTGATGGAGTACACGGCGGCGTTCCTGTACGAGGGGGACGCGCCCGCCGCCGAGCTGCGCGCGCAGGCGCTCACCCTGGACCCGTCGCTGCTGGCGGACCTGTTGGGCAGCGCGGACCTGCGGGAGCTGCTGGACCCGGAGGTGGTGGAGCACACCGACGCCCTGTTGCAGCGGATCGCCGCGCCGGTGCGGGACCTGGAGGGCTCCGCCGACCTGCTGCGGGAGGTGGGGCCGCTGACCACGGCCGAGGCGGCCGAGCGGGGCGCGCGGCGGGAGTGGCTGGAGGAGCTGGAGGGTTCCGGCCGCGTGGTCCGGATGCGGGTGGCCGGGGCCGAGCGGTGGTGCGCGGTGGAGGACGTGGCCCGGCTGCGTGACGCCCTGGGCGCGGAGCCCCCGCCCGGTGTCCCGGAGGTGTTCCTGGAGCCGGTGGCGGAGCCGCTGGTCGACCTGGTCTCCCGGTACGCGCGCACGCACGCGCCGTTCACCTCGGCGCGGGCGGCCGCGCGGCTCGGGTTGGGGCGCGACGCGGTGGAGGGTGCCCTGCGGGAGCTGGCGGGACGCGGACGGGTGGTCAGGGGCGGGTTCCGGCCCGGCGGCAGCGGTACCGAGTGGTGCGACGACGACGTGCTGCGCCGTCTGCGGCGGGGTTCGGTCGCCCGGCTGCGCAGGGAGGTCGAACCGGTCGAACCACGGGCGCTGGCCCGGTTCGTGCCCCTGTGGCAGCGTGCCGTCCCGGACGCGCGACTGCGCGGCCCCGACGCGGTGTTCGAGGCGGTGGAGTCGTTGCGCGGGACGGCACTGGTCGCCTCGTCGCTGGAGTCGACGGTGCTGCCCGCCCGGGTGGAGGGCTACTCCCCGGTGTCCCTGGACGCGCTCACGCAGGCCGGTGAGGTCGTCTGGGCGGGGACCGGGTCGCTGCCGGGCGAGGACGGCTGGCTGGCGCTGGCCCCGGCGGACGAGGCCCCGCTGCTGCTGCCCGATCCGGTCCCGCCGGAGGAGGGTTCCCTGGCCGAGACCGTCCTGGAGGTGCTGCGGGAGGGCGGTGCCCTGTTCTTCCGGGACGTGTCCGACCGCGTGGCCCGTGCCCTGGGCGGGGCGGTGGTCTCCGACGCGGACCTGGTGGCGGCCGTGTGGCTCCTGGTGTGGTCGGGGTGCGTCACCAACGACACCCTGGCCCCGCTGCGCGCCGCGCTGGGTGCGGGCCCCGTCACGCGCCGGGGCTCCTCCCGTGCCCGGCGCCGTCCGGTGATGCCGACGCGGTCCGGTCCTCCCACGGCGGCGGGCCGCTGGTCGGCGCTGCCGGTGCCCGACCCGGACCCGACCCGGCGCACGCTAGCGCGGGTGGAGGCCCGGCTCGAACGGGACGGGCTCCTGCTCAAGGGGCAGCAGGGCCGGGGCATCTCGTCGGACGAGTACCGGGTGCTGCGGTCCATGGAGGAGGCGGGGCGGGTGCGCCGGGGGTACTTCGTGGAGGGGCTGGGCGGGGCGCAGTTCGCGCTGCCCGGGGCGGTGGACCGGTTGCGGGCGCTGTCCGGTGAGGATCCGGGCGGTCCGACCCCGCCCGTGGTGCTGGCCGCCACGGATCCGGCCAACCCGTTCGGCGCGGCGCTGTCCTGGCCCGCGGGCGCGGCGGGTGTGGAGGCGTCCCACCGGCCGGGACGGGTCGCGGGCGCACTGGTGGTGCTGGACGGCGGCCGCCCGACCCTGTTCGTGGGCCGGGGCGGGCGGTCGGTGCTGACCTTCGGCTCCACTCCGGCGCTGCTGGAGCGGGCCGCCCGCGCGGTGGCGGAACTGGTGGACGCGGGCGGGGTGGAGTCGCTCACGGTGGAGCGGGCGGACGGCGCGGAGGTCTTCGGGACCCCGGCGGACACCGCGCTGGTCGCGGCCGGGTTCCACGTCACCCCGAAGGGGCTGCGTCTGCGCCGCTGAGCGCGGCACGGCGGTGGGACCCCTGACCGAGCCGCGTCATGGTGCGAGGATCAGCCTCGACCACACGCACCCTACGCAGGAGGTGGCCTTGCCACTCGTGATCCGTCCCATGGAGCCGGGGGACACCGACGCCCTGGTGGAGGTGTCCCTCGCCGCGGACACCCTCTTCGCCGAGGCCGGGCTGGAACTCCCGCCGGACGATCCCCGGGAGATGCTCGACCACGTGGAGCGGGTGCTGGTGGCCGTCACCGACCAGGGCGTGTGCGGTCTGGCCGCCACGGTCGTCCTGGACGGGGCCGTCCACCTCGAACAGCTCGCCGTGCACCCGGACCACGGGCGGCGCGGGATCGGCGGGGCCCTGCTGGACGCGGTGTGCGCCCACGCCGAGGAGGACGGGTACGACCGGGTCACCCTCACCACCTTCCGGGACCTGCCGTGGAACGGCCCCTGGTACGGGCGCCGGGGCTTCGAGGAGCTCCCTCGGGAACGGTGGGGCCCCGAGCTGGAACGGCAGTGGGAGGTCGAGGAGGAGGCGGGGATCATGGTCCGGCCCAGGATCGCGATGGCGCGGCCGCTCGGGCGCGGCTGACCGAGGGCGTTCCGCCCCGGAGGGCCACCTTCGCTTTCGTCCCGCTTCGCGGTGTTGAGAGGATGGGGTCATGCACCCCACCGATCCCTCGGACCCCTCCGGCCCGACCGCCGACCTCAGCCAGACCTCCCCGCGCGGATCGGTCGGGCGTTACACGTTCCTCGGCGAACTGGGCAGCGGGGCCATGGGGACGGTGTGGCGGGCCCACGACACCGGGCTGAACCGGGAGGTCGCGGTCAAGGAGGTCCACCTCCCCCACGACATGCCGCCGCGCGAGCGCGAGCGCGCCCGGGCCCGGATGGTGCGCGAGGCCCAGGCGGCGGCGCGGGTCTCCCACCCCTCGGTGGTGACCGTGCACGACGTCCTGGACGAGGGCGGCGTCACGTTCATCGTCATGGAGCTGCTGGACGGTGAGTCACTGCGGGACCGGCTCCGGCGTACCGGGCCCCTGTCCGAGGACGAGGTGGAGCGGATCGCCCGACCGCTGCTGGGGGCCCTGTGGGCCGCCCACCGGGCCGGGGTGATCCACCGCGACGTCAAGCCCGCCAACATCATGCTGAGCGAGGGCGGTGCCCGGCCGGTCCTGACCGACTTCGGGATCGCCAACCTGCCCGACCACGAGGGCACCGCGCTCACCGGGACCGGGACCATCCTCGGCACGGCGGCCTACGCGGCTCCGGAGCGGCTGGAGGACGACGAGACGAGCGCGGTCTCGGACCTCTGGAGCCTGGGCGCCACCCTGTTCGCGGCGCTGTCCGGGGAGTCCCCGTTCAAGCGGGACACGCTCACGGGGACCCTCACGGCGGTGCTCACCCAGCCCGTTCCCCCGGTGCCCGCGCGTGGACCGGTGGCCGCCGTGGTCGCCGGGCTGCTGGTGCGGGACCCCCGGCGGCGCCTGCTCCCGGAGCGGGCGCTGGAGCTGCTCGACGCGCCCGCTCCCACCGCCTCGGCACCCCGGGTGTTCGCGGTGGCACCGCCCACCGCTCCGGCGGGCGGCTCCCGGCGCTCCCGCGCCCCGCTGTGGATCGGCTCCGCCGTGCTCGCGGGGGTGCTGGTGCTGGGCTGGTTCACCGTCCCGGCCCTGTTGGCCGACGGGGACTGGAACGAGGCGGAGGCCCAGCTCACCGAGGAGGAGCCGACCCCCGAGCCGAGCGGTGCCCCCTCCGACGCCGAGGGCGCGTCCGACACGCTTCCCGAGACCCTCTCGGACGACGCGCCCGAGGGACACGTCCGCCTCGGGGACGGCGTGGTGGGGCTGGTCATGCCGGAGGACTGGACGGTGCGCGACGGGGACCTCCAGGGCGGCGGCGAGTCAGCCACCCGGCTGGCCTCGTACGACCTGGTCACCGGTGACGAGCACGGGTCCGTCACGGTCGTGGCCACCGAGTACGACTTCCTGGTCCGCGACGCCGAGGGCGCCATGGTGCGGATGGAGGAGCTGCTCCAGGAGGACGAGGACTTCAGCGACGTCCGGCAGCAGCGGCTGGAGACCGAACAGCTGGAGGGCCGCCTCCAGAGCGCCGTCTACGAGGTGCTGTTCCGCCACGAGGAGCGCGAGTCGCCGGACCGGTGGATGTTCACCCGGGAGATCACCGACGAGAGCCGGGGGATCTCCTACCGGATCAGCTTCAACTTCCCGGCCGACCTCCGCGAGGAGCGCCAGGACGAGTTCCAGGCCGTCATCGACTCCTTCGGCCCCGACACCGGGAACTGACCCCACCGCGCGCGTCCACGTCCCGCCGGGCGCGACCACGCCCGCGCGCCCCGGCGGGTGAGGTGCCGGGGCGCGGAGTCGGTGGGGGACGGGGGTTCAGACGGTGGAGGAGAAGACCTCGTCCCGGGCGCGTTCCAGGGCGTGCAGCAGGGCGCCCCGCACCACGGGGCTGCCCTCGACGGTGCCCATGGCCACCTCGGTGACGTTGGGGGCTATCCGCGCGGTGGCCGCCTGGACCCGCTCCGCGAGCTTGGGGCCGCCCGCCTTGGCGACGTCGCCGCCCAGGACCACCAGGCCCGGGTCGATGATGACGCTGACCGCCGCCACGCCCCGGGCGAGACGGTCGGCGAAGGCGTCGAGGAACGCGTCGCTCTCGGGAGTGTCACCGGCCGAGGCCGCGGCCACGACCTCGGTGACGCCGTCGCCGGGGATGCCGTGCTCGGCGGCGAGCTGGACCACCTGCTTGGCCTTGACCAGTGCCTGGAAGCCGTGCGGCAGCTCCCGGTCCCCCTGGGCCAGGTGGGATTCGTAGCTCCCGGTCAGGCCCACGTCGACCGGCATGGGGGCGCCGGGCACCGGCAGGTAGCCGATCTCCCCCGCGCCACCGGAACGGCCCCGGAGGATACGGCCGTCGATCATCGTGGACATACCGACGCCGCCCGCCGCGCTGAGCCAGATGAGCACGAACTCGTCCGCGCCCTCGGCCGCGCCCTCGGAGTACTCGGCCAGCGCCGCCAGGTTGACGTCGTTCTCCAGCATGACCGAGCGCTTGAGGTCGCTGCGCAGGGCCTCCAGGACACCCTCGTGCCAGGACATGAGGTCGAAGGAGAACCGGATGTCACCGGTGCGGGGGTCGACGACACCGGGGGTGCCGATCACGCAGGCGCGGACCTTGTCCAGCGGCACCTCGGCGGTCTCGGCCAGGCGCATCACGGCGGTGTGCACCAGGGCGACGGGATCGTCGGAGGCGCTGGGGTCGACCGTCACCTCGCTGATGACCCGGCCGGTGATGTCCGCGATCGTGGCGGTGACCCGTCCCGCGCTGACGTCGAGCGCCGCCACGTAGGCGCTCTCCGGGACGACCGCGTAGAGGGCCGCGTTGGGCCCCCTGCCCCCCGCCTGGCTGCCGACGACCCGGACCAGGTCGCGTTCCTCCAGACGGGAGAGGAGCTGGGACGCCGTCACCTTGGACAGGCCCGTCCTCGTGCCGAGTTGGGTCCTGGTCAACGGACCGCCGGACAAGAGGAGTTCCAGTGCCGCGCGATCGTTGAGCTGGCGCAGCAGCCGGGGAGTCCCCGGACGTTGAGACATAACCGTGACACCTCACCCTGTTTTTATTAGGAAAGTTTCCTGTTAATTTAGCTGACAACCTCACAGGAGGTCACGTCCCGGCAGGTCCGAGGCTGTATTCGGGCCACCGGTACCCGCGCCGGCGGGGCGGCCACAACCAGTGCTGTCCCAGCACACCCCCATAAGAGACGTCGAGGCGCCCGGGTCCGTTCATGATCCCAGGTCGTTTCGAGCACAGGCGCCGAGCCCCGGCGTGACGTGCGAAGGGAGATACGTTCACATGAGGTTCCCCAAGATCGCTCTGGCCTCGGCCGTGGTGATGCTCGCGGCCGCCTGCGGCGGTGGCGACGACAGTTCTTCCGGCGAGAATCCTGATTCCCTGACCGTGTGGGTCATGGGCACCTCCCAGGACGACCTGGTCGCGTACTTCGACGAAGCCGAGACCCGCTTCCAGGAGCAGTACCCGGACACCGCCGTCAACGTCGAGTTCATCCCGTGGGGTGACGCCCAGGAGTCGATCACCAACGCCATCGCGGGCGGCGACGCTCCCGACGTCCTCGAGGTCGGCAACGACCAGGTCTCCAGCTGGGCCTCCCAGGGCGCGCTGCTCGACATCGGCGACCACGTCGGCGAGTGGGCCCCCGCCGCCGACATGGACCAGGAAGCCCTGGAGTACGGCACGTACAACGGCGTCCAGTACGGCGTCCCGTGGTTCTCCGGCGTGCGCACCCTCTACTACCGCGCCGACTGGCTCCAGGAGATCGGCCACGAGCCGCCCGCGACCTGGGACGAGCTCATCGAGGTCTCCGAGGCTATCGAGGAGGAGTACGGCGTCCCCGGTTTCGCCGCGCCCACCGACTTCACCAACGGCATCGCCAGCTTCATCTGGGGCAACGGCGGCGAGATCGCCGTCCAGGACGGCGAGGAGTGGACGGGTCGGCTCACCGACCCCGAGACCGTCGAGGCCGTGGAGTTCTACGCCGGGCTCACCCAGGACGGCATCTCCCCGCAGAGCTACGTCGGTGAGACCGAGCTGGTCGCCCTGGCCGACATCGCCAACAGCCAGCTCGGCATGTACATCGACGGCGGCTGGGCCCTGGGCTCCATCGAGGAGCAGGCCGAGGACCCGGAGGTCCTGGAGAACATCGCCTCCGCCCCGATCCCCGGCGCCGAGGGCAACGCCCCGGTCTTCGCCGGTGGTTCGGCCCTGACCGTCTTCGGTCTCACCTCGTACCCGGACCAGGCCTTCGACCTGCTCGGCGTCCTGGGCGACCAGGAGGGCGGCAAGGCCTACGCCGACGTCGCGGGCTTCTTCCCGGCCTACCCGGAGCTGCTCCAGGCGGACGAGTACCAGAACGACCCCGCCCGCGCCGCCGCGGCCACGAGCATGCAGAACACGCGCTTCTTCCCCAGCACCCCGCGCTGGAACGCCGCCGACCTGGACAACAAGATCCTGCCCGGCGCCGTGCTCGACATCGTGCGGGGCGGCGACCCCGAAGAGGTCATGGAAGGCGCCAACGAGCAGCTGACCACCATCCTCAACGAGCCGGTCGAGTAAGAGCCCGTCCCTTCTGAGCACAGCCGTGAGGGCGGGCGCGGACCCCGCGCCCGCCCCTTCCGGTCGAACCCGCCCTGATTGAGAAGCCCATGCCGAGAACCGTCGACAAAGCGTCAGCCGAACCGGACGGCGCCGTGGGTCAGGCCCCCGCCCGAGCCAGGCGGCCCAAGCCGATCCCGTACCTGCTCATCATCCCGTCGGTGATCCTGCTGGCGGTCGTCCTGCTCTGGCCGATCGTCCAGATGGTCTGGTACTCGTTCACGAGTTTCACCACCCGCAACCTGATGCCCAACCAGCCGGGTCCGGAGTGGAACGACTTCGCTCACTACCAGAGCCTGCTCACCGACCCCGCCTTCTGGTCGATCCTGCGCAACACGGTCGTCGTCTGCGTCCTCATGGTGGGCATCACCATGGTGCTCGGAACGCTGATCGGCATCCTGCTGCACAAGCTGCCCAAGTGGTTCTCCACCTTCGTGGCCATCGGCATGATGCTGGCCTGGTCGACGCCGGCCCTGAGCGCCTCCCTGGTGTTCCGGTGGCTGTTCCTGCCCGAGCGCGGCCTCGTCAACGTCGTCCTCGACCGTCTGCCGAACTGGCTCGTCGGTGACGGATGGCTCCAGTACAACTGGTTCCTCGAACCGCTGTCGCTGTTCAGCATCCTCATCATGGTGATCGTCTGGCAGTCGTTCCCGTTCGTCGCGGTGTCGGTGCTCGCCGGTCTCAAGAGCATCCCGTCCGAGCTCTACGAGGCGGCCCGGATGGACGGCGCCAACGCCTGGAAGTCGTTCTGGAACGTCACCTTCCCGATGCTGCGTCCGCTGTTCGCGCTCCTGCTGGTCCTCCAGATCATCTGGGACCTGCGCGTGTTCACCCAGCTGTACATCCTGGCGAACAGCTTCCAGAACAAGGACGTCTACCTGCTCTCCTACTACATCTACCAGCAGGGGTTCAGCGCCAGCCCGGCCAACTACGGCATGGGTTCGGCCATCGCGGTGGTCATGACCGTCATGATCCTCGCCGTCACCGCGTACTACCTGCGCATCATGATCCGCCAGGGGGAGACCCGATGACCGCCGTCGACAAGACCGCTCGTCCCGCGACCGCCGCTCCCGGCTCCACGTCGGGTGGTTCCGGCGGCACCGGGACCCCGCGACGCGTCCACCGCCGCAGCCCGCTGCGCCGCCTGCGCGACCTCCCCCTGTACCTGGCCGGGATCGCCGTCTTCCTGTTCTCGGTCTTCCCCGTCTACTGGATGGTCTCGACGGCCTTCAAGCCGACCGGCGAGATCTTCACCCGGGACCAGCGGCTGTTCCCCCAGGCGCCCACGCTGGAACACTTCGACCGGGTGATCAACGGCCAGCTCATCCCCGGGGTGAACTTCGGGACCTTCCTCGCCAACAGTCTCCTGGTCACCCTCGGCGCCGTGGCCATGGGAGCCCTGTTCTCCCTGCTGGCGGCGGTGGCCGTCGCCAGGTTCCGGTTCAAGCTCCGCTCCGCCTTCATCATGCTGCTCATCGTCATCCAGATGGTGCCGATGGAAGCGATGATCATCTCGATCTTCATCAACTTCCGGTCGCTCTCGGAGGCCACCGGGGTGCAGCTGCTCGGCAACCTCTCCGGCCTGCTGATCGTCTACACCGCCGTGTCGCTGCCGATCACCATCCTGATGCTCCGCGGCTTCGTCGCCGCGGTCCCCAAGGAGCTGGAGGAGGCCGCGGCCATCGACGGCGCCAGCGGCTGGACCATCTTCTGGCGCATCCTGATGCCGCTCGTCGCACCCGGCCTGGTGGCGGCCAGCATCTTCGCGTTCATCACGGCGTGGAACGAGTTCATCGTCGCCCTGACCTTCCTCGGCCGGAGCACGGACAACTACACGCTGCCGCTGACCCTCTCCTACTACTTCGGCCGCTTCGGCACGGAGTGGGGTCCGATCATGGCCGCCTCGACCCTGCTGACCATCCCGGTGATGATCTTCTTCCTCTTCGTCCAGCGCCGCATGGTCTCCGGCCTGACCATGGGGGCCGTCAAGGGCTGACCGCCCGACACGACCGACCGTCACACCACACCATCCCCGCCACGCGTCTGCCCTCCCCTGGGCACCCTTGCTCACCGAACGGAGTTCGTCATGCCGCACGACCCGACACTGGAGCGTCTGGCCAACGCCACGCTGCTGGTGCCCTTCGAGTCCCTCCAGGCCCCCCGATGGATCTTGGACGGGCTGGCGGACGGGATCTCCGGCGTCTGTCTCTTCCACAACAACCTGGAGAGCCCCGAGCAGGTCACCGCGCTCAACGCGAGCCTGTGCGAGGCCACGGACACGCCGTTGATCTCCCTGGACGAGGAGGGCGGCGACGTCACCCGTATCGGCCAGGCCCGGGGCAGTGACTACCCCGGCAACGCCGCCCTGGGCGCGGTGGACGACCCCGACCTCACCCGGGCCACCCTGCGCGCGCTCGGCCACCAGCTGTCCGGTCTGGGCTTCAACCTGGACCTGGCCCCCTCCGTGGACGTCAACGTCGCGGACGACAACCCGGTGATCGGCACCCGTTCCTTCGGAGCCGACGCCGAGCTGGTCGCCCGACACGCCGCCGCCTCCGTTCGTGGCCTCCAGGAGGCCGGAGTGGCCGCGTGCGCCAAGCACTTCCCCGGCCACGGCGCCACCTCCCAGGACTCGCACCACACCCTGCCCCGTGTGGAGGCCGACGCGGACCTGCTGCACCGGCGTGAACTGCTGCCCTTCCGGGCGGCCATCGACGCCGGGGTCCGATCCATCCTGACCGCGCACATCGAGCTGCCCGGTCTGGGCGGCGGCGACGGCCCGGCCACGCTCAACCAGGCGCTGCTCAACGACCTGCTGCGCGGCGAGCTCGGGTTCGACGGGGTCGTGGTGAGCGACGCCATGGACATGCGCGGGGTCAGCGGTGAGATCGGCATCCCCGAGGCCAGCGTGCTCGCGGTGGCCGCCGGGTGCGACCTGCTGTGCCTGGGCCGGTTCGTCTACGCGGACCAGGTCGCCCAGGTCCGCACGGCACTGGTCGAGGCCGTCCGGGAGGGCCGCCTGGCCGGTGAGCGGCTGGAGGAGGCGGCCGACCGCAACGCCCGGCTGCGTCAGTGGATCAGGGACTCCGCCGAGGGCCGCGCGGACGCGGAGGACACCGAGCGGGTCGGCCTGACCGGCGCCCGCCGCGCCGTCCGCGTGGACGGGGACCTCCCGCCGCTGGAGAACCCGTACGTGGTCGAGGTGGACGCCCCCGCCGGGGTGGCCGTCGGCGACGTGCCGTGGGGCCTGGGCCCCTGGTTCAGCGACACCGTCCGGGTCTCCCCGGAGACCGACGACCCCACCGCCGTGCTGGCCGCCGCCTCCGGCCGCGACCTGGTCGTCGTGGTGCGCGACGCGCACCGGTACCCGACCGCCCAGGCGTTCGTGAACGCCCTGATCAGCGCCTACCCGAAGGCCGTGGTCGTCGAGATGGGCCTGCCCATCTGGCGGCCCGACTGCGGGGCCTATGTGAGCACCTACGGCGCCGCGCACGTCAACGGGCTCAGCGCCGCCGAGCTCCTGGGCTCCACGGGCGCGCTGGAGGCCGCGCGGTAGGCCGCCCGCCCCTCGACCCCTCCCAGGGCGTACCCACCCCGTACGCTCCGCCTCGGCCCGGTCCCCACCACTCCACCAGGGACCGGGCCGCGGGTGTTCTCCGGTTCCGACACGAGGGGGGACATCACCCATGTCCCCGAAAGTCGGTAGGAGAAGTACCCTTGGCGTGTAGCATCCCGGCCGCTGGCAACACTCGTCGGCGCCCGGTGCCCCATTCGCCCTTCTAACCACGGCATAATCACAGCATGCGCCTTTCAGCCCGGGTCGACTACGCGCTTCGCGCGGCCGCAGAGCTCGCTGTCGCCAGCGACGGTCCGGTGACGGCCGAGCAGCTCGCACGCGCGCAGGCCATCCCCGGAAAATTCCTAGAGAACATCCTCACCCAGCTACGCCGTGCCGGTCTGGTACGCAGCCAACGGGGTCCCGTCGGCGGTTACTGGCTGGCCCGACCAGCGGCGGAGATCTCCCTCGCCGACATCATCCGAGCGGTCGACGGACCGCTCGCCAACGTGCGCGGGGAACGCCCCGAGCACGTCGACTACGACGGGGCCGCCCGCAGCCTGCAACAGGTGTGGATCGCCCTGCGCGCCAGTGAGCGCTCCATCCTGGAGGGGGTCAACCTCCAGCACCTCGTCACCAACGAACTCCCCGAACAGGTGCGCGTGCTGGCCGAGGACCCCGAGTCCTGGGTCAACCACACCCACCGCTGAACGGACAGCCCCTCCGGGGCGCCGCCCAGAACGCCGGAAGCCGGTCACCCCGAGGGGTGACCGGCTTCCTGAGTGCGGACTCGTACGGTCCGCGCTGACGAGTGCGGGTGGGACCTGGTGTCACACACCGGCCATGTCCGCGACCTGCGGAACGCGATCCGGGACGGGCGCGATGCCGAGGTCCTGCGCGGGAACGGGGTCGGTCGTGACCGCGTCGCCCAGCAGTGCGGCCTCCTGGAGCTCGGCCAGTGCCAGCTGGTCGGAGACCTCCCTGAGGACCTGCGAGAGCGGAACCCCGAGGGCCCCACAGATCGAGGAGAGCAGTTCGGAGGACGCTTCCTTCTGTCCCCGCTCGACCTCGGACAGGTATCCGAGGGAGACCCGTGCATCGGCCGACACCTCGCGGAGGGTGCGACCCTGGCGCTGGCGCAGCCGCCTGAGCACGTCACCAAGTAGGTGACGAAGCAGGACCATCATTCGCGCTCCCTCCCACCGGTAACGACCTTCATATACAACACCGTACCTGCCCCACGCCCGATTCGGGCACCTCTTGCCGTCCTGTTCGCTGGAGGGGGAACCGTGCCCGGGGGTGGTTTTGTTCCCTCACCCCGGGGGAGGTGGACCAGCCGGAGGGATCAGGCCCGGGTGTTTCCCGCCACGTCCCCGCGAACGGCGGCCCCCAGGAGCCTCAGCGCACCCGTGACCGTGTCAAGGCGGATACCCGAACGATCCCCGGTGAAACTGAACCGGACGACCCGGGTGTGTGACTCCGGTCCCGCGACCGCCGCGTAGACGGTGCCGACGGGCCGCCCGTCCTGCGGTTCGGGCCCGGCCACGCCGGTGACGGCGACCCCGAAGTCGGCTCCGGTGAGTCGGCGCGCCCCGCACGCCATGTGGACGGCGACGTCCGGGTGGACGGCGCCGTGCTCGGCGAGCAGTGCCTCGGGGACCCCGAGGACGGAGGCCTTGGTGTCCGTGGCGTAGGTGACGGCCCCGCCCCGGTAGGTGGCGGAGGCGCCGGGGACCGCGGTGAGGTGGGCGCCGATCAGACCGCCGGTGAGGGACTCGGCTGTGGCGGCGGTGGACCCGGCCTCCAGGAGGGCGCGGTGGGCGGCCTGCGCGGCCTCCAGCGCCTCTCCCCCGATCCGGGTGTCCCCCGCTCCGTCCACGGCCCTACTGCTTCCCGCCGTCGGCGCCCCTGGCCCGCACGAGGCGGACGGCGTCGACCACGTAGGTCAGACCGGTCCAGAGGGTGACGGCCAGCGCCGCCGCCATGACCCCGTGCGCGATCCAGATGAACACGCTGGTGAAGGGCAGCAGCCCCAACGGGAACAGGTAGATGCTGATCGCCACGATCTGGAGGACGGTCTTGAGCTTGCCGCCGCTGCTGGCGGGCATGACGCCGTAGCGCAGCACCGCGAAGCGCAGGGCGGTGATCCCCCACTCGCGCAGCAGGATCGCGATGGTGACCCACCACCACAGGTCTCCCTGGACGGAGAGCACGATCAGCGCGGCGCCGGTCAGCGCCTTGTCCGCGATGGGGTCCGCGATCTTGCCGAAGTCCGTGACCAGGTTCCGACGGCGGGCCAGCTCACCGTCCACCCGGTCCGTGATGGCGGCGATCACGAAGACGGAGAACGCGGCGAGCTGCCAGCCGAGCCCGTCCAGGAACATGAACCAGACGAAGACCGGCACCATGACCAGGCGGCTCATCGTGAGGATGTTCGCGATGTTCCACAGCGGAGCTTGGGGGGCGGGCGAGGCCGCGGGGTCGTGGGTGCTCATCTGTCGGCGGCTTCCCCGTCCTGCTCAGCGACGAGGTCGGCCCCCATCGACTGGATGACGGTGGCGCGCACGAGGTCACCGACGGCCAGACCCTCGCCGTACAGGATGGTGCTGCCGTCGACCTCGGGCGCCTGGTGCTCGGAGCGGCCCTCGTAGGCGCCGTCCTCCAGGACGGTCTCCACCAGGACGGTCACCTCGGTACCGATCCGCTCCTCGGCCCGCTGGACCATGAGCTCCTCGGCCAGGCGGTTGAGGGTGTCCACGCGCTCCTGGACGACCTCCTCGGGCACCTTGCCCTCGTGGGTCAGGGCCTCGGTGCCGTCCTCGTCGGAGTAGCCGAACACACCGATGGCGTCCAGGCGGGCCTCGCTGAGGAAGGCCACCAGCTCCTGGAACTCCTCCTCCGTCTCGCCGGGGAAGCCGACGATGAAGTTGGAGCGCGCACCGGCCTCCGGAGCGCCCTTGCGGGCGGTCTCCAGCAGCTCGAGGAAGCGCTCGCGGTCACCGAAGCGGCGCATGCGGCGCAGCAGCGGGCCGCTGGCGTGCTGGAAGGAGAGGTCGAAGTAGGGCACCACACCGGGGGTGTTGGTGAGCACGTCCACCAGCCCGGGGCGGACCTCGGCGGGCTGGAGGTAGCTGACCCGGACCCGCTCCAGGCCCTCGACGGCGGCCAGGCGCGGCAACAGCTTCTCCAGCGCGCGCACGTCGCCCAGGTCCTTGCCGTAGGACGTGGAGTTCTCGCTGACGAGGAAGACCTCGCGCACGCCCTCGCTGGCCAGCCACTCGGCCTCGCGGACGATCTCGTCGGGCTGGCGGGAGATGTAGGCGCCCCGGAAGGCGGGGATGGCGCAGAAGGTGCACCGTCTGTCGCAGCCGGAGGCGATCTTGAGGTTGGCGACGGGGCCGCCGGTCAGGCGGCGGCGCGGGGTGGCCGCGCGGTAGGGAAGCTCGGTGCCCTCAGCGCCCTCGGAGTCGGTGAAGGCGGCGTGTCCGGGCACGTGGACCTGGGAGGCGTCGCGCTCGGCCGGGCTGATCGGCAGCAGGGTGCGGCGGTCGCGCGGGTCGTGCGGGGCCAGCTTGCGTCCGGCGACGACGTCGTCGAGCCGGTCGGTGATGGTGGCGTAGTCGTCGAACCCGATGACGTTGGCCTCGGGGAGGGCCTCGGCCAGCTCGGAGCCGTAGCGCTCGGCCATGCAGCCGGCGGCGATGACCTTGCCGCCGCCCTCGGCCGCCTCCAGCAGGGTCTCGATGGAGTCCTGTTTGGCGGCGTCGATGAACCCGCAGGTGTTGACGACGGTCACGTCGGCCTTGGTGTCGTCGTCGACGAGGTCCCAGCCGCCAGCGGCAAGGCGACCGGCGAGCTCTTCGGAGTCGACCTCGTTACGCGCACACCCCAGGGTGACGAGTGAGACAGTACGGCGCGATGACATGGCTTCCAAGCGTGTGGGAGAGCTACGGGTGCAGCGGGCGCGGCGCGGCCGAAGGCCGGGGTACCGGTCGGGTCGTGCTCGCACGAAGGCGTCGATGGTCGCCGCCCGCAGCCCCCCACACTACCGTGGTTGACCTACCCGCCCGTACCCCGGCCTCGTCGCACGTGGTGCCGTGCCGCGCCGTGGGAACCCGTCAGTTCTCGAGGCCCTCGGCCCCGATGGTGACCTCCCGGACCTCTCCGATCTCGCCGGCGGGGCCGTGGTCCTCACCGTCCACGGCCACGTCGATCGCGCCCGCGTTGCCGATCCACAGGTTCAGCGGCACCTCGGTGGCGTAGTCCTGGGTCTCCCCCTCCAGGAGGAACCCGGTGTAGATCGCCTCGCCGTCGGCCTCGCTGACCTCGATCCAGCTGCGGTCGCTGGCGGTGAAGGAGACGGTGAACTCGACCGGCTCCACCTCGGCCGGGGCCTCCTCGACCGTCTCGGCGCGGTCGAGGGGGACGGCCGCGTCCTCCGGGAGCAGCACGGAGTCGGCACCTCCCTCGCCGCCCGACCGGGCCGACTCGAAGGCGGTCCGGACGGGATTGCCCTCCTCCCAGCCCTGCCAGGTGCGCACACCCACGAACACGGCGGCGATCAGGATGATGCCGACGACGGCCCAGGGCCAGTGTCGCCGGACCGCCTCGGCGCGGCGGGTCCTGGTGCTGCTGACGCCGCTCCGGGGCGCGGCGGCTCGGGCGGCGCCCGGTCGGGCCCCCGGCGGCGGGCTCTCCGGCCTGCTGTGCCGTCCGGGTCGACGCGGTTCCGGTACCGCCGCCCCACCGTTGGCCCCGGCCGTCGGGACCCCCCGGGGTCTGTTGCGCTGTGGCGGCCGGGCCAGCCGCTGGTTGCGTTCGAAGTGGCCCCAGCTCTCGGCCCGCTGCTCCGGGTCGGCCTCCTCGTCGCCGAAGGTGCGCCGAACGTCCGGGGACGCCTGGCGCTCGTCGGCTCCGGCGTGGGTTCGTCCGCCGTGGGCCGCCGCGACCCTGGCCGCCTTGGGCTTCGCGGACGGGTGCCGGGGCGGAGGGACGAAGGTGGCCTTCTCAGGCGACGCGTGTTCCCTGTCGAACTCCTCCAGCAACGGTGCGGGGTCCACACCGAAGAGCTTGCAGATCCTCCGGATGTGTCCTCGCGCGTAGAAGTCCCCTCCGCAGGGGACGAAGTCCTCGTTCTCGATCCCCCTCAGGACCTGCATACGGATACGTGTGCGTGTGCTCAGGTTCTCCAAGGAGCAACCCGCCGCGATCCGTGCGGCGGACAGGGTCTGGCCGATCGTCGCCATGCGCACTCCCCCCGCGACTGTCTGTGCCTACGTCTACCCACTCTGCTACCCGGACACGGACAACGCAGGTCACCACGCCCCATGAAGGCCTCAAGATCGCGCCAAATCGGGCGTCACGGACGTGGTTTCGGTCTCATCCGCCCCGGATGTCGGTGAGCACGGCCGCGAGTTCGTCGGGCTGCACGAGCACGTCGCGCGCCTTGGAACCCTCGCTGGGGCCGACGACGTCGCGGCTCTCCATGAGGTCCATCAGGCGGCCGGCCTTGGCGAACCCGACCCTGAGCTTGCGCTGGAGCATCGACGTGGATCCGAACTGGGTGGTGACGACCAGCTCGACCGCCTGGAGCAGCAGGTCCATGTCGTCGCCGATGTCCTCGTCGATCTCCTTCTTCTTGGTGTCGACGACCGCGACGTCCTCGCGGTAGCTGGGCTCGGACTGCTTCTTGCAGTGGTCGACGATCCCCCGGATCTCCTTCTCCGCGACCCAGGCGTTCTGGAGGCGGATGGGCTTGCCCGCGCCCATCGGGAGGAAGAGCGAGTCGCCCTTGCCGACCAGCTTCTCCGCGCCGGGCTGGTCGAGGATGACGCGGCTGTCGGCGAGGCTGGAGGTGGCGAAGGCCAGCCGCGAGGGGACGTTGGCCTTGATCAGGCCGGTGACGACGTCGACGCTGGGGCGCTGGGTGGCCAGGACCAGGTGGATGCCCGCGGCGCGGGCCAGCTGGGTGATGCGCACGACCGCGTCCTCGACGTCGCGGGGGGCGACCATCATGAGGTCGGCCAGCTCGTCGACGATCACCAGCAGGTAGGGGTAGGGCTCGTAGACCCGTTCGCTGCCCAGCGGGGCCGTGAGCTCCCCGGTGCGCACGGCGGCGTTGAAGTCGTCGACGTGCCGGTATCCGGAGGCCGCGAGGTCGTCGTACCGCCGGTCCATCTCCCCCACCACCCACTGGAGGGCCTCGGCGGCCTTCTTGGGGTTGGTGATGATGGGCGTGATCAGGTGCGGGATGCCCTCGTACATGGTCAGCTCGACCCGCTTGGGGTCGACCAGGATCATGCGCACCTCGTCGGGGGTGGCGCGCATCATCAACGAGGTGATGAGTCCGTTGATGCAGGTGGACTTACCGGCGCCGGTGGCACCGGCGACCAGCACGTGCGGCATCTTGGCGAGGTTGGCGACGACGTTGCTGCCCTCGACGTCCTTGCCCAGACCCACCAGCATGGGGTGGTCGTCCGAGGTGGCGGCCGAGGAGCGCAGGACGTCGCCCAGGCTCACTATGTCCTTGTCCGTGTTGGGGATCTCCACGCCGATCGCGGACTTGCCGGGGATCGGCGACTGGATACGTACGTCGGCGCTCTTCACCGCGAGCGAGATGTTCTTGGAGAGCGCCGTGACCTTCTCGACCTTCACCGCGGGGCCGAGCTCGATCTCGTAGCGGGTGACCGTCGGGCCCCGGGTGAACCCGGTGACCTCGGCGTCGATCTTGAACTGGTCCAGGACCCCGCTCAGGGCCGCGACGACGTCGTCGTTGGCCTGTGTGCGGGGCTTGACCGGCGTGCCCGGCTTGAGCATGGTCGGCGCGGGAAGCTCGTAGTCGCCCTCGACCACGCGGGAGGGGATGGAGAGCTGCTCGGTGGTGACCGGCGGCGGCGTGGGGTCGGGGGTCGGGGCCTTGGCCTTCTTGCGGGCGGGCTTCTTCGCCGCCGAGGCCTTCGCCTCCTCCTCGTCGGTGAGAGCGGGGGCGATCGACGCGGCCTCGGGCTCACTGGGCAGGACCGGGCTGTCGTAGGGGCGCTCGTGGTCCCCGGCGACGGTCTGGGCCTCGGCGGTCTGCGCCTTCGGCTTGCGCTTGCGCGGCTTGGCGGGCTTCTCCGGGTCCGCGCCGAGGAGGCCGATCCCGGAGTCGGGGCCGGTGTCGCGCTCCATCAGGGCGCCGAAGAGGGTCTGGAGCCGGTCCGGGATGCGGCGGATGGGGGTGGCGGTCACCACGAGGATGCCGAAGATCAGGATCAGGGCCAGCAGGAGCCCGGTGAGCCAGGGGGTGACCACGGCGCTGAGCGGGCCGGAGGCGACGAAGCCGATGACGCCGCCCGCCTCCTGGAGCCCCTCGATACCGTCGGCGGGCTGCGGGATGCCGTGGGCGATGTGGATGAGCCCGAGGAGGCCGAGCATGATCGAGGTGACCCCGATGAACAACCGCCCCGCGTCGCCCTCCTTGCTCGTGCTCGGGGTGCGCATCAGCTTGACCGCGATGGGCAGGAAGAGGAGGGGAAGGATCGGCGAGAAGGTGCCGAAGCCCCCGACCACCACGAAGCGGGTGGCCTCCAGCAGCGGGCCGTCGCTCTGCCACCACACGGCGGAGGCGACCAGGATGCCCAGGGCCAGCAGGATCAGCCCCGCCCCGTCGCGCCGCAGGTCGGGGTCGAGGCCGCGGGCGCTGCGTCCGACCGCGCGGGCCGCCCCGCCCACCGTGTGCGCGACG
This sequence comes from Nocardiopsis sp. NPDC058789, assembly GCF_042745575.1. Lineage (NCBI taxonomy): Bacteria > Bacillati > Actinomycetota > Actinomycetes > Streptosporangiales > Nocardiopsidaceae > Nocardiopsis > Nocardiopsis sp. NPDC058789. Next base: position 74,042 of record NZ_JBHYOW010000004.1, read on the forward strand.
AGCTTCCACATCACCAGCAGGAACTGACCGAAGAGCGTGACCACGTACGCGATGGGCCCGTCGGGCATGCGCTTCTTCGCCGCCGGTCTGCGCGCTGCGGGCTTCTTGCGCCCAGCACCGCCTGAGGAGGCACGCGTGGCCATCGGGGGTCACCTCCACCGGGGACGGGGTCGATTCCGAGGTGCGGGCACAGCGACCCGGCACGGCGGGAAGCCTACTAAGCCGTCCAGCCCGGAGCACCCAGGGGGCACGGCGTGTTCTCTGTTTTCTTTGGGCCTCCGCTTCGCTTCGGCCCGTGTTCGGCGCCTTTGCAGAGGGATTCTTCATCCTCGTCTACGCCTGGCTCGTTCCTCGCTGGCGGCTTGACTCGTCTTGCAGAACCCTCTCCGGCGCTCGAACGGGCACCCCCCGGTGGCCAAGGCGGACAGGCGGGACTCACGCCCACCCACAGTCGTGAGTCCCGCTCAGGGCCCAAGGCCACGGGGGGTGCTTTCGTTCGGGCGCCGGCAGGGTTCTGGAGGTGCCGCAGGTGGGATCGCGAGGAACGAGCCATCACACCGCAGGCGCCGAAGGTTCCTGCCTTTCCAGGCGCCCGAACACGCATCGAAGCGAAGCGGAGATGCAAAGAGATAAGAAACGGCCCGGGAACGCGGACGTTCCCGGGCCGTGTCCCTGCTTCCCCTACGGTCAGACCTCGACCAGGACGGGGATGATCATGGGACGTCGACGGTAGGTCTCGTTGACCCAGCGTCCCGTGCTGCGGCGGATGAGCTGACGCAGCTGGTGCGGGTCGTTGACCCCGTCGGCGGCCGCCTTGTCCAGGGCGTCCTGGATCTTGTCGATCACGTCGTCGTAGGCCGCGGCGCCCATGCCCGCGCCCCGGGTGTGGATCTCGGGGTCCCCGAGGATCTTCCCGGAGTTGGAGTCCACCGCGACGACGACGGAGATGAAGCCCTCCTCGCCCAGGATGCGGCGGTCCTTCAGGGCGGCGTCGGTGACGTCCCCGACCGAGGAGCCGTCCACGTAGACGTACCCGGCCTGCACCGCGCCGACGATCTTGGCGCGGTTCTTGTACACGTCCACGACCACGCCGTCCTCGGCGATGACGACGCGGTCGCTCGGCACGCCCGTGAGCTTGGCCAGGTCGGCGTGGGCGCGCATGTGCCGCCACTCGCCGTGCACCGGCATGAAGTTGCGCGGACGCACCATGTTGAGCACGTACAGCAGCTCACCGGCGGAGGCGTGGCCGGACACGTGCACGAGCGCGTTGCCCTTGTGCACGACCTTGGCACCCCAGCGGGTCAGGCCGTTGATGACCCGGTTGACCGAGTTCTCGTTGCCCGGGATGAGCGACGAGGCGAGCAGGATGGTGTCGCCCTCCTCGATGCGGATCTGGTGGTCCCGGTTGGCCATACGGCTCAGCGCCGCCATGGGCTCGCCCTGGGAACCGGTGCAGATCAGCACGACCTCGTCGGCGGGCATCTTGTCGAGCTGCTTGACGTCGACGATGGTGTCGCCGGGGATGCTCAGGTAGCCCAGGTCGCGTGCGATGTTCATGTTGCGGACCATGGAGCGGCCCACGAACGCGATCTTGCGGCCGTGCGCGGTCGCGGAGTCGATGACCTGCTGGACGCGGTGCACGTGCGAGGCGAAGCAGGCCACGACGATGCGCTTCTTCGCCTGCCGGAACACCTTGTCGATGGCCTCGGTGAGGTTGCGCTCGTTGACCACGAACCCGGGCTGCTCGGCGTTGGTGGAGTCCGACAGCAGGATGTCCACGCCCTCGTCACCGAAGCGGGCGAACCCGGCCAGGTCGGTGAGGCGGCTGTCCAGCGGCAGCTGGTCCATCTTGAAGTCGCCCGTGTGGAGTACCGTGCCGCCGGGCGTGCGGATGCCCACGGCGAGTGCGTCCGGAATCGAGTGGTTGACCGCGAAGAACTCCAGGTCGAAGGGGCCGAAGTCGTGGCGCTCCCCCTCCTCCACCAGGACGGTCTCCGGCTTGATCCGGTGCTCGCCGAGCTTGGCGCTGATCAGCGCCAGGGTGAGCTTGGAACCCACGATCGGGATGTCGGCCCGCTCGCGCAGCAGGAACGGCACGCCGCCGATGTGGTCCTCGTGCCCGTGGGTGAGCACGATCGCCTCGATGTCGTCGAGACGGTCCCGGATGTAGTCGAAGTCCGGCAGGATCAGGTCGACGCCGGGCTGCTCCTCCTCCGGGAAGAGCACACCGCAGTCGACGATGAGCAGACGGCCGTCGTACTCGAAGACGGTCATGTTGCGGCCGATCTCACCGAGACCGCCGAGCGGGACGATGCGCAGGACACCCTTGCCCTGGGGCGGGGGCGGGCCGAGTTCGGGGTGCGGGTGACTCATACGGAACCCTCCGTCAGACGTTCGACGCGCACGGCGCTGGCGGGCACGGCCTGGTGCGGGGCGAGCCCGATCGGGCCCTTGACCCCGGCGGCGGCCAGGTCCTCGCGCAGGAGGGCCTGGAGCTCCGAGGAGGCGTCCGCGAGCGGAGTGCGGACCGGACCGGAGGGGAGCCCGAACAGGTTCAGGATCGCCTTGGTCGTGATGACGCCCTGGGTGCGGAACATGCCGGTGTAGACCGGGGTGAGGCGGCGGTGGATGGCCAGCGCCTGGCCGACCTCGCCCTCCTCGAAGGCGTCGATCATGTCCTTGAGGTCGCTGCCGACGATGTGGCCGACGACGCTCACGAATCCGGCCGCGCCGACCGACAGCAGCGGCAGGTTCAGGATGTCCGTGCCGCAGTAGTAGGCGAGGTCGGTGCGCTCCATGACCCAGGAGCTGGCGCCGACGTTGTCCTTGGCGTCCTTGTTGGCGACGATGCGCGGGTGCTCGGCCAGCCGGACCAGGGTCTCGGAGGCGATCGGCGTCCCGGTGCGGTGCGGGATGTCGTAGAGCATGACCGGCAGGTCGGTGGTGTCGGCGATCTCGGTGAAGTGCCGGATCAGCCCCTCCTGTGGGGGCTTGTTGTAGTAGGGCGTGACAGCCAGCAGGCCGTGCGCGCCCGCCTTCTCGGCGGCCCGGGCCAGCTTGACGCTGTGGCGGGTGTCGTTGGTGCCGACCCCCGCGATGATCTGGGCGCGGTCTCCGACGGCCTCGACCACGGAGCGCAGCAGACGGTCCTTCTCGTCGTCGCTGGTCGTGGGCGACTCACCGGTCGTGCCGCTGATCACCAGACCGTCGTTGTGCTGCTCGTCCACCAGGTAGGTGGCGAGGCGGGCGGCACCGTCGTAGTCGAGTTCCCCGTCCTCGAGCATCGGGGTGACCATCGCGGTCAGCATCTTGCCGAATGGGCGGTTCTTGGGTTCCACCATCGTGTGTGAAAGGCTCTCGGGCCCCAGCCGGAAGGCGTCGGGGCCCTGGGTTGCCCTTCCTCCTCTCCATGTGCGTGAAACGGGTGCGTGTCCCGAGCCGGGTGCTTTCCTCCGTGCAACGGGTGAAGACGGCGTTGAACGTCCGTCGCCGCGACCGGTGAACGCGGGCCACCGGAAGCGGGAAAGTCTGTGTGTCCCTCGCACGTGGGAGTGCGCGGGAGCGGGTCCGGTTCGGCCCCCGTCCTCGTGGGTTGAGGTGAGGGACCGTCACGGGTGTGACCGACCAGGTCACCTGGAGCCTACGCGCTCGACCGGTGCCCGGAAGTGTGAACCTACCCGCACCGGGCCCTCGTCACGCGGACGGGGCCCGGTGTCACCGTGGTCGGAGGACGGCGCGCGGGTGGCGTTCGGGCGTGTCTCAGTCGTCCTTGCCGTCGGGCAGGAACATGCTGACGATCCAGCTCACGATGGTGACGATGATGGCGCCCCAGAAGGCGGGCCAGAATCCGTCCACGTGGAACGGGATGTTGAACAGCCCGGCGATCCACTCGGTGAGCATGAACAGCAACGCGTTCACCACGAGCCCGATCAGCCCGAGGGTGAGGGCGTAGAACAGGCAGCCGACCGTCTTGACGATCGGTTTGATGACCGCGTTGACCACACCGAAGATCGCGCCGACCACGAGATAGACGAAGATCTGACCGGCGGTGTCCTGCGCCGTGACGTCGATCCCGTCGACAAGGAGGACAGCGGCCCAAAGGGCCAGCGCGTTCGCGATAACTCTGATAATGAGGCTCACAACGTAGATGTTCCCATGCCGGTGCAAGGTCCGGAAACTCCGGCGTGGGTGATCTTTTCTTCCGGCGTGTCGCACACCCGCGCCACGCCGGGTGCGGAACCAACCGAGAGGCCCCTCGTGTCCAGTGCGCAGTTCGTCCGTCCCGCCCGTGCCGCCGACGTGGACAGGGTGGTGGACCTCCAGGTCGCGTCATGGCGGTCGGTGTACAAGGACCTGTTGCCCGCCGAGGTGGCGGAGGAGCTCTCCGGAGACCAGGCCCGGGAGAGCTTCCGTGAGCAGTGGACGGCGGCCCTGGAGTCGCCGCCCACCTCCAAGCACCGGCTGGTGGTGGCCACCGACGAGGACGGCGGGGTGCGCACGGTGGTCGGGTTCGCGGCGTTCGGCCCGGGCGGGGACCCGGACCTGTGGCCCGCCAGGGACGCCGAGGTGTTCGCGCTGCACGTGGATCCGGAGCGGGTGCGCGAGGGGCACGGCAGCCGTCTGGTGAACGCCTGCGTGGACCACCTGGTGGAGGGCGGGTTCGGCACGGCGCACGTGTGGGTTCCCGAGGAGGAGAACGCGCTGCGGTCGTTCTTCGAGGCCTCGGGGTGGCGCGCGGACGGGGCCCGGCGGGAGATCGACATGGGTCGTCTGCTGCCGATGGTGAGGTTGCACGCGGCCGTGTCCGAGTAGTGCGGTGGCGCGTCGGCCAGGCACTACCGTTGGGTAGTTGTCCGGCGCGCCCCACGGCGCGCCACCGTCTCGAATCTGGAGGACCGGCGCGTGGCCACGGTCAGTGAATGGGTCTCGGGGCTGCGCCCCCGCACGCTTCCGAACTCGATCGTCCCGGTGGCGGTGGGTACCGCGCTCACCTTCTCCCTGGACGGGTTCGTGTGGTGGAAGGCGCTGCTCGCCCTGGTGGTGTCCATGGCGCTCCAGGTGGGCGTGAACTTCGCGAACGACTACAGCGACGGGGTCAAGGGCACCGACACCGAGGAGCGCACCGGGCCCACACGGTTGACCGCGAGCGGGCTGGCGGCGCCCAGGCAGGTGCTGGCCGCCGCGCTGGGGAGCTTCGCCTTCGCCGGTGTCGTCGGCCTGGTCCTGGTGGCGACCAGTTCGTGGTGGCTGCTGCTGATCGGCGCCGCCGCGATCGCCGCCGCCTGGTACTACACCGGTGGGAACACCCCGTACGGCTACCGGGGCCTGGGCGAGGTCTCGGTGTTCGTGTTCTTCGGCGTGGTGGCCGTGGTGGGCACGGTGTTCGTGCAGATGGAGTCGCTGCCCTGGCAGGCCTGGGTGGCCTCGGTGCCGGTCGGTCTGCTCTCCTGCGCGGTGCTGGTGATCAACAACCTGCGGGACATCCCCACGGACCGGGAGACCGGGAAGATCACCCTGGCCGTCCGCCTGGGCGAGACCGGCACCCGGCGCCTCTACGCGGGCATGATCGTGGCTTCCTTCCTGGTCGCCCTGCTGCTGACCACGGTGTCGTGGTGGGTACCGCTGGTCCTGCTGGCCGCGCCGCTGGCGGTGCCCCCGCTGCGCCGGGTGCTCGGCGGGCAGGTCGGCCGCGACCTGGTCCTGGGACTGGGTGAGACCGGGAAACTCCAGATGGCCTTCGGCGTGCTGTTCTCGGTGGCGCTCGCCCTGGGCTAGGCGGGTTAGGGTCGTCGGGTGGATCAGAGCGACGACGACTTCTTCGCGAACCTGCCCGCGACCCGGGGTGCGGCGGGCGGACTCATCCGTTCGACCTCGGGCGACGTGCTCCTGGTGCGGCGCGTGTACGACCCGGAGCGGCCCTGGGGCATCCCCGGCGGGATCATGGAGGCCGACGAGTCCCCCGTGGCCGCCTGCCGCCGTGAGATCGCCGAGGAGCTGGGTGTGACCGCCCGTGTGCTGGCCCCGCTCGTCATCGACTGGGTGCCGTCCCGACCACCCCGCACGGCCGCCTACCAGTGGCTGTTCCGCGTGGAGGTCCCGCACACCGACTTCCGTCTCCAGCCCGACGAACTGTCCGGTTGGGAGTGGGTCCCGCCCTCGCGGCTGTCCGAGCACCTCGCCGCCGGGACGGCCCGACGCCTGGAGGCGGCGGTGTCGGTGGACGACCAGGGGCTCGGCCTGGTCTACCTGGAGGACGGACACGCCGTCCTGCCTGCGCGGACCTGAGCGGACCCACCACCGGACCCCGGTCCGGTTACGATGCCTGCCCCGCCTACGTACCCCCTTGGAGAACCGTGCCGAGCGACCACCCCACCGATCCCCTCGAGCTCGCCCCCGACCCGGTGGCCTGGGCCGAACGCAACGCCCGCCAGGCGAACGCGTTCGACACGATCGGAGACCGCTACGACGAGGCCTTTCCCAACAAGGAAGGCCAGGAGGACTGCGTGCGCAGGCTGCTGAGTCTGCTGCCACCGAGCGCGCAGGTGCTCGACCTCGGTTCGGGAACCGGCCTGCCCACCGCCCGTCAGCTGGTCAGCTCTGGCGCCCAGGTGACCGGCTTCGAGATCTCCGAGCAGATGATCGCGCTCGCCCGCGAGAACGTCCCCGAGGCGACGTTCCGTCAGGCCGACATCGTCGACCTCGACCCGGTGGAGTGCTCGTACGACGCCATCGTGGCCTTCTTCTCGCTGCTCTGCCTGCCCAAGGACCGCATCCCCCAGGCCCTGGGCCGCGTGCGGGCCTCCCTGGTGCCCGGCGGCCTGGTGTGCCTGTCGATGGTCGAGGCCGACCTGGACGACCAGCCCATCTCCTTCCTGGGGAACGAGATCCGCGTGTCCGGTTACCCCCGCGACGAACTGCGGGAGGTGGTGGAGAGGGCCGGGCTCATCGTCGAGGACGAGCGCGTGGTCGCCTACAACCCGGAGGGCGCCCACCCCGAGGTGCAGATCTTCCTGACCTGCCGCCGAGGCGCCTAGCCGGACATGTCCGTTTCTCGGGAAGTTGGAGAATTCGACCCTTGCCACTGGTAAGTCCCCAGGTGGAGAAGGGTGCTCCCCGCGCACGCGGGGATGGAACATGACTGAGGGGGACCGCCTTCGTGGCGATCCCCCTCATTGCTCTGATGGCTAGTCCAGGCCGAGCAGCGGCTCCAGGCCCAGGGTGAGGGAGTCCGGGAGCTCAGCGGTCCTGCGAACACCGAGAAGGACACCCGGCATGAACGAGGTGCGGTTCATGGAGTCGTGGCGGATCTTCAGGGTCTCGCCGTCGGTACCGAACACCACTTCCTGGTGGGCGATGAGGCCCTGGATGCGCAGCGCGTGCACGCGGACGCCCTCGACGTCCGCGCCACGGGCCCCGGGGATCTCCGAGGTGGTCGCGTCGGGCATCGGCCGGGTCCCGGCCTCGCGGCGGGCCTCGGCCACCAGCTCGGCGGTCCGGTAGGCGGTACCGCTCGGGGCGTCGGCCTTGTTCGGGTGGTGCAGCTCGATGATCTCCGTGGAGTCGAAGTAGGGCGCGGCCTTCTTCGCGAAGTGCATCATCAGGACGGCGGCGATGCCGAAGTTGGGCGCGATGAGCACCTTCGCCCCCGGCCTGGCCTCCTGGAGGGCGCGCACCTTCGCCAGGCGGGCCTCGTCGAAGCCGCTCGTCCCGACGACGGCGTGGATCCCGTGGTCGATCAACCACGCGAGGTTGTCCATCACCACGTCGGGGTGCGTGAAGTCGACAACGTAGTCGGCCCCCAGCACCGCGTCACGGTCGGCGGCGCTGTCCACGCCGGCGACGAGTTCCATGTCGTCGGCGGCCTGAACCGCCTTGACGACCTCTGACCCCATGCGCCCATCGGCGCCGAAAACTCCTACCTTGAACACGGCACGAGCGTAGCGGAGTTCGGCGTGGTGGGACGGGTCGGGGCGCGTCACACGTGTCACTCTGACCCCATGGAACCGAACTCGGAGCACTCGCAGAGGCGGCTGGGATCGCTGTTGAACGGGCTCCGGGCGGCGGTCCTGGGCGCCAACGACGGCATCGTCTCCACGGCGGGTCTCGTGGTCGGCGTGGCGGGCGCCACCCCGCACCGGGAGGCCCTGCTGGTCGCGGGTGTGGCCGGGACCCTGGCGGGCGCGCTGTCGATGGCGGCGGGCGAGTACGTCTCGGTGAGCACCCAGCGCGACACCGAGCGGGCGGCGATCGCCCGGGAGCGGCGGGAGCTCACCGAGGACCCGGACGGCGAGTTGGAGGAGCTGGCCGGGATGTACCGGGAGCGCGGACTCAGCGAGAGGCTCTCCCGCGAGGTCGCCAGGGAGCTCACCGACCACGACGCGCTGAGCGCCCACGTGGAGGTCGAGCTGGGCCTGAACCGCTACCGGGCCAATCCGTGGCAGGCCGCCTTCGCGAGCATGTTCTCCTTCCTGCTGGGCGCGATGATCCCGCTGTCGGCCATGCTGTTGAGCCCCGACGCCTGGCGCCTGGCCGTGACGGTGGTCGCGGTGCTGGTGGCCACGGGTCTGCTGGGCGCGGTCAGCGCGCGGATGGGCGGCGCCCTGCCGATGCGCGCGGCGGTGCGGTGCGTGCTCGGCGGGTCGTTCGCCATGCTGGTGACGTACACGGTGGGCACGCTGATCGGCGTGGCGGCGGGCTGAGCTCAGCGCACGGTGGCCAGGGTGAGGGCGAAGTCGCCCGGTTCGTCGGTCCACCAGTGGGTGAGGTCGAACCCCGCGGCGGCGAGTTCGGCGGTCAGTCCTTCGCGGCGGAACTTGGCGGAGATCTCCGTGCGCATCTCCTCGCCCTCGAAGAAGTCCACTGTCAGGTCGAGGTCGGCGACGCGCACGTGCTGCGGGGCGCGGGCCCGCAGGCGCATCTCGATCCACTCGCACTCGGCGTTCCACACCACGACGTGTTCGAAGGCGGTGGGGTCGAAGTCGCCGCCGAGCCGCTGGTTGATCACCGAGAGCACGTTGCGGTTGAACGCGGCGGTCACCCCCTGGGAGTCGTCGTAGGCGGCCACGAGGCGGGCCGGGTCCTTCACGAGGTCGGCGCCGAGCAGCAGGGAGTCCCCCGAGTGCAGCACGCTGTGGATGTCGCGCAGGAAGGAGGCGCGCGGTCCGGGTTCCTGGTTGCCGATGGTCGATCCGAGCACTGCCAGGAGCTGGCGGCCGCCCTCACTGACCGGCAACAGGCCCAGGTGCTGCTCGAAGTCCCCGACCACGGCGTGTACGTCCAGGCCCGGGTAGTCGTCCGCGACCGGGCGTGCCGAGGCGGCGAGGAACTCCCCGCTGACGTCCACGGGCACGAACCGGGACAGGCCTCCGTGGCGGCGCATGGCGTCCAGGAGCAGCCTGGTCTTGACCCCGGAACCGGACCCGAGCTCGATCAGGGCGACCGCTCCGGCGGCCTCCGCGATCTCGTCGGCGCGCGTCTCCAGGATGGAGCGCTCGGCCCAGGTCGGGTAGTACTCCGGAAGCCGCGTGATGTCCTCGAAGAGCGCGCTGCCGCGTTCGTCGTAGAACCACTTGGGCGGCAGTTGTTTGGGCCGCGCGGTGAGTCCTTCCGCGACGTCGGTGCGCAACGCCTTGTCGAGCTCGTCAGCGGTCAGGTTGCGGTCAATCCGGAACATGGTGCCTCCTGTGTCCCTTACGGATGTACCCGGGGCGGGGTGAAACCAGTGGGGTGCGCGACCGGGGTCAGCCGAGCGGGTGGATGTCGGTGCGCTCGCGGGTGGCCACGACCACGGAGTTCTCCGGGACCTGCCGCCAGCCGCGGCCGTCGTCGAAGGGCTCGGAGGCCAGCCAGGCCCCCTCACGGCGCAGGGTGTAGAGGGTGTCGCCCGCCGTGGTCCCGACGATCACCTCGCCGTCGCTGGCCAGCAGGTTGTACCGGCCCTGGGAGAGTTCCCGCGCGCGGTGCACCGCCGAGACCAGCGCCCCGGCGAGGTCCCTGGACGTCCGCCAGGCCCGGAGGGTCTGCGCGAACAGCGGCGCGGAGTCGACCGGAGCGCGGGCGTCCAGGGCGCCCGGCGGGGAGGGCGCCGCGAGGCCGTCCAGGAGCGCCTGGTCGTCCCGGGCGGCCCCGTTGTGGCTGAACAGCAGGCGGTCGGCCCGGAAGGGCTGGGCCCCGGACTCCTCGGAGCCGAAGCCGACGGTGGCGTCACGCACCGCGGCGACCACGCACCCGGAGCTGATGGACCGGGCGGCGTCCGCGAAGGAGGAGTCACCCCAGATCGGCATGGCGCGCCGGTAGCGGAGCGGCGCGGTCTCGGCCCCCTCCGGGTACCAGCCGACGCCGAAGCCGTCCGCGTTGACCGTCCCGTACCGCTGCTGTCGCGGGGCCCAGGACTGGACGTGCAGCGAGTGGGGCGCCGCGTACAGGAGTTCGTGCACGGTACGCGGCGGCCCCAGGTAGGCGAGGTGTCGGCACATCAGGCGCGGTCCGCGTCGCGTGCGCAGCGGAACCCGCTGAAGATCTGCCGTCGGATCGGGTGGTCCCAGTTGCGGAAGGTGGAGCGCACCGCCGTGGGGTGGGTGGCCCAGGAGCCGCCGCGCAGGACCTTGTACCCGCCGCCGAAGAAGACCTCCGAGTACTCGCGGTAGGGGAACGCGGAGAACCCGGGGTAGCCGTGGAAGGTGGTGGAGGTCCACTCCCACACGTCACCGATCAGGTGCCGTACTCCCAGGGGTGAGTCCCCCTCGGGGTGACTGCCGACCGGGTGCGGGCCGAGCGCCCGCTGGCCGAGGTTGGCGTGGCCGCCGGTGGGCTCCTCGTCGCCCCAGGGGAAGCGGCGTGAGCGTCCGCTGGCGGGGTCGAAGCGGGCGGCCTTCTCCCACTCGGCCTCGGTGGGCAGTCGCCTGCCCGCCCACCGGGCGTAGGCCTCGGCCTCGTGGAAGGACACGTGCTGGACGGGCTGGTCCGGCGGCACCTCCTCGACCCGGCCGAAGCGGCGCCGGACCCAGCCGTCGCCGTCCCGCGACCAGAAGGCGGGGGCCACGGCGTCGCGGCGCCGCTTCCACTCCCAGCCCTCGTCGGACCACCAGCGCGGGTCCTGGTAGCCGCCGTCCTCGACGAACCGCAGGTAGGCGCGGTTGGTGACCGGGTCGGTGTCGATCCAGTAGGCGTCCAGGTCCACTGTGTGTGCGGAGCGCTCGTTGTCGTAGGACCAGGGGTCGTCGTCGGTGCCCATGGTGAAGGGCCCTGCGGGGACCAGGACCTCCTCGGCCGGTGGCGGGCTCGGCTCCGGTGGCGCGCTCTCCTCCTCCAGCAGCACGGGGGCGCCCCGGCGGAGCTGGTGGGTGGCGAGCATGGTCTCGTCGTGCATGTGCTCGTGCTGGATCACCATGTGGAAGACGAACCCGGCCTCCAGCAGAGACCGCTCCCCCGCGCTCCGGGGTGCGGGGACCGTCTCCAGGTCCGCCGCGTCGAGGGTGTCCAGGACCTCCCTGCGCACCCGGTCGTTGTACTCGCGGGCCTCCTCCGGCCGCAGCAGGGGCAGGGCGACCCGGTCGGCCCGGGGGTTCTCGAAGGCGTCGTACAGGCCGTCGATGTCGGGGCGCAGCGCCTCACGTCCCCCGGCGGCCCTCAGCAGCCACTGCTCCTCGTAGTTGCCGATGTGCGCCAGGTCCCAGACCAGCGGGGACATCAGCGGGGAGTGCTGGGCGAGCAGGTCCGCCTCGTCAAGGGAGTCGAGCGTCAGCCCGTTGCTGCGGCGTCTGCTCCGGTCCAGTTCGGCGGCGATGCGCTCCTTGGCGCGTTCCTGTTCCCGACTCATGGCGTGTCTCCCCCTCGCACGGCGTGGACGCCGCCGTGGTCCTCGTCCCGGGTGCCGGTCTCCGCGCGCGGCTCGGGCACCAGTCGCCCGAGCGCGCCGTCGGCCGGGCACCGTCCGCGTCGGACGTAGTGGTCCGCGTAGGCGTCCACCAGGTGGGCGAGCCCGGCGGCGCCCATCCTCGGCAGTGCCTCCACCGCGGCGTCGAAGCAGATCCGCGTGCAGGCGTCGATCTCGGGATCGGCCGGTCCCAGGCTGGCCGAGCGCCGCCACAGCGCGGGGTCGGGGAAGCGGCCCCGGCACAGGCGTTCGGTGGCCTCCTCCGCGACGGCGCGGGCGCGGGGCTCGTCGAACAGCGCGGCGGCCAGTGCCATCGGAACCGGCCACCAGTCCAGCGGCAGGGCGTCGATCATCCGCAGTTCCCACCAGCCGCGCGGGCGTACGGGCGGGAAGAGCGTGGACAGGTGGAACTCCAGGTCGGCCAGGGTGATGGGCCGGGCTCCGCGCCCGCCGATCCAGTCCGCCAGGGTGATGCCGGGGTCGGCCGTCCACTCCCCTCCGCCGCCGGGGACCTCCGACACGGCCAGGAGGTGGGCGGCGAGGGCGTACTCGGCCCAGGCGGTGGCGGGGTCCGGGTGGGTGTGGGACTCCAGGGCCGGGCGGGTGCGGGTGCCATCGGTGGCCGCCCAGATCGCCCAGCGGGTGGACTTCCAGCCGGTGGGGCGTCCGCGCCACACGGCGGAGTTGGCGAAGGCCGACACCAGGACGGGACCGAGCCGGTGCGCGAGTTCCCAGCGGGCGCACGCGTCGGCAGGGTCGGCGCCGGTGTCCAGGCAGACCTGGAGTGACGCGGTGCTGCACATCATGGTGTGTCCGCTGGGCTGGCGGCGGTTGGCGAAGAACCGTTCCATGGCCGTGTAGCGGGGCAGGCGGAGCTGGCGGACGGGGGGCCGAACCGGGTCGAGTGCGGTCTCGGCCAGGTGCAGTCCGTCGTCCGCGAGGGTCTTGCGTAGGTGGTCGAGGTCCCGGGCGAGTGCCTCGTGGGCGGGCGCCGGGCCGGGCAGGGCCGCCGAGCTGAGCTCGATCTGGCCGCCGGGCTCGAAGGTGATCCGGCTTCCCGCGGGCGGGGGGCCACAGGCCTCCAGCAGCTCCGCGAGGCGGTCGATGGTGACGGGTGCGGTGGGGTCCTCGGGGTCGGTGACGAGCCATTCGGTCTCGGCCCCGACCTTTCCGGGCGGGCCGGTCTTGAAGCAGACACCGTTGATGTAGTCGTGGACGTCTTCCGTGGTCATGTGCGCCATGAGCAGCTCCCTGTGGGTCGCGCCCCACAGGTCCTGCCCCGACACGCACGGTCACGAACGTGTGCGATCACCCCAAATCGTGGCAAGCCGCACGGGCCCGTTCAGCGGGTGCGTCATCAGGTGCACGACACACCCGTTGGCGTCGGGCTTCGTGACGGAGCCGTCCGGCGGGCGCCCTCTAACGTGACGACGATCACATAGCGCGGGCTCGGGTCAGGCATCCAGGAACTCCCGCACCCGAGCCTCGATGATCCGGCGTTCCTCCTGGTCAAGGGCGATGTCAAACACCTCGCGCAACACCGTTCCCACCTCCCCCAGAGCCAACTCCCGCACCTCGCCGGTGCCGTCGACCCGCTCGACCGACAGGGTCGTGTCGTCGAGCGCGTACCGGGTCCCGCCGACCGTCCGCGCGACCATCAGTCGGTGGCGGAAGGGTGACCGCGGGTGGGTGGTGAGGTAGTGGCTGAACACCGCGTAGTCCTGGGGGAGCACCCCCGAGGCGGCGAAGGAGTACAGGTTCCGCCACTGCCGACCCTCGAAGCCGCGCAACAGCCACTCTTCGTCACCGATCTCCGACACCCGGTCCAGCCGCAGGTTCCAGCCGCCCTGCGAGACCTGCTGGCCGTCCGCGAAACGGAGGGGTTCCACGAGGCCACCGCCGCCGAAGCCGACGTCGGCCAACCAGGGCTCTCCCTTCACCCGCACCCGCAGGAGGGCGTGGGTGGAGGGCCGGGGGCGGCCGTCCCCGCCCAGCAGCACCCGGGCGGTGAAGGCGGTCAGGGTGAACCCGAGCCGGTCCAGGGCGGCGGCGAGGAGCAGGTTCTGCTCGTAGCAGTAGCCTCCCCGGCGGTGGTGGACCATCTTGTCCGTCAGCGAGGGGACGTCCAGCGGGACCGGGCGTCCCAGGAGCAGCTGGAGGTTCTCGAAGGGGATGGCCGCCAGGTGGGCGCGGTGCACAGCGGTGAGGGTGTCCAGGGTGGGTGGCGGTGACCCGGACAGGCCCAGGCGCGCCAGATAGGCGTCCAGGTCGAGGGCCGCGCCGTGCCAGAAGTCACGGTCGGTGAGGGCCGGTTCGGGTACCGGCGCCGGACCCGGCGGCGTCGCGGGTACGGGTCGCCCATGCTGCTCGTTGGTCCCCATGTCCTGGCTAACGGCACCCGCTCCGGAGCTGTTCCGGCACCCGCACGCCCGCCTCCCCCACACCGCGCGGACACACGCGGCCCTCTGGCCACCCGCGCGCACGCCCCTCCCGACCTCTCCCGGAGGCACACACGCGACCCCAGGGCGAGACAGCGAACCGCACTGGCACCGTCACTGCACCCACGCGTAGCGCTCACGCCCCTGTCCACTCGGGACACTCCTGTCTCCCAGGGCCCCACGTACTGCGCGCGCGGCCCCGGGCCGACACCCTCCCCCTCGGCCACCGAGGAGCACGCGTGCCGTGACCGGGCGTCGGCCAGGACTCCCCTACACGGTGACGGGACCGGGCGGACCGTCCGCGCGCAGGCGCCCGGTCTCGTCCTCGGCCGCCCAGTGGCAGGCCACCCGCCGCTCGGCGCCGCCGCCCAGCACCGCCGGGTCCACGGTGGTGCACAGGTGGGCCACCCCGGCCCGCTCGGCCTCCCCCGAGGCCAGCACGGGACAGCGCGGATGGAACCGGCAGCCCGCGGGCACCTGCTTGGGGTCCGGCGGCTCTCCGGAGAGCACCACCGGTTCCTCCTCCGCCCCGGCGTCGGGCAGGACCGACAGCAGCGCCCGCGTGTACGGGTGGGCGGGCGCGGACAGGACCTCCTCCACGGTGCCGAGCTCCACCACGCGCCCCAGGTACATCACGGCGACCCGGTCCGCGATGTTCCACGCCAGCCCGAGGTCGTGCGTGGCCACCAGTGCGGACAGGCCCAGTTCGTCGCGCAGCTCCAGCAGCAGCCGCAGGATCTCGCCGCGCACCGACGCGTCCAGGGACGCCACCGGTTCGTCAGCCACCAGCACCTCGGGGTCCAGGACCAGCGCCCCGGCAATCACCACGCGCTGCCGCTGGCCGCCGGAGAGCTCGTGGGGGTAACGGGTGAAGAACCGCTCGGGCGGGCGCAGCCCGGCCTGGGACAGGGCCCGGGAGACCCGTTCGGTCTCGTCCGCGGTCGTGCCCTCGTGGATGCGCAGGCCCTCCACGACGGACTCGTAGACGGTGCGGCGGGGGTTGAGCGAGCCCATCGGGTCCTGCTGCACGAGCTGAACGCGGCGCCGGTAGGCACGCAGGTCGCGCGAGCGGTAGCCCAGCGGGGCGCCCTCGAACAGGACGCGGCCGCCGGTGGGACGCTCCAGCCCGAGCAGGGCCCGGGCCAGGGTGGTCTTGCCGCAGCCGGACTCCCCCACCAGGGCGACGATCTCCCCCGCCGCCACGTCGAGGTTGACGCCGTCGACCGCACGGGCGGTCCCCCGGCCACCGCCCGGGGCGGCCCCTGCGGCGAAGGCCACCCGCACGTCGTCGGCGCGCAGGATCGGTCCGGTGTCCTCCCTCGGAACGGAGAGGGAGGAGGGCTGTCGTGAGTCGGTGTCGGCGCTCAACGGCTCGTCTCCTCGGTGTCGTGGGAACCGCTCGTGTCGTGAGAACCGCGTGCGCCGCCGTCCCCCGGGGCCCCGCTCCGGTCCGGCAGGCCCGGCCCGTGCCCCACGTGCACGCAGGCCGCGTGCCGGTCGGCGTGGCCGTCGCGGTCGGGGCGGACCGGCCACAGCGGCGGGTCGACGGTGGCGCACACCGTCTCCGCGACGGCACAGCGCGGCCGGAACACACAGCCCGAGGGCGGGTCCGAGGGATCGGGCGGGTCGCCCGGCAGCCCCCGGGGGGCCAGGCGCGAGGCCGGGTCACCGATCTTCGGGAAGGCCGCGCTGAGCGCGCTCGCGTAGGGGTGCGCAGGGGCGTGCACGACCTCGCGCGCGGGCCCCTGCTCGACGATCCGCCCCGCGTACATCACCGCGACCCGGTCGCAGGTGGCCGCGAGGACGGAGAGGTCGTGGCTGATCATCAGCATGCCGATCCCGGTCTCGTCCACGAGCCGTTCCAGCAGGCCGAGGATCTGCGCCTGGATCATCACGTCCAGGGCGGTGGTCGCCTCGTCCGCGATGATCAGGCGCGGTTCGCAGGCCAGCGCCATCGCGATCATGACCCGCTGGCGCTGGCCGCCGGACAGCTGGTGGGGGTAGTCGCGTCGGCGGGAGGCGGGCAGCCCCACCTGTTCGAGGAGCTCGGACACCCGCGCGTCCACCCGGGCCGGTCGGACCAGTTCGTGGATGAGCAGCGGCTCCGCGATCTGCTCACCGATCCGCTTCACCGGGTTGAGCGAGTGCATGGCGCCCTGGAAGACCACCGAGGCGCCCACCCAGCGCACGGCGCGCAGACGGCCCCACTTCATCTGGAGGACGTCCTCGCCCTCCAGCAGGATGCTTCCGGTGACCTTCGCGCTCGCGGGCAGCAGCCGCAGCAGAGCCAGGGCGACCGTGGACTTCCCGCTGCCGGACTCCCCCGCCACCCCGAGGGTGTCGCCGGGGTTCAGGGAGAGGCTCACGCCGCGTACGGCGGGGACGTCCCCGCCGCTGCCGGAGTAGGTGACGCGCAGGTCGCTGACGTCGAGAAGGCTGGTCAACTCTGCCCCCGGAGCCGTGGGTTGATGACGGACTCGACCGCGCGCCCGCACAGGGTGAAGGAGAGCGCGACCACGGCGATGGCCAGGCCGGGCGGGACGATGTACCACCAGATCCCGGCGCTGATCGCCCCGGCGGTGCGGGCCGCCTCCAGGATCCCGCCCCAGGAGATGGTGGTGGGGTCGCCCATTCCGAGGAAGGCCAGGGTGGACTCCGCGATGATGGAGGTGGCGACCAGCAGCGTGGTCTGGGCGAGCACCACCGGCATGACGTTGGGCAGCACGTGCCAGCCCATCACGTGCGCGTGGCCGCCGCCGAGGGCGCGGGCGCGCTCCACGAACGGTCGGGCCTCCACGGCCAGGGTCTGCGCGCGCACCAGGCGTGCGGTGGGCGGCCAGACGGTGAGGCCGATCGCGATGATGATGGTGCCGGTGCCGCGCGGCAGGACGGCGGCCAGCGCCACGGCGAGGACCAGGGTGGGCAGGACCAGGAACCAGTCGGTGACGCGCATGAGCACCGTGGACACGATCCGGCCGCCGACGCCGCCGGACGAGCCGAAGTGCCCGGCGGTGACGCCCACGAGGGTGCCGAGGGTGACCGAGACGAACGTGGCCAGCAGGCCGACCGTCAGCGAGACCCGCGCGCCCCAGATCACGAGGTCGAGGATGGAGCGGCCGAAGTTGTCGGTTCCCAGGGGGAACCGCCAGCTCGGCGGTTCGTGGGAGGCGCCGGGCGCTCCGGTGATGGTCAGGTGGGTCTGGTCGATGAACAGCGGGGCCGTCACGGCGAGCACGCCGATGGTGAGGAGCAGACCCAGGCCGAGGAGCCCGGCCCGGTTGCGCGCGTACTCGCGGGCGAAGCCGACCAGGGCCTCGCGGCGGCGCCTGCGGGCCAGGGCACTCGCGGAGAGCGTCGGGACCGGCGGCGTGCCGTCCGCCGAGGGTCCGGCCGTGGCGGGTCCGGTGGGTGTGTTCATGGGCGCACCCTCGGGTCGAGCAGCGGATACACCAGGTCGGCCAGGAGGTTCATGAGGATCACCGAGGCCGCGAACACCACGAACAGCCCCTGGACGAGGCCGAGGTCGGGTACGCGCAGGCCGGAGTAGAAGAGCTGGCCGAGGCCGGGCCAGGAGAAGACCGTCTCCACGAGGATGACCCCGGAGACGACCTGCCCGAGGTTGAGGAAGATGAGCGTCACTGTGGGCAGCAGCGCGTTGGGCACGGCGTGCCTGCGGCGCACCAGCGCGTCGCGCAGCCCCTTGGCGCGGGCGGTGACCAGGTAGTCGGCGCCCTTCTCGTCCATCAGCGAGGAGCGCATGATCATGAGGTACTGCGCGTAGATCACCGCGACCATGGTCACGACCGGCAGCACCATGTGCCGGGCGGTGCTCAGCGCGGTCTCCAGCGGTCCGGTGGCGCTGGGCGAGACCATGCCGCCGGTCGGGAACAGACCGGGCATGAACCCGCGCCCCGAGGCGAGCAGCACGATCAGCAGCAGGCCGAGCCAGAACGTGGGCACCGACCAGAAGAACAGTGCCACCGCCGTGTTGATCCGGTCCCCGCGCCCGCCCGGCCGCCACCCGGCGCGGGCGCCGAGGAACAGCCCGAGCAGCGCGGCGATGACCGTGCCGGTCCCGGCGAGCAGGATCGTCGGGCCCAGGCGTTCGAGGATGAGGTCGACCACGGGTTCCCGGTACTGGAAGGAGATCCCCAGGTCCAGCCGGAGCAGTCCGGCGGCGTAGTCGAGGAACTGCTGCCAGAGGGGCTGGTCGAGGCCGAACTGGCGGCGCAGTTCCTCGCGCTGTTCGGCGGAGACCTCTCGGCCCTCGGTCATGGCGCGGACGGGGTCGCCGGGCAGGATCCTGAAGAGGAAGAACCCGGCGACGATCACGGCGAACAGGGAGACCACGGCGGTGGTCAGGCGGCCGAGCACGTAGGTGGCCACGGGGGCCACGCGGCCGAGCCCCGTGGGGCCCGCCGGGGCGGGGACGTCGGTGGTCCCCGCCCCGGTCGGTTCGTCCGCCTCGGTGGGCGTCATGGTCACTCGCGGTCCTCCACGGTGGAGCGTCGACGGAAGAAGACGAAGGCACCCGCGACCACCAGCACCAGCACGCCGGCGCCGATGCCGATGAGCGCCCCGGTGGACACACCCGAGCCGCCGCTGCCGGCGCCCTCGGCGGGCTCGGCCGACCACCAGGCCCAGTAGCCGTCCTGCCCCCAGATGTTCCCGCCCTCGGCGGGCTCCAGCTGGAGGCTGGCGACGTGGTCGGTCCGGTAGGCCTCCATGATGTTCGGGTAGGTCAGGACGTTGACCACGGCCTCCCGGTACAGGACCTCCTGGAGCTGGTGGATGATCTCGGCGCGGGCCGCGCGGTCGTACTCCGCCAGCTGCGCGGCGTAGAGCTCGTCGTACTCCTCGTCACAGAAGTAGGCGTCGCCCTGCATGGTGCCGGGTTCGGTGGGCAGCGCGTCACAGGTGTGGATGCTGAACACGTAGTCCGGGTCGGGGTTGACCGTCCACCCGGTGAAGATGAGGTCGTACTCGGCGTCGTAGAGGGCGTCGCTCAGGATGCCCGGGTCGACGGTCTGGTTGTCGATCTCGATGCCGAGGTCCGCGAGGCGCTCGTCGATGACCTGTCCGGCCTGGACGTTGTCCGGCCGGTCGGCGTGGACGTGCATGCGCAGTTCGAGCCGGTCGCCGTCGGGCGAGACGCGCACGCCGTCCTCGCCCCTCTCGTACCCGGCCTCGTCGAGCATCGCGTTGGCGGCGTCGGGGTCGAAGTCGAGGATGGCCTCGTCTCCCTCGGGCGCCCAGTGGAAGTCGGTGTAGCGGGGCGGGACGTAGCCGCCCGCCGCGACGGCCTGGCCGTTGGCGCCCTGTTGGACGATCTCCTCGTTGTCGATGCCCATGACGATGGCCTGGCGCAGGGTGCGGTCGGCCAGCGCCGGGTGCCCGTCACCGAACTCCTCGCCGTCCTGCGTGACGGCGCCGGGGTTGATGGTGAAGGCCTGGAACCGCTTGCCGTCCGCGATGTTGACGGCGACGTTGTCCAGGGTCTCCAGGGAGGTGATCTGGGCGTCGGTGAGCTCGTAGACGAAGGAGACCTCGCCGCTGCGCAGCGCCTCGACGGCGGCGTCCTTCTCCGAGTAGTAGCGGAAGTAGAGCTCGTCGAAGCCGGGTGCGCCCCGCCAGTGGTCGGGGTTGGCCTCCAGACGGATGTGTTCGCCGCGCGCGTGCTCGGTGAGGACGAAGGGGCCGGTGCCGACCGTGGGGAGGTCGTCGCCGGTGTAGTCGGCGAAGGCCTCGCCCTGTTCCTCGATGATCGGTTCCCAGACGTGTCTGGGGACGATCGGCACGCGCAGGGACTCCATGGTCGCCTGCGGTTCGTCCAGCTCGATGACGACGGTCGTGTCGTCCTCGGCGGTGACGGTGTCGAACCCGGAGACGTAGTTGCCGTTGGCGACGGCGGCGGCCTCGTTCTCCATCATCGTGGTGAACGTCCACGCCACGTCGTCGGCGGTGAGCTGCTCGCCGTCGCTGAAGAGGGCGTCGTCACGGAGGTTGAAGGTCCAGGTGAGGCCGTCGTCGGAGGTCTCCCATGTCTCCGCGAGGGAGGGGGCGGGCTCTCCGGTCTCCGGGTCCACGGTGGTGAGGCTGTCGTAGACGTGCCGGAGGATGTTCGTGGTGACCGCGAGCTGCGCGGTGAAGGGGTTGAAGGAGTCCACCTGCTGGGCGATGGCGACGGTGAGGGTGGTGCCGCTCGCCTCGTCGGCGGCCGCGGGGGCCACCGTGAGTCCTCCGAGGAGAAGGAGCGCGCTGCCGGACGCCGCCGTCCGCCGGAGAAGGGTGCCGGAGGGAGGATGGTGGGTTTTCATAACGGCCCCTGTCAGGTTTCGTGGGGTTGGTGGCATTGCCACCTGGGGGTTGTTGGTTGTCTACCAACTCGTCACGACGAGCGTCAACGATCTTCGAGGTGAGGCGGGATATCGCAACACATTCGACTCCTGTGTCAGGAGCGTTCGTGTTTCCTGAGGATGAAGTGGCTTTTGTTCCCTGTCCGAAACCGGTCTCTGATTCGCGACGATTGGCAGACTCCGCTACGGTTCCCGCCATGATGGGGCACTCGCACGCACTCAGTGGCGTGGTCGGCTGGATGGCGGTCGTACCGCTGGTCCAGGGCACGGAATTCCTTGGACTCAGCTTCGACCTGGGCCCCGGTGAGATCATCGCCGGTTCCCTGGTGTGCGCGGGCGCGGCCCTGCTGCCGGACGTGGACCACAAGAGCGCGACGGTGACCAAGACCTACGGCAAGGCCACCGAGATCCTGAGCGACATTCTCAACTGGGCCTTCGGGGGGCACCGGATGGGGACCCACTCGTTCTTCTTCGCGATCCTCATGGGCGTGCTGGTGCAGGCCCTGGCCCTGTGGTCGGAACTGGCCGTGCAGATCTTCGTGTTCCTGCTGGTCGGAATCGCTCTCCAGGGGCTGGGTTTCGGCATGGACAAGAACCGGACGGCCTCGGGGATCATCAACGCGCTGGGAACGGCGGCGATCACCCTCACCCTGTTCTCGGTGGGCGTGAACTACACGTGGCTGGGCCTGGCGGTGGCCTTCGGCATCGTCCTGCACTTCTTCGGGGACATGATCACCAAGATGGGCGTGCCGATCTTCTGGCCGTTCTGGAAGAAGCGCATCGGCCAGGGCAAGGGCTTCGTCACCAACGGCCCGGTGGAGCAGAAGGTGGTCACCCCGCTGCTCACCATCGGCGTCATCATCGGCTCCGTGTACCTGTTCGACTGGCCCACCCTGCTCCCCGACCACTAGGGACGGACGCGCGCCCGTCCGCACCGGCCGCTCCGAGCGCGGGACGCTTGGCCGGAGCGGTGGGGCCTCCTAGGCTGGCGGCGTGACTCGAACCACAGAGGGCATCAGCCCCGAACTGCACGCCTACGTCGTCGCCCACAGCCAGCCGGTGGACCCGGTCCTGTCGGACCTGGCCGAGGAGACCGCCCGACTGTTCCCCGAGTCCCAGGGGATGCAGATCGGTCCCGAACAGGGCGCCTTCTCCACGCTCCTCACCCAGCTGTCGGGGGCGCGGAACGCCGTGGAGATCGGCACCTTCACCGGATACTCCTCGATCTGCTTCGCCCGCGGCCTGCCCGCGGACGGCACCCTGCTCGCGCTGGACATCAGCGAGGAGTGGACGTCGGTGGCCCGGAGGTACTGGGAGCGGGCCGGGGTCTCACAGAAGATCACCCTGCGGATCGGCCCGGCGCTGGACTCGCTGCGCGCCCTGCCGAGGGAACCCCAGTTCGACCTGGCCTTCCTGGACGCGGACAAGACCGGCTACGTGGACTACTGGGAGGAACTGGTCCCCCGCACGCGCCCCGGCGGGCTGCTGTTGGCCGACAACACGCTGTCCCACGGGCGGGTGGTGGACCCCGAGCAGACCGCGCCGCACGTCCAGGGCATCCGTGACTTCAACGACAGGCTCGTCGCCGACGACCGCGTCGAACAGGTCCTGCTCCCCATCGGAGACGGCCTCACGCTGGCCCGCAGGCTCTGAGCCCTCCGGCTCCGTCCGCCCGGGTTGTCCACAGGCCGGACGGTTCTCCCGGCGGGGACGGGGTGATCTTGGGTAATGTCCAGTTCCATGCGCCTGCTGCACACTTCGGACTGGCACCTGGGTCGCTCCTTCCACCGGGAGAACCTCATCGAGGCCCAGGCCGCCTTCCTCGACCACCTCGTCGACACCATCCACGCGGAGCGGATCGACGTCGTGGTGGTCGCCGGTGACCTCTACGACCGCGCCCTGCCGCCGGTCGACGCCGTGCGCCTGTTCGACCGCGCCCTCGGCCGCATCCGGGAGACCGGGGCCAGGTCGGTGCTGATCAGCGGCAACCACGACTCCATGGCCCGGATGTCCTTCGCCACCGGCCTGATCGACGCCTCCGGGGTGCACCTGCGCAGTTCCCTGGAGGGGATCGGCACCCCCGTGCTGATGGAGGACGAGCACGGCCCGGTGGCCTTCTACGGCATCCCCTACCTGGAACCGGAGATCGCCCGCCACCACTGGGACCTGCCCGAACGCGGCCACCCGGCGGCGATCGGCCACGCGATGGACCTGGTCCGGGCCGACCTCGCCCAGCGGCCGGGCACCCGCTCGGTGGTGCTCTCCCACGCGTTCGTCACCGGCGGGGAGCCCTCCGACAGCGAGCGCGACATCTCCGTGGGCGGGGCCTCGCACGTGCCCGCCTCGGTCTACGACGGCGTGGACTACGTGGCCCTGGGCCACCTGCACGGCCGCCAGACCATCACGCCGTCGGTGCGCTACCCGGGCAGCCCGCTCGCCTACTCCTTCTCCGAGGAGCACCACCGCAAGGGGTTCTGGCTGGTGGACCTGGACGCGGACGGATTCGCCGGAGCGGAGTTCGCCGACGCCCCGGTGCCCCGGCCGCTCTCCCGCGTCCGGGGCCGCCTCGACGACCTGCTCACCGAGGACCGGTGGGAGCCCCACACCGGGCACTGGCTCCACGTCACCCTCACCGACCCCCGGCGTCCCGCCCAGCCCATGGACCGCCTCCGCGAGCGCTTCCCGCACACCCTCATGCTGGAGTTCGACCCCGACGACGGCGACGTGGAGCGGCGGCCCGTCACCGTGGCCGTCGCGGACCGGCCCGAACGCGAGGTGGTCGCGGACTTCGTCGCGTGGGCCCGGGGCAGCGCCGCGACCCCGGAGGAACGCGCGCTGGTGGACCGCGCCGTCGAAGAGGTCCGCGTCCAGGAAGGGACTCGCTAGATGCGGCTGCACACCCTCACGATGACCGCCTTCGGGCCCTTCGCCGGAACCGAGACGGTCGACTTCGACCGGCTCGGCGGGGGCGGGCTGTTCCTCATCCACGGGCCCACGGGCGCGGGCAAGACCTCTGTTCTGGACGCGGTCTGCTTCGCCCTCTACGGCGACGTCCCCGGTGCGCGCGGCAAGGACCGCTCCCCCAGGAGCGACCACGCCGCACCCGGCGTCCGGCCCGAGGTCAGCCTGGAGTTCACCGTCCGGGGACGCCGCGTGCGGATCGAGCGCAACCCGCGGTGGGAGCGGCCCAAGAAGCGCGGAAGCGGCACCCTCACGGAGAACCAGAAGGTCCGCGTGTTCGACTGGCGGGGCGACCGCTGGGAGGGCGTGACGACCCGCCCGGACGAGGCCGGGCAGTTCGTGGGCGACCTGGTCGGGCTCACCATCACCCAGTTCTGCCAGATCGTCATGCTGCCCCAGGGCGACTTCGCCCGGTTCCTGCGGGCCAAGTCCGACGACCGGCGCAAGTCCCTGGAGCGCATCTTCAACACCCGGGTGTTCCGGGACGTGGAGGAGTGGTTCGGCGGGCACGCCCGGAAGCTGGAGCGCGAGGTACGCGCCGCCGACGAACGCGTGCGGGCGGTCTCCGGAAGGATCGCGGAGGTCGGCGGGTCCACGGCCCCGCAGGCCCCGGAGGAGCTCACGGCCTGGGCCGCCGAACTGGCCTCGGTGCAGGCCGCCACCGCCCGCGACGCCGAGGAGGTCACCGCCGAGTTCACGCGGGCCCGGGACCGGGCCAGGGAGGCGCTGGCCACGGGGCGTGAACTGCTCTCCCGCAGGGAACGGCTGGCCGCCGCCCGGGAGCGCCGCGCCCAGCTGGCCGAGCGGCGCGCGTGGCGGACCGGGATCGACACCCGTCTGGCCGCCGCCGAGCGGGCCGACACGGTGCTGCCGTCCCTGCGCGCCCGCGACCACCGCCGCGCCGAACTGGACAAGGCCGAGCTCGCCGTCACCGACCGTCTGGCCCTGGCCAGCGGCCTCGCGGACGTGGACGCCGCCGGGCTGACGCACGTCGACGCCACCGGACTCGCGAACGTGGACGCCGCCGGACTCACGGAGCAGGGGGACCACCCCGACCTCCCCGCGACGCTGCGCTCCGCCGAGAGGTCGCGCCACGACGAGCTCGCCCGCCTGGACCACCTGCGCGGGGACGCCGAACGCCGTCGTTCCCTCCACCGCGACCTCGCCGCGCTCGACCGGCGGATCGCGGCCGTGCGCACCGAGGCGGACCGGGCCCGTGAACGGGTGACGGCGCTGCCCGCCCGGGTCGGGACGATCACCGAGGAGCTGCGCCGGGCCCAGGAGCAGTCCGGACTCACCGACCCCGCGAAGGCCGCCCTCGACCTGGCCGAACGGCGCCGCTCGGCCGCGCAGGAGCACCGGCGCCTGGGTGGGGAGGTCGAGCGGGCCGAGGAGGAGCGGCGGCGCGCGGTCGACACCGCCCAGACCGCCCGCGACCGGTCCCAGGACCTGCGCGAGCGGCGGATCGCGCACATGGCCGCCGAACTCGCCGCCGACCTGGCCGACGGCGCGCCCTGCGCGGTGTGCGGGTCCACCGAGCACCCCTCCCCCGCCGCACCGAGCGCGAGGGGGCTGGTCTCGGCCGAGGAGGAGCGGGCCGCCCAGCAGGCGGCGGACACCGCCGCCGCCCGGCGCACCGAGGCGGAGAACACCCTGGTGGCGCTCCGGGAACGGCACACGGCCGCCGCCGAGCGGGCCGAGGGCCGCACCGTGGAGGCCGCCGCCGAGGAGGTGGCCGCCCGCGAGCAGGAGCTCACCGAGGCCCGCGCCGCCGCCCGCGAGCTGCACCGCCTGGAGGAGGAGCTGGCCCAGGCCACGGCGGACCTGGAGCGGGCCCGCCAACGCGAGGGCGAGCTGGTCCGTGAGGAGAGCGAACTGACCGCCCGCCGCGAGGAGGGGGCGAGGGAGCACGAGCGGCTGACCGCGCTGCTGGACCGGGCGCGCGGCGAGGACGCCGGGCTGGCCGAGCGGATCGCCCGACTGCGCGGCGAGGCCGAGGTGCTGCGCGACGCGGCGGACGCCGTCGAGCTGCGCGGCCGGGCCGCCGAGGAGCTGCGCACCGCCGTCACCGAAGCCGCACGCTCCCTGACCGAGGCGCGCTTCGAAGACGAGGCCGAGGTGGTGGCGGCCGCCCTGGACGAGCGCGGCCGCGCCGATCTCAGGGCCCGGGCCCGCGACTTCGACGACCAGTGGGCGGCGGTCGAAGCCCGTCTGGCGGACCCGGACCTGACCGCCGCCGAACTCGCCCCCGCACCGGATCCCGTGGCCCTGGAGGAGTCCGCCCGGACCGCCGACCGCGCGGCCGACCAGGCGGTGGCGTGGCAGGGGATGCTCACCGACCGGGCCCGGCGTCTGGCGGATCTGCGCGTGGAGCTCGACGGGCAGCTGTCCGGATCGGAACCCGTCCTGCGCCGCTACGCGGTGGCCCAGGGGCTGAGCACCCTCGCGGCGGGGACCTCACCGGACAACACCGACAGCGTCCGGCTGTCCGCCTACGTGCTGGCGGCCCGTCTGGAACAGGTGGTGGAGGCGGCCAACCACCGGCTGCTGACCATGTCGGACGGCAGGTACGAGCTGCGGTACACGGTGGACAAGGCGGCGGGCGACGGCAGAGCCCGCTCCGCCGGGGGCCTGGGCATGCGCGTGGTCGACGCCTGGACGGGGGTGGAACGCGACCCGGCGACGCTCTCCGGCGGGGAGACCTTCTTCAGCTCCCTGGCCCTGGCGCTGGGGCTGGGTGACGTCGCCACCGCCGAGGCGGGCGGCACGGAGATCGACACCCTGTTCGTGGACGAGGGTTTCGGGACGCTGGACGAGGACACCCTGGAGGAGGTCCTGGACGTGCTGGACCGGCTCCGCGACGGCGGCCGTGCCGTCGGGGTGGTGAGCCACGTCGCGGACCTCCGCCAACGCGTCACGACCCGTCTCCGTGTGGTGAAGGCCGCCGGTGGCTCCAGGCTGGAGCACCACGGCTGAGCGCACCCCGGGTTGGGGACGGTGCCGGGCGGTGCGACAATGACCAGCGTGAATTCGCTGGTCAACATCGCCGTGTTCGGAATCGGGGGCGCCATCATGGTGGCGGCCCTGATCGGTCTTCTCCTAGTTGTCTCAGGGAGCGCGCGCGGGTCCTCGCCCCGGTTGCTCACCGCCTTCGGTGCGGCGTCGGTGCTGCTCCTGGTGATGCTTCCGTCGCTGGCCGCGTTCAACGTGATGTCCGGCGGCGGTGGGTTCTGGGTTGGTTTCGCCTCCGCGAGCGTCGTGGCCGCCGTGATGTACGCGGTCAACGTCGCCCTCCTGCCCGTTCTGGCGCGCCGTCAGGCCATGGTCAGCGGGCGCACCGGGCTGGGCGAGCTGCGCCCGTCGGCCTCGGTGCTGCTCGGTGGACTGGTGATCTGCCTGGGTGTGGGTCTGCTCGTCACGGGCGTGACCGCCTTCGTCGTCTGACCGTTTCCGGCCACGCGCGCCACTTCCGAGACGCCGCTCTGTAGCTTCGTGCCGGGGCCCTTCCGGGTCCCGGCACCCTGCGAACGGAGCGGCGTATGCGTGCACGGACCGCCGTGGTGGCGGCGTTCCTGCTCACCGGGTGCGCTGTGGAGCTGGAGGAGCGCGACTCCATCCGGCAGTTCGAGGTCAGCGCGCTGGATCCCACCTCCGCGCATCCGTGTGATCTGCTCCCCGATCCCGCCGCCGTCGATCTGGGCATCCTGGACGAGGAGGGTGAGGGCAGCCCCCAGTCCGACGCGAACTGCTTCTACACGAACCGGGTCGACGCCAGCGTGGACCTCCGCGTGGAGGTCCACGAGGAGAGGGACGCCGTCGAGTCGACCGTCGCCACTGCTTTCTCTGGCCCCGAGGACGAGGAGTTCGTCAGCGTGGAGGGGTACCCGGGCGTGACCCTGGAGTTCCCGGACTCCTGCGACCTCACCGTGGCTGTCTCCGATGAGCACTCGTTCTACGTGCAGGTCAGTGCTGATGAGGCGTGCGAGCTGGCTGTTGGGGTGGCACGTACCGCGATCGACAATGCCCGGGAGACGTGATGTCGCGCCCCGGTATCTGTCATCCTGTGCCCAGGAGTGGATCGACCCAAAGGTCAAGCGGAGACAACGGACCACGTTTTCGCAGGTCGTGAACCGTAAGCCCCGCACACGCGGGGATGGACCGGTGTGGGTGGACGACTGGACAGGGTACGGGCGGTAGGCCCCGCGCACGCGGGGATGGACCGACGTCCCAGTCCATCGGTGTCCCGCAGTGGGAGTAGGCCCCGCACACGCGGGGATGGACCCTTCATCATGTCGGCCAGCGCGGCCGTCCCAGCATGAGTTACCGAAGCACGCGAGGGGGACGACGGGCCCACGGTCTGTGGGGCGACACCCGTGGCTCCGTGGTGTCCACGGCCATGACGTGTTCTCTGGCCAGGGAGAACTTCGAGGCAGACACCGTCACAGGTCGCGGTAGACCTCACGACGGTGCGCCACGCTCAACACGAGCACGAGCAGCTCCCCATCACGGATCGCGTACACGATCCGATAGTCGCCCACTCGGACCCGCCAGAGATCGGGCTCGCCTTTGAGCGGGATACTCCCAGCGGGGCGGGGATCAACCGTCAGCTCCTGCACCTTGCGAGCGATCCGCAACCGCACCGGCTTGTCAAGCTTGTCGAGCTGTTTGTACGCCTGTTCAGCGAAGGAAACCGTGTAGATCCCGCTCACTGCCCCAGCTCTTCCGCGCTCAGACCGATCCGGCGCATGACCTCGTCGAAGGGCACGGTCGTGGACCGCCCTGCCTCGATATCGGCCAGCCGTTCGGCAGCGATCCGAGCGTCTCGTTCGTCCAACAGCTCCTCGTAGTGCTCGACCATCTCGGCCGGCACGATCGCCGCGGCCCGCTGGTGGCGACGGCCCCGGGTGACGAAGGTGATCTCGCCCCCGTAGACCGCGCGGTTGACTCGCTCGGAGAAGTGGTCGCGGGCCTGGGTCACGGACAGCTCGTGCGCATCACTGGTGTCGGTACTCATGCATCCCATCATGCCCTATGACGCCAACATGGCGTAGTTGGTGCTCTTGGCGTGATTCTACGCGCCCTGTGGCCTGGTGCCCGCGCCACCGCCGTTGACCTGGGCATCCTGAGCAGGACAACGAGGGCAGCCCCAGTTCGACGCCACTGCTTCTGCACGAACCGGGTTGACGCCTGCGTGGACCTGCGTGTGGAAGTCCACGAGGAGAAGGACGCCGTCGAGACGACCGTCGTCGATGCCTTCTCCGGCGCCGACGACCAGGAGTTCGTCAGTGTCGAGGGGTACCCGGGCGTGACCATGGACTTCCCCGACTCGTGCAACCTGACCGTGTCCATCTCCGATGAGCACTCGTTCTACTTGCAGGCCAGCGCGGACAAGGCGTGCGAGGTGGCTGTTGGAGCTGGCGGGGTTGCCCCGGTGAACGTCGTGGGGGTGGGGCGGATCGCGACGATGTCGTCGGGGTCCCGGGTACGCGAGCCTCAGTTCGCTGCCCGGGTCATGTGCGCGCGGGCACGGGGACCAGGAACCACACACTGGCCGCTGGTGACGGCGAAGAAGCGTTCCAGGCCGGGTACGCACACCGAGACCGTGCTCACGCCGTTGGCCGCCTCGTGGAGGACCCGCCCGTAGGGGCGGTGCCCGTGGGCGGTGAGCACGCGCACCAACTCGGCCAGGTGCCCGGCGGGGGTCTTGGGCGCGTTGGTGGCGGTGAAGGCGAGCACCCTCGCGGAGCCGAGGTGGGGGGTGAAATCGGCCCGGCCAGCGCGCAGGAGCGCAGGGTGGTGGGACAGCGCGGCGAAGTCGGTGGGAGGGTGCTCCTCGTTTTCAAAGATCGCGAGGACCTGCACGAACTCCTCCAACGCACGACGGGCGGCGTGCGCGGCGCACAGGGAGGCGCCGTACCCGGCCATGGGGTGGCCGTGGCGGGCGGGAGCGTAGGCGTGGAACGCCGGCATGCCGAGGTCGGTGGTCATCTCCAAGAGCCACACCCGGGTGCCGGAGCGGTCCTGGGCTCGGGTGTGGAGCTGGCGCAGGCCCTCGGGCAGGCTCGTCGGGTCCACCACGCGCAGGGGCTCCGGATGTGGGTCCAGGAAGGTGGAGGAGAGCAGCATCGAGAGGGCGTCACGTTCGACGGTCTCGGCCAGGGCATGCACGAAGGCCTCGGTGTCCGTGGCACCGATGGCGGTCCCGTTGTTGGTGCTGTAGCGCGCCACGGTCGAGTAGTCGAAAGCGTCGCCCAGGGCACGGCGCTGGTGGGGGGTCGCGGAGAGGTAGGAGGGGGTGTGCAGGTACACCGGCACGTCCACGCTGGCGCCGGAGCCGTCCAGCGCGGTGTGGGTGCGGCAGGCCAGGGGTGTGGGCGGAGCCAGGGCCAGGGGGCGTATCGCGGGGTCGGTGGCCAGTTCCTCGGACGCGAGCTCCTCGGAGGAACGCAGCACCAGGTGTTCGGCGGTGATGGCGTGGGCGTCGCTGTGGTGGTGTTCCAGGGCTTCGAAGAGCGCGCCCACGCGGGCTTGCTCGCTCTCGCCCTTGCCCGCCCCGACACCGGCCGGGGCGAGGGTGTCGTCGCTGCGGTGCAGGTGGCAGCGCCAGGCGCCGTCCAGGTCGCGCAAGCGGGCGTGCAGTCCGGTCTGGGCCAGGGTCTGCTCGGCGAGCTCAAGGGCCCGGTCCAGGGAGAAGGTGCGCTCTCCGGCCTGAGGGGTGCGGTGTGCCGGGGTGGAGGTGGTGGTCATCGCGCGGCCCGATGGGGGCAGTGCCTTTCAGGTCGGGTCGGGCACCGGGGTCCGGGGCGTTCCCTCGAAGGAAGGTGCCGCCCCGGACGTGGACTAGTCTTGCGCGTCGGTTTCCTGAGTCGACTGGGTCTGTTCGACCTGCTGGAGTTCCTGCTCCTCCAGGTCCGTCAGGCGGTTGTGGGGGCCGCCGCCGACTGAGTCCCAGGTTCGGATACCCATTATTGCCATCCTGTTCGCTCGGTCGCCATTCTGGCATTGAGGGAAATACCCGCGCCTCACCGGGACACAAACACAGACGATTGATATCGGGGGGAATATGAGGTTTGCGTGAATAGGCGGCGAATATGATGATCTGGGCACAACCTCGGCGACGCCGCGCGCGGCGGTGACCCATCGCTTCCACCCCTGCGGAACGCGGTGTTCGAGGAGTCCGAGGCACCCGGCCCCCACGGGCGGCGCCCATCCGGTGGCCTGTCTCGGCGCCGCGTTGGCCAAGGGTCAGGGGAAGTCATCGAACTCCCGGCTGACCCCGCGCGCGCAGTAGGCCGAGCGCACGCGGGAATGGACCGGCGATTCTGGAATCCTACCGTCCCGTGCTTTAGTCCGGCGAAGTGAGCCGGGGCCGCCCCTTGAGTACTTGGAATTCGTGAATGCGCCCCATTGCACTCGGGCTGTCGATAGTCTTTCGTGAGCAGTGACACCAGTGTGAATCCGGGGGCCCACCGATGCGCGAGATCGAGACGAAGTACCGGGTGCGGGACCTGGAGGCGCTGCTGGTGGCGCTCAAGGAGGCCGGTGTGAAGGTGAGCGACCCCGTTCACCAGGATGACCTGGCGTACGCTCCCCGGGGCTGGGACCCCTCACAGGGCAAGCTGGGATTCACGTTCGCCCGGCTGCGCACCCAGGACGGCGAACACGTCGTCACCACGAAGACGCCCACGGCCACCGCGATGGAGTGCGTCGAGCACGAGACGACAGTCGCTGACCGAGAGGCGATGCACGGCGTGCTCACGAGCCTGGGCTACGTGCCCAACGTGCGCATCGCCAAGACCCGCCGGGGCGGAAGAGCGGGGGAGGTCTCCGTCTGTGTGGACGAGGTGGAGGGGGCCGGGGTCTTCCTGGAACTGGAGATCCTGGTCGATGACGACCGGGACGGCCGGGCCGCCCAGGACGACCTCGATGCCTGGGCCCGCAATCTCGGCGTGGATCTGGAGCGCACCACCGACACCTACGACATCCTCGTGCGCCCCTCCCCCTGATCTCACCTACCGCCCGGACGGACGGCCCCGTGCCCGCCAGACGACGAGCGGAGACCGTCGCCGCGTGGGCTGTCCGGGAACTCCTCGTAGACCGCCCAGGCAGGAGCAAGGATCACGGCTGGCAGGAAGGACGACGAGGACGACGGACACGTCTTCGTCCCGTGCTCGCCGGACGACAACGGCTGCTCACCTGGTGTGTCGCCGTCCAAGTGCCCTCCCCGTAACTGACGGAGCCGTTCGATGCACGAGCAGGTTCGACAGCTCATCGCCCCCCCACACCGGGCGGATCCGTGAGGTGGTGCCGACCGGGGGGTTCAGCGCCTCCACCACGGCCGTGGTCACCGGTGAGCACGGCAGGTTCTTCGTGAAGGCTGTCCCGGATCGGCCGGGAGGGCTCCTTGGAGAAGTCGAGCGCGAGGGCGCGATCAACTCCCATCTGGGCGGACTGGCTCCCCGACTGCTGTGGCAGGTTCGGGGCGCGGGGTGGTTCGTGGTCGGGTTCGAGGTCATCGACGCGCGTCCCACCAACTACGCGCCTGGTTCTCCGGACCTTCCGCGACTCGTGGAGGCGATGGACCGGATCGTAGGTCTCCCTCTCCCTGACGTGGCACGGCCGTGGGTGGAAGACCGGTGGGACAGGGCCCTGGCAGGTGAGGAGGTCAACGTAGTCCGAGGTGATCACCTCACCCACGCGGACCTGCACCCTCACAACGTCCTCATCGACGCCGACGACAGGTTGTGGTGGTCGACTGGGCGTGGCCGACGCGGGCTTCCGCGGTCGTGACACCTTCGGGGTTGGCGGTGCAACTGGTGTCAGCGGGGCAGGACCCCGCCGATGTGGAGAAGCTGTTCGCCTCCTCGGACACCTGGGCACACGTGGACCGGGACGCGCTGGTGGTGTTCGCACGCGCCCAAGTGCGCATGCACCGGCACTACACGCGGCTGCGGCCTGACGAGGAGTGGTTGGTGGCGATGCTGGACGCAGCGAGGGACTGGTACGAGCACCTCAAGAGTGCATGACCAGGGGCGTGACCGGCTCGGAATGACCGTGCACGGGTGGGAACCAACCACTAGCGGACCAGAGGGACCACTGGCGGGACGAGTTTCACTCAGGGATTCCGGGGCTGGGCGGGGTGGGAACGTGTGCGGCTCCGGAGGAGGTCGCACACTCCGGCGACGAGGGCGACCACAAGCGCGACCGCCGCACACGCGATGATCGCCCAGGTGGGGCCGACGGCGGAGATCGCGGCTCCGGCGACCAGCCCCGCGGCGCCGTAGCCGATGCCCTTGGCGGCATACAGCGACGAGAAGGCGAAGCTCCAGTCCTGCGGGGGCACCTGCTCCTGGACCACGAGCGCGCGCGACATGAGCACGGGCACCTGGATGCTGCCCGCGGCGACGAAGAACGCACCCACCAGGTACGCCTCGTTCAGGAAGCTCACGAGGCCCACGCCACCCACGAGGACGCAGTAGACCAGGAGCAGCCCGGTGGCGTGCGCCCGCTGGCGAGGCCACCGGCGCGAACCGTAGACGAGACCGCCGAGGACCCCGACGGCCGACGCCGCGCCCAGGATGAGGCCGGGCAGCGCCGCGCCGGACCCCATCGCCATGAGCAGGGCCGGTAGCGCGACCGAGGCGGCTCCCAGGGTGAACATCGCGGCGCCGTCCTGGGCCAGGGAGGGCCAGAACTGCCACAGGCGACCGCCGCTCCGCTCCTTCGGGGCTCCCCCCGCCTGATCAGAGGCCAGGAAGAGGGACTGACGCGGCAGGCCCAGGGCGGCCAGTCCTCCCAGGAACGAGGCCACGGCCATCGCACCGACCGGCCAGGTGCCCGCCCCGGCGGCGACGAGCACCCCGACCAGCGCGGGGGACGCCGCCCAGATCGTCGCGCTCACCGTTTCCTCCAGGCCCAGTGCCGCAGGTCGGGTGTGCGCGGGGACCATGCGTTGCAGGAGGCTACGCAACCCGCCGTAGGTGCCAGCGGACACGGCGCCGCCCAGGGCGGCCAGCAGAACCAGCAGGGCTACGGAGAGCTGGTGGGCGAAGACGAACAGGAGCAGGAAGAACACGCCTTCGGCTCCCAGGACGAGCGCCGTCTCGCCACGGGGCGGCCGACGGTCGAACCTGCGTCCCATCCAACCGGCGGCGGCCGCCTCGGCCAGGGCGTGCGCGCTGACCAGGAGCCCGCCGACCAGGAAGGAACCGGTCACCGCGTATCCGAGGTAGACCAGGGCGAGCGGTGCCATGGCCACGGGCACACGCTGGAGGACCAGGACCACGGCCCACACGGTCAGACCGGGTGTGCGCAGAACGCTCACGTACCCCGCGAGGCCGCGCTTCTCCGTGGCCGGTGTCGCCGGTGCGGGGGTCTCGTCGCCGTCGGTGCCGGCCTCTTGATCGTTCACGGTTGCGGCTTCCTTCGTGCGGCCAGGCGGGGGTGCGACTTTCTGGCACGGAGCGCCAGAGTCTCACCTCCCGCCGTGCGGCACAACGCCGTGGAGAACCGCGTTCCGCATGGCCGCGCGAGACCGACACGAACGATCAGCGACCGTGGGCGGTCTTCAGGTAGCTGAGGAACGACGCCTGCACTCCGGTGACGTGCGTCTCCTGGAACAGGGCATGGGTGACCTGCTCCGACCGGCCCTTGGCGTGCAGCTGTTCCACGACCGCGAGGACGTTGCGGGCCATCCCTCGGTAGAACGGGATCTCGCCCAGGAGCTCGGCCTCGTTCAGCGTGATGTGCAGCCGGGGCGCGGCTTCCTCCTCGGTGGGCTCCGGCAGGGCGTCGAGGAGGGTGAGGATCTGGCTGTCCGTGCTGGCCACACCGGGGCTGCCCGCGCCGATGCTCGCGAAGAGTCCCGTGTCCCGCAGCCATGCGTAGAGCGCGAAGAGGCCCCCATAGGAGTAACCGAAGAGGCCGTGCCCGGAGTCGCTGACCCGCAGTCTCGACCGCAGGTGGGGGTGGAGTTCGTCGGTCAGGAAGTCGAGGAAGAGGTCGGCGCGGCACTCCGCGAGCTCCGCGAGGTAGGCGTCCACCTGCTCCTGGGTCATCGCACCCGACTCACGAGCCGACTCAAGGGTGGCCAGCATGGCGTCCCCGGAGGGTTCCCCGGGCGGCACGAGGTCGCGGTTGCGGATCTGCGCCCAGTTCTCGGCCTCCTCGCCCGCGTACCCGATGGTCACCTGGATGTACGGGGCGATCGTCAGGTAGGGGTCCGCCTGGGCGGCGATGATCGGCGCGGTGAACCCGACGGTCCAGTTGCCGTCCAGCACGTAGAGGAGCGGCAGGGGTTCCGTGGAGTCCGCGTAGCCGGGGGGTGTGGTCACCCAGACGGCGTAGTGGCGTCCCGACTTCGCGGTCACCTCCAGGTACTCCGTGTCCTGCAAACAGCCGTGCAGCAACCCGCTCATCGGGTCTTCCCTTCGTCGTGCGGCCGCCCCGAAGACGAGGTCGGCCAGGTCTGGATCAGCGAACACCCCGGGGCCGTGGAGCGAGTCCCGTCGTCGGTCGGGCGGCCCCGACCCGGACCCTCCCGCCCGGACCGAGGATGTCGGCGTCGCCGCTGGTGAACGACGCCCGTGGCGGCCTCCGGACGTCCCGTCGCGGACACCCGCACCGTCGAACTCAACAGTGGTGAATTGGATGTGCGATAACGTACTCAACAGTGGTGAAACTGTCAAAGGAGGCAACGTGAGAGCGCCGGTGGGGGAAGGGAAGCAGCGTCTCCTGGAGGCGCTGTTCGAGGAGTTCGGCCAGAACGGCCCCAGCCCGAACCTGTCGATGCGGCAGGTGGCGGAGCGACTCGGCGTGCACCACACGTTGCTGACGTACCACTTCGGATCGCGGCCGGGTCTGCTGCGTGCCGTGCTACTGGAGGCGCGCCGCCGCGACAACCTGGTCATCGCCGCGACCGGTGACGAACTCGGGTTCGTGGCCCTGTGCAGGGCCGTGTGGAGCTTCTACTCGGACCCGGCGCACGAGGACCGCACGCATGCCTTCTTCCACCTGGTGGGGCTCGCGGTCTACGAGCGGGAGGCGTTCCAGGAGCTCGTCGTCGACATCGACCACCTGGAGCGTCTTCTCGAAGCGGCGGCGCTGCGCGACGGAGCCACGGAGACCGATGCCAGACAGCAGAGCATCATCGCGACCGCGTGCCTGCGAGGGCTGCTGCTGCAAAGGCTGCTGAGCCCGACCTCCGAGGTCGACGCCGCGGCCGAACGCTTCATCACCTCGCTGGCAGCGTTCGAGGGAGAGGGCCACGCACCGTCGACCGCCGTGGGCCAGACACCGACCGGGCAGTAGATCGGGGCCACGATCGCACCAGCGAACGGGCCCGTTCACGGGCGCCCGGAGCAGGTGCGGAGTGACCTCGCGCTTCGGCTCAGGTCGCCGTCCTCCGCCCGCCCGGTAGCAGTGGAACGGTGACGCCACGTACCTACGATCACTGACGCCACAGTGTGATGCCTGTGTCCAGCAAGCTCGGCACCGCCCCGACTGCTCACTGTGTTGGGCCAGGCCACTTCGTTCAGGGACGTACGGCCGCCACGAACGCCTTCCACTCAGCAGCGGACACTTCGAGATGACACAGGTTGCGGTTCTGTGTGTCGCGCACCGCTGCACCCTCCTCGGTGGCACGGGCCTCCACGCAGTTGGCACCGTTGGCGCTGTAGCTCGACTTTTGCCACTCGACCATCGGAATTCCTCCTCCTTCTTCCTCAGCAGGCCCGGAGAGCGGGCTCTAGTTGGCGCTCACCGTGTCGAGGAGCGCGGACCACTCATCAGCACCAAAGGTGAGGTGGCCGAGTTCCCTATTCTGTGTGTCACGCACGGCAGCTCCGCTCTGATACTCCCGGGCTTCTACGCAGTTCTGGGAACCTGAGCTGTAAGTCGACTTGCGCCAGCCCGTCATCGGAATTCCTCCGCTTTCGTCCCATCAAGTTCAGCGTTGCATCCAGGGAGCGAGCTCCCTGGATCCCAGTAGACCAGCAGCGACTTCTCGATCGCCTTGACCACGATCTCACCCTCTCAGGTACTTGGGGAAGAGCGAGTTCTGAGGCCATTGAGCACCGTGGCGATGAGGCAGATGGGGTGATTGTTGTGCACGATACTTTCAGGCCCTTTGGTCCTGGAGTTGCACTTTCTCTACAGGTAGCCTGAACAGGCACAACACGAACCGGACCTCGCCAATATCCCTGGCTAGGTCCGGTTCACTTCGCCTCAGAGGCGCACAGCCTCCACGAACGCCTTCCACTCAGGAGCAGGCGCCTCCAGGTGACCCAGGTTGCAGTTCTGGGTGTCGCGCACCGCAGCGCCCTGCTCGCTGGCACGAGCCTCCACGCAGTGGCCACCGCTGCCGTTGCTGTAGGAGGACTTGGCCCACTCTTCAGTCATCATGTGAAGCTGCCTCGAATCTCTTCCATCCATGGTCCTGACGCTGACACCGGAATGGCGGACCCTGGCGAAGTCCGGCCTATGTGCCCAGCTAGGAGATCGCAGCCCTCAGGAAGGCCGTCCACTCTGCTGATGGAGTGTCGAGGTGCCCCAGGGAGCGGTTCTCCGTGTCTCGCACGAGAACGGTTCTCCCCTCAGCCACCTCAACACAACTCCCGTTGGCTGTGCTGAAACTGCTCTTGTGCCACGCACGCTGCTGTTGCTCTGAACTACTCATCAAGCTCTTCCTTGACCTTCCTGATGAACTCTGCGGACTGCCCCGGCGACAGGGCCTCAGCCTGGACAGCGCTGAACACTGCCAGACAGGCCTGTACCTTGCGACTGTCGTCCATCAGAAGCTCACCTTGCTGATGCTCAGCCGACGCCACCATCGGCTTATCCGCGAAGGAATATACGCGGAACGAGCCAGAAGCACCCGGATGAGACCCCGGATTGGGTGGCACCACCTGTAGTCGTACTACCCGCTTCTCCATGAGCATCAGCACACGAGCGAGCTGTGTGGACAGGATCCTGCGGCTGCCGATCACGCGCGTAACGGCAGTCGCTTCCAAGACCATGTAGATCAAGGGTGGGTTGCTCTCCAGAATCACCTGCCGCCTCATCCGAGCCTTGACCATCTCCGCCAGCTCCGCTGCGCTGACTCCAGGAGACGTGTCACGGTTCGCAGCGCGCGCGTAATCCTCGGTCTGGATCAGGCCGGGCACCACCTGGCTCTGATATTCCCGAAGCTCGGTCATCATCCGTTCCAGCTGCTCTACCTCTGGATACCACGAGGGAACGGCTGCTGCTTCGTGCGCCCCCTTCCACGCGCGGTGGACTACACCCGGACTCTCAAGGGCTTGGTCTATATTTCGAGCCATCGATTCGGACATTGCCCGCGTCCCCTTCTCCCACGAGGAGAGTGTGGAGGGGACGACGTTCAGGGCGCTGGCCAGGTCCTTCTGCTTGACGTCGGCATTAGCGCGGACCTTCCTTAGCACACTTCCAAGCTCTACCAGTTCGGGCTTGAGGGAGCGAGACATTGGACTCCTGATTCACCGTGATGTCTACCCGGTACACCAATTCTGCGTGAAGTCTTCACCAAGGTCCACTCACTTCACGTAATCGTGACCGCTCAGTGATGTCCCTAGCGCAGAGCGTGTTCGATCTTTCATGGTGGGTTCGAGACGCCAATCGGTGTCCGGAAATCCCAAAACCCCCGGCGGCCCAAGCCAAAAGTGGCCACCCGGAGTTAGAGCCCACCCCGAAGCCCCCGAGGTGAGACATATGCGATCTATCCATAATTATCCCAGGGCGCCAATCGTCCATTTCGGGCGATATCCCCGTGCGCTCCTGTTCTCCGAACCCGCCCGCCACGGCATCCTGCTCGGACCCACCCGCGAGTACCGGCCCCTGTCCTCCTGGTGCCGGAACATGCTTCCCGTTCAGGGCACCCGGCTGGCACGGATCGCACGCATCCTCGTCTCCAACGCCCACCAGCACTCCCGGTCGGGGCTGCCTGGTGGAACCGTCCGCGTGATCCTGGACCAGACGCTCCTCCCGCTCCCCCGCCTGTACGTCACCGACCAGGGACCGCGAAAAGCGACCTCGCCCGAGTACCCGCAGTTGAACCCCGGCGCAAGCACGTCCGGGCTGGCGGTCCTCAACCACCTCGCCCTCTCCTGGACCCCCTCTTGGACCTGGGACGGCCACCGCATCCAGCAGACCACCGTCGAGGTCGTCCTCGACCTCAGCTGACACACGAGTCACCTCTGGCTCGAAGCACCCCCAGAAACAGAACCGAAGGCCGAGCACCCTGCGCGAAGCCCGTGCCCTCAGCTCACGCCATCAACCCACGACAACCTTCAGGAGAGCCGGTCGAACATGAACGCTGACCACTTGTCGCCCCGACCAGAGCGGCGCACCCGAGCGTCCGCAAATCCGTGCACCCAGGTGCACGCCTTCACCACGAACACTCACAGCCCTGCCCGATGCAGCACCCCTCAGTCATCTCAGGAACCGGTGGTCCCCTCGCCCCGGCGGCCGATCGACTCCATCCCCATGCAGGTCCTGGGGTTCGTCCTGGCCGGGCTGCGACGGTTGGCGGTGGCCACGTGAGCGGCGTTTTCTCCCCCGAACTCGCCCACCGCGAGGCCATGGTCCCGTTGGCGAGCTTCATCAAGCCGTTCCACGCTCACTACTTCTCCCGCGCCGAGGGCCCACCCTTCCGCAAACGCCGGTACTCCTTCGCCGGGCTCCCCAGCCTGATGCCCCTGGTGCGGGCGTTCCTGGACACCAGTGCCGCTGAACGCTCCCTCGACTTCCGGTTCGTGTTCACGCTGCTGGGGTCGGAGTTGGCGAACAACTCCATCGCGCACTCTCTGTCGAGTGAGCACGGCAGTACCTTCACGCTCATCGTCGATCGAGGTGCGACCGGGATGACGTTGATCTGCCAGGATCAGGGCGCCCGGTACCCCATGGAGCCTGGGCCGTTCACCGCGGCTGACCTGGACACTCTCGACCCCGATGCGGGTCCCGGCAGCGGCCGGGGTCTGGGGCTGGTCAACGCGTTGGCGGACCGGTGGGGCGACAACGGCAACCCGAAGTTCCGACAGGTCTGGTTCCACCTCTCCTACGACCTCACCCACAACCCGTGGACGCAATCCAACACCGCAGAGGACAAGGTGGAGTGCTGATGTTGGACATCGACACCCGGGACCTGCTCGCAACCGCCGAGGACGCGTTGGCCGCCCCCGCTCATCTGACTCCCGCTCAGGTGGATGTGTGGCACAACCACACCCTGCGCAACCGCATCCCGGTGATCCTGGAGGCCCTACGGATCGCGCGGGAGGACAGCGATGGGGAACTAGCGGTCCGGTTGATCGTCCAGGCCATCCACGACCACCCCGCACCCACACGGGTACCCGGCAACAGGCCCGTGGCAGGGAAGGTTCCGAAAGACAAGGACTCCAATCCCGGGCTCCCGGTCCCCGAACACGTGCTCTGCGCTCTGCTGCACAAGCACTGGAACATGACCGTCGAAGGCCAGGCTCCCAACGAAACCTTCGTGGCCCGCCGACCCCTGGGCTGGACCGGTGACGGCGACCCCTACGAGCGCATCACCGCACCCAACCGCACCGAACTCCTGCGGCTGCTCGCCCACCGCCACCTCGGAGTCCACAGGGGCGATCCGGAACCTCCGCCCGCTGCCTGAGCCCCGAAGCCGTTCCACGAAAAAGCTCTGGCGGGTGCAGCAACACCCCCAGAGCAGGCCGACAGCTCAACCCCTTGAAGAGAAAGAGATTGCCGACATGGCCATTGTGCCGCACACCCACGCCCCGGACCACACGATCAACCGGCCCGACAACGAGCACCGGTGGCAGAGTCGCGTCTACCCCGGTCAGCTCTCCGAAGCCCGTCAGGTCCGCACCGACCTGCACACCGACCTCGCCAGTCTGCTCACCCTGCCGGTCGAAGCGAGGGAGAGCATGGTGTTGTGCGTGAGCGAGATGTTCGCCAACGCCTGCGACCACTCCCGTTCCGGACAGGACCCCGAGGGGAGGGTGGTCCGCACCCTGGACACGCCTCGCCCGAGGACGGTCCGGATCTCGGTCATCGACGACGGCACCCGCACCGATGCCTCCTCGGACTCCTCCCCGAAGGTCCCGCACAGGCGTACCCGGAAGGAGTGGGATCAGGCCGAACGCGGCCGGGGCCTGCTACTGCTCGGCCACCTCGCCACCCGATGGGGATTCCGGCCGGTGCTGGACTTCCCGTTCTGCGCGGGGCTGGGCACCGTCATCTGGGCCGAGTTCACCCTTCCCGTGCTGAACTGCGGCGGGGACTCCGCTGGTGGGGGTGCCCTGTGACCGGTCACGAACTCGACCCCAGCGTGCGCTCGGTCCTGACCGCGCGAGGCCACCGCTTCCCCCGCACCGCCGCGCATCCACTGCGGGGCGTCCCGTGGCCACCCGCGTCACCGGAGTCACCTGCGCCCCCGCCGCTCCGAGTCGAAGCCCCCCAGGACCGGTACGCACGCCTGCTGCGCCAAATGCAGGGCAACCCCCGGGTGACCCACATGCTCGAACACGGTCCGGTGCCGCACTGGATGCTCGTGGCTCGCCAACAGCGTGAACAGAGGGCGAGGGAGGCCCGGGAAGCCGATGCCTCCGCTCGAGCCGAACCAGAACCCGTTCCTCCCAGGGGCCGCCACCGCGCACCCTGCCGGTGGTGGGGATGGCCCGCCACCGCCATCAGCTCCACCCTCTTCCTGGGACTCACCACCCTAGAGACCGTGGGTCGGAACCTGACCCACGCCATCGGCATCCTGGCCTGACCGGTGAGAAGACGGGGTCGGGCGACGAAGCCGTCGCCTGGCCCCTCCCCGCGTGCGCGGGAGGCAGCCTGCGATCCCGTTGACCGCAGGCTTGATGGCGGGTCCATCCCCGCGTGCGCGGGGAGCAGATCCCCAAGTGGGAAGTCCAGGTGACCGGAATGGGTCCATCCCCGCGTGCACGGGGAGCAGGAGGCCGAGTTCATCAAGGCCACGGACGAGTGGGGTCCATCCCCGCGTGCGCGGGGAGCAGCCCGTCGGTACGACGTCTCGGTGGTGCCCACGCTGGGTCCATCCCCGCGTGCGCGGGGAGCAGGCCCGCCGGAATCGGCGCGCGATGCCTCTGTGGGGTCCATCCCCGCGTGCGCGGGGAGCAGTCTTCGTCATGCATACCCGATGCATGTCCCGCGGGTCCATCCCCGCGTGCGCGGGGAGCAGTTCGATCCTGCGATCCAATACCCCTCTGGCGTGGGTCCATCCCCGCGTGCGCGGGGAGCAGGTGATGAACGCTGGCGTGGCGCACTGGTCCGGGGGTCCATCCCCGCGTGCGCGGGGAGCAGACCAGGCGCTCGCCCTCCAGGGGGACCTTCTTGGGTCCATCCCCGCGTGCGCGGGGAGCAGTCAGCGGCGTAGCCCCCGGCTTCCACGGTCAGGGGTCCATCCCTGCGTGCGCGGGGAGCAGCGGCTGATCGCCTCCCTCCTGACCACTCGCATGGGTCCATCCCCGCGTGCGCGGGGAGCAGTCTCTTTGACCTGCGCGTTTGTCAGCGGAAAGTCGCCAAATCTGCAAGTTGTTGAGAAACAGACATTTCACCCATTCTCGTGGCGACCTCTCCCGCTCTTTCTACCGCCCACCCGGCACTCACGACTACTCCGCTCCGCAGTCAGCACCTTCACAAGCGGCGCAGGGAACCATGTGTCTCCGCATCGAATGACCAACTGGACCAAGCACCATTGACCGAACGGAGGGGGCGTACCCAGTCGGGCACGCCCCTCCCACCTTCTCCCCCACCTGCTACCGATCAGTCCTTGGCGGTACTCTCCGGGGCCTCACCAGCGGGGGCCTCCTCCGTACCGCCCCCACCAGCCGAACCCCCGCCCGCAGCCGCTCGCGAACGGCGGTCGAGCTCGGCCAGGTAGGCGTTGTAGTCGTCCATGTCAGCATCGTCGGAACCACCACGGCGGCTGTGCCGCTCACGGCGGCGCTCCTGGCGCTCGTCGTCACGCGACCACTGCACCACCAGCGCCAGCATCACCATGACCGTGGGAATCTCGCCCAGCGCCCAGGCGATGCCCCCACCCGCGTACTGGTCGGCGGCCTGGTCGGTCATCCACGGGATGTCGAACTGCCCGTAGTACTGCATGGCCATCGGCGTGGCCTGCTCCATGATCGCGATGCCGAAGAAGGCGTGGAAGCCCATCGCCACGAGCAGGAGCAGGATCCGCAGCAGGAACGGGACCTTCCGGGGCGCCGGGTCGATGCCGACGATCACCCAGTAGAACAGGAAGCCCGACACCAGGAAGTGCACACCCATGAACAGGTGACCCAGGTGGTCGTTCATCAGGGTCGGGAACAGCGGCGTGAAGTACAGCGCGTACGGGCTGAACACGAAGATCGGCGCGGCCACGGCCGGATGGGTCACCGCCTTGGAGAAGCGGCT
Organism: Nocardiopsis sp. NPDC058789; assembly: GCF_042745575.1. Classification (NCBI taxonomy): domain Bacteria; kingdom Bacillati; phylum Actinomycetota; class Actinomycetes; order Streptosporangiales; family Nocardiopsidaceae; genus Nocardiopsis; species Nocardiopsis sp. NPDC058789. Next base: position 117,103 of record NZ_JBHYOW010000004.1, read on the forward strand.
GTTCAGGAACGCGTTGAGCCACTCGCGCGGCCCCCGGTCGCCACGCTTCTCGACGGGCCGGAGGGCGCGCAGCGCCAGGGTGACCGGCGCACCCAGCACCAGGAGGATCGGCGTGACCATGGCCAGCACCATGTGCTGGATCATGTGCATGGAGAACATGATCATCGCGTAGGTCGCGAACCCGCTGAGCTGCACCGCGACGATGGTCAGCAGCCCCAGGAGGAAGGCGGCGGTGCGCCCGATCGGCCACTTGTCCCCGCGCTTGACCAGGCGCCGCACACCCCCGAGGTACAGGACCGCGGCGACCACGACGAACATGATGAAGAACAGGTCCGGCCGCCAGAGGGTGAGGACGTTCTCCAGGCTCATCGCGGGCGGGATGGCGAAGCCCAGGATCGCGGCGGCCGGGTCGACGGTGGTCTCGATCGGCGGTGACGGCGGCGGCGTGCGCCCCAGGCCCACGGACACGCCGATGACGGCGGCCATGATCATGACCTCCGCCCCGGCCAGGCGCAGGAAGCTCCGGCGGCGGAAGGAGTAGCCCGCCTTCCCACCGGGGGCGGCGTCGATCCGGGTCAGCACCCGGGTGCGGTGGGCGTTGCCGAGGAAGCCCAGCACGACGAACAGCACGATCTTGACGAGGATGATCCGGCCGTAGTCGGTACCGAACAGGTCGTCCAGGGAGTACAGGCGGGCCATGGCGCTGGCGGCACCGCTGACCGCCACGCCGACGTAGGCCCACAGGGCCATCCGGCTGAACCGGTGCGCGGCGACGGCCGGTTCCTGGGCGTCCTTGCGCATGGCGTGGTACGTGACCACGGCCAGCCCACCGACCCACGCGCAGATGGAGATCAGATGCAGCGCCAGCCCGGTGACGGCGAGCTCGTGGGCGCCGGAGGAGGCGGCGTGGCCGGTGAGCGCGGGCGGGGTGACCGCCGCCAGCGACGCGACCAGCAGCCACAGGCCGCCGGTGGCCGTGGTGACGGTGCGGCCGAACAGCGCGATGCCGGTGACGATGAGGATCACGAACATGAGGGCGACGCCCGAGCCGACCGACCCGGCGAAGGCGGTGACCTCGTCGATGGTCACCTGGCCCGCGCGCCTGCCGAGGAACTCGGCGGCCTGGAAGTACAGCGTGCCCACGGCACCGAGGACCCACGCCAGGGCGGTCCAGGTTCCGGCACGCACGTAGCCGACGGCCTGCTGGGAGAGCTGGCCCTTCTCCGACCCGAGGAGGACGACCGCCATGAGCATGAGGCCGATGGTCAGGACGGCGGCGGTGTCCATGACCGTCTTGGCGATGGGCATGCCCCAGCGGACCACCTCGCCGGAGTCGAACCTCTCCATGCCGGGGATGATCTGCGCGAAGACCGCGCCGCCCAGGATGAGGGTGGCGCCCAGCGCCACCGTGCACACGAGCACGGCCGCCAGGGCGTAGACGGGGGCGTTCTCGGTGCCGGGGGCCTGGTCCTGGAGATCCTTGGGGGATGTGTCGTTCTGGGCGGGAGGAGCCACGCGCCACTCCGTCGTCGAGTTGGTCAACTTGCAGGTCAGCGCCCTCAGCCGCGATGGCCTCCGCACCGCCGTCCGTCGGACTCCGGCGGGGACCTGGCGCGGAGGGGACACCTCGACCCAGGTTAGTCCGTTTACTACACAGTGTCGGACTTGGGTCCGCTCGCCCACCCCCCTTGCGCCGGAAATCCCTTTCGCCGCGCATGCGCGCCCGGACCAGAAGTGACGTTTCCCCCTTCCTCGGAGGGCCTTCGCGATACGCTCGTTCTCCTACAGGAGGTCGCGGACCGCCCCCTCGTGCCCGTCGCCCCTCGCCGCCGTGCCCCCTCCACGGCCACCAGTTCCACGAACGCCGAGAAGCGTACGAAGGGGGAGGGCGATGCCCGAGTTCGACAGTGTCATCCGTTCCATGCGGACGGTGGTCCCCGGCGGGATCAGGTCAGCCAGTGTGGGGGTTCGGGACGGCCGTATCGAGGCGATCCGCCCCTACACGGCCAGGATGTCGGCGCGCGAGGTGGTCGAGCTCGGCCACACCGCCCTGCTGCCCGGCGCCGTCGACCTCGGCACCGGTGTGCACGCCCCCGGCGAGGAGCTACCGGACTCCTACCGGCGGGTCAGCGACGCCGCCCTGCGCGGCGGCGTGACCTGTGTGGTGGTCTCCCCCGCTCCGGCCCGCCCGGCGATCACCTGCGCCGACTCCCTCCAGGTCCACCAGCGGGCGGCGGCCGGGGCCGACGTCTCGGTGCTCTTCCTGGGCGGGGTCACCCAGGGCACCGGCCCACTGGACCTGGCGGACCTGCACGCCGGCGGGGTGGTGGCCTTCCAGGGGTCGCTGTCGGACGGCGGCGCACCGGACATGGCCGCCCTGGGCGACGCCCAGCTGCGCAAGGCCATGGCGGAGATCGCCACCCTCAACGGTCTGCTGATCATGCACGCCGAGGACGCCCGCGAGCTCGGGAGCCCGCCGGTGTCGGCGGAACAGCGTCCTCCCCGGGCCGAGCGGCGGGGCCTGGAGCGGGTGATCGCGGCGGCGCGCGTGGTGGGCGCGCGCACGCACGTGGCCCCCTTCACCGCCGCCGAGTGCGCGGCCCTGCTGGCGGCCGCGGGCGCGGTGGGGGTCGGCCTGACCGCGCACACCTGCCCGCACTACCTGTGCCTGCCCTCGGAGTTCCCCGGCCCGGAGTCCCCCGCGCACGCCTGCCGTCCCCCGTTGCGCTCGGACGCCAACCGCAAGGCGCTGTGGAGCTCCCTGCTGGAGCCCGACTCCCCGATCCGCACCGTCGGCTCGGGCCACCTGCCCGCCATCGGGCTGTTCACCCTGGAGTGGAGCCTGTCCGCGCTCTGGACGGCGGCGCGCCGACGCGGTCGCTCACTGCCGGACCTCGCGCGGTGGACCGCGTCGGCTCCCGCGGAGCTGCTGGGGCTGGGCACTCGGGGCCGTGTCCAGGAGGGGTACGACGCCGACCTGGTGGCCTTCGACGACCAGACGACCCTCGCGGTGCCGGGGAGCGACCCGAGCCCCTACGCCGGGATGCGCCTCACCGGGAGAGTGCGGCGCACGTGGGTCGCGGGGCGCCCGACCCGCTCCGAAGTACATCAGCGCTAGACCCGTGTCACACCACACACATCCGGCTTACAGCCTGTCAACATGGCAACGGAGGGCTATGCACATTGGCGATAGCGTGGACGCGCCTTCGCAGGTCACAGTGGGAGGTATCAATGGCGATACCAGTTGGAGGAATCGTGCGCATCGGCGTGCCCCGCGAGATCAAGAACCACGAGTACCGGGTGGCGATCACCCCTGCGGGTGTCCACGAGCTGACCCGTCGGGGTCATGAGGTCTTCGTCGAACACGACGCCGGGTTCGGTTCCTCCATCACGAACGAGGAGTACCTCGCGGCGGGCGCCAGCATCCTGCCCACCGCCGACGAGGTGTGGGCCGCGGGCGACCTGATCCTCAAGGTCAAGGAACCCGTCCCGGCCGAGTACCACCGCATGCGCCCGGGCCAGACCCTGTTCACGTACCTGCACCTGGCCGCCTCCCGTGAGTGCACGGACGCGCTGCTGGACCGCGGGGTCACCGGTATCGCCTACGAGACGGTGCAGCTGCCCGACGGTTCGCTTCCGCTGCTGGCCCCGATGTCCGAGGTGGCCGGAAGGCTCGCCTCGCAGGTGGGTTCGGTGACGCTCCAGCGGCCCAACGGCGGCCGGGGCGTGCTGATGGGCGGAGTCCCGGGGGTGCGCCCGGCCAACGTCACCGTGATCGGCGCCGGGGTGTCCGGGCTCAACGCCACCCAGATCGCGGTCGGCATGGGCGCGAACGTGACCGTGCTGGACCTGAACGTCGACAAGCTGCGCCACGTGGACTCGCTGTACCGGGGGCAGGTCAAGACGGTGGTCTCCAACGCCTTCGAGCTGGAGCTGTCCGTCCTGGAGTCCGACATGGTGATCGGCGCGGTCCTGGTGCCCGGCGCCAAGGCCCCCAAGCTCATCACCAACGAGCTCGTCTCCCGGATGCGTCCCGGCGCGGTGCTGGTCGACATCGCCATCGACCAGGGCGGCTGCTTCGAGGACTCCCGGCCCACCACGCACGACGACCCGACCTTCGCCGTGCACGACACCGTGTTCTACTGCGTGGCCAACATGCCGGGCGCGGTGCCGAACACCTCGACCCACGCCCTGACCAAGGACACCCTGAAGTACACGGTGGCCCTGGCGGAGAAGGGGTGGAAGCAGGCCCTGCGCGACGACCCGGCCCTGGCCGAGGGCCTCAACACCTTCGAGGGCGACCTGGTCTACGCCCCGGTGGCCGAGGCGCACGAGATGAAGTACCGCGAGCTCTCCGAGGTGCTCGCCTCCTAGGCACGCGTGTGGGGAGGGGGTCGTCCGTACGGGCGGCCCCCTCCTCGGTGTCGGAGCGGTGTCCGGGCTGGACGCACCCGTGCGACCTGGGTCCACGGTCGAACCCGCGCCCGCGAACGGGGTGGTCGGGCCGGTCGGGCGGGGGTACCGTCGAGGGGTGGCCCCTCCGACGGCGGGGCCCGTGACCGGGGCCCGAACACATGAGGTGGGACTGCAGTGACACACACCGGAGCGGTAACGGTGACCCGGATCGTCGAGCTCGAACTGGTGCGGCTGCGGCCGTCGCTGGCCGGGCGAGGCTCCGACGGCTCCGTTCCGGTGTTGGTCCGGGTGTCGGACGGTCGGGTGAGCGGCTGGGGCGAGGTGTCCCGTGCCACCCCGGAACAGTGGGAGGCGCTCGCGCGCGACTTCGCGCCCGCTCTCCTCGAACATCCCTGGCGGCGCCCGACCGAGGTGGCCGACGCCTTCGCGGACCTGCCCTGGGACCCGGCGCTGACCGGGGCCCTGGACACCGCCTGCTGGGACCTGTGGAGCCGTCAGCGCTCCACCCCGCTGGCGCACGCCCTGGGCGGGGAGCGTACGGCCCTCACGGCGGGGGCGACCCTGCCCCGGCAGGCGACCCTGGAGTCGGTGGTCACGGAGGTGAACCGGCGCGTCGGGGCGGGGTTCCGCCGGATCCGGCTGGAGGTCGAACCGGGTTGGGACACCGACGTGATCCGGGCCGTGCAGACGAGTTTCCCGTTCCTGGTCCTCCAGGTGGACGCGGGGGGACGCTACACGGAGTCCCCCGCCGACCTGGACGCGCTGCGGTCGTTGGACACCCTCGGGCTGCTGGCGATCGAGGATCCGTTCGCCCCCGGGGACCTCGGCGCGCACGCCCGCCTGTCGGCCGAGCTGCGCACCCCCGTGGCCCTGTACCGGTCGCTGTCCTCGGTGGAGGACCTGGGCGAGGCGGTCCTGGCCGAGGCGGGGCGCGCGGTGAACGTGGACCCGGCCCGGCTGGGCGGGTTGACGGCGGCGCGCCGCGCCGTGGACCGGGCGGTGGACGCGGGCTGGGCGGTGTGGTGCGGTTCCTCGGCGGTGACCGGGGTGGGCCGCGCGGCGACGGTCGCGCTGGGTTCGCTGTCCGGGTCGACCCTGCCGGTGGAGATGCCCGGTTCCGGTCCGCGCGGTCGTGACCTGGTGGTTCCCCCCGTGCGCGCGCACGACGGCGTGGTGCCGGTGCCGCTCACGGAGAGCGGGCTGGGGCACGACGTGGACCGGGTGGCACTGGCCGGGTACACGGCGAGGACGCTGGTGCTGGACGCGCGTTCGGATCGGACGCCGGGCACCACCCCATAACCGAACGCCGTTAGGTATCCTGGCGCTTCCGTGTCCGGCCCCCGACACCGGACCACGACGCACGTGGAGGCGTGGTGCGCGTATTCGCCGACGTCCATGAGGTCGCCGCCGCCCAGGGCGAGCACCTGGGCCGTACCGACTGGCTGACCATCACCCAGGACCGTGTCGACCTCTTCGCCGACGCGACCGACGACCACCAGTGGATCCACCAGGACGCCGAGCGCGCCGCCGAGGGCCCCTTCGGAGCCACCATCGCGCACGGCTACCTGTCGCTGTCACTGCTGGCGCACTTCTCCCAGAGCATCCTCTCCCTCATCGAGAAGCCGCGGATGTCCATCAACTACGGCCTCAACAAGGTGCGCTTCCTCCAACCCGTGACGGTGGGCTCGCGGGTGCGGGACGCGGTGACGCTCGGAGAGGTGCGGCGGACTCCGAAGGGCTACCTGGTCTCGACCGGGCACACCGTGGAGATCGAGGGGCAGGAGCGCCCGGCCCTGGTCGCGGAGGCCCTGGGCCTCTGGGTTCCCTAGCCAGGGGTCAGGGCACGGGAGGAGGCCCCGTCCGGTGCCGACCAGCGGACGAGGCCTCCTCCAACGGCGACCTAGCGGGCCACGCGTCGCAGGGCGCGGCGGACCAGCCCGGGCGTGAACCAGCGCAGCTTGCGTTCGGCCCGCTCCGCCCTCCGGCGCATGCGGTCGCTCCGGGCCCTGGCCTGCTCCAGCTCGGCGAGGAGCCGGGCCACGTCCTGCTCGGTGTCCTCCTCCGGCCGCACGGCCGACGGGGCCTCCAGCCGGGCCTCCTCCTCATCCGTGGCGTGGACCAGGTCCGTCGCGGGCATCCAGTGGATGCCGTGGACCTCCTCCACCAGGCGGTCCAGGTCCCGGCCGGTCGCCTCGGGGTCGAGGTGGCGGGCGCGGGCGAAGGCGGCGGTCCGCTCCAGGCGCAGCATCCCCTCCTCCGCCGTGAGCGCGCCCGGCATGGGCGCGCAGAGCAGCCCAACCGCGTGGGTGTCGCAGGCCCGCACCATCTCCGCCAGGGCCTTGGGGAACGGTTCCGTCCCCGCCTCCAGGTACAGCCGGAAGGGCACGCGCGGGTCCGTGCCCGGCTGGCTCTCGACGAACCGCACGCGCGGGTCGCCCCGGAAGCTCTCGTGGGCCAGCCGTAGGTCGAGGGCGTCCTCCTCCAGCGGAGAGCGACGCTCCTCGTGCAGTTCGCTCCACGGGCCCACCATCCACAGACGCAGGTCCGGGGTGGAGCCGGCCAGCAGCGCCCTGGCGGTGGTGTCGATCTCCTCCAGGGTGTGGCCCCCGGCGTTCAGCACGACGTCGACCAGCGGGACCTCCCACTGCCGCTCGGGCTGCTTGCGGCGCAGGTGGAAGTCGGGGACCCGGTTGGCCACGTACGGCATCCGATAGCGGGTCCCCGCGTTCCGCTTCTCCTGCATCTGGGAGCGCCCCAGGTGCCAGCTGCTGGTGTCCAGGTCCGGGACGAACACCGCGCCGCGCTGGGCCACCCGGTGGCCGAACTCGCTGTCCCCGCCCAGGATCATGGCCGGGTCCAGACCGCCCGCCGCGTCGAACAGGCTCCGGTGCAGCGAGCCCGTCGCCCCCACGTACACCTTGAAGGCCTCGTGGTGGGCCGAGCGCAGCCCGTCGTGCCGGTCGATGAACCGCTCGACCCAGTGCGGGTCCGCGCTGTCCCGGTCGAAGAGCTCCCCGGCGCGTCCGGCGGCGACCTCGTCCCGGACGTGCTCCGGGGTCATCGCCGCCGGGTCGAAGTCCACGAACATCTTGTGGCCCATGACCACGGCGTAGTCCACCACGTGGTGCCAGCGCATCTGGGACTCCACGTGCTCGCGGTAGACGAGCATGTCGGCGTCCAGACGCAGGATCACCTGGCCGGTCGAAGCCGCGACCCCCGTGTTGACGGCGTGCGCCGAACCCCAACCGCCGGGATCGGAGGTGATCAGCCGGGTGTTCTCCGGGCGGACGGGCGGCAGCACGAGGGGCTCGGGCGTCCCGTCGTCCACCACGACCACCTCCATGAGGTCGGCCGGATAGCTCTGGCCCGCCAGCGAGGCCAGCACCAGTGCCAGCTTCTCGGGCTGACCGTGCGCCGGGATCACCACGCTCACCGACAGCGTCGGCGTCCACTCGCCCACCGACGGCGGGTCCAGCCGTGCGTAGTCGTTGCGGAACACCTGGGGCTGGCTCCGCGTCACTGTCGGAGGCACCTCGCGCTCCCCTCCCCGGGGCTGACTCTGTTCCGGGATCCCGACCCGCACCCGCGTGTCGGGACGTTCCCCCGCCTGACGTTCCGAGACGTTGTCCGCACTGGTCACGACTGTCCTCCCGTGTACTCGGTGGTCCGGAGCAGGGTCCGCGCGGGGCCCGGGACCGGCTGGCCCAGCGGGGCGGGCGCGCCCTCCAGCAGGGCGCTCGGCCGCCAGCCGGACCACTGCCGGGTGCTCCTGCGAAGGAAGTAGCCCATGTCGGCGCCCCAGGTGTGCCCCTGACCGGCCCGCCGGAGCAGGTAGCCGAGGCCGTGGGTCCGGTAGATCCGCCCGCTGTTCCGGCGGACCGCCAGCAGCAGCTGGCTGTCGATCGCCCTGGGCAGGGGCCGGAACCCGCCGACGTCGCGCAGCACGGAGCGGTCGACCACGATAGTGCTCCCCACCACGTCCGGGGAGGGCTTCTCCGTCTGGTAGCTCCGCCACACGGTGAGGTCGAGTTCTTCCAGGTACACCAGGTCCTGGGTGACGCCGACCAGGTCGGCGCAGGCGTAGGTGCGCGCCATGAGCATGTCCGCGAGGTGGTCTGGGCCGTACCAGTCGTCGTCGTCCCACTTGGCGATCACGCTGCCGGACGTGCGGTCCACCGCGTCGTTGAGCACCGAGCCGAACACCTGGTCCGCCGGAGCCTCGTACACCGTGACCGGGATACCCGTCGCGGCGAACTCCGCGACGGCCGACCCGACCTCGGGCACATCGGCGGAGAACCCGTGCAGGGCCAGGACCAGCTCGAACCGCACCCCGCGCTGCCGGGCCACCTGGGCCAGCGCGAACCCCACGAGCTCGGGCCGCCGGGTGCACAGCATCACCGACACCAGGGGTTCCGGCGGCACCGGGACCCCCACCCGAGCGGCCAGGGTGCGCCAGCGGGCCAGCTGGCCGTGGGTGCCCAGAGCGGCGCGGCGCAGCCGAACGCTGTGCTCCTCCCTGCTCAGGGGATCGGCCAGCTCTGTGGCCTCCCTGCTGGTGAGCACGGCGGTGAGTTCCGGTCCGAGCCCCGCGGCCCAGTCCGGGACCGGCCCGCTGACCACGGGTATCCCGCCGGCGGCCAGCGCGACGACCGCTCGGACGACGGTGACCGGCTTCGCGTGCCCGGACCAGTCCACGCGTACTCCGCGCAGGTAGCGGGCGCGGCCGATGTCCAGGTCGGTGAGCGTGCCGTCCCCGGGGACGGCGAACAGCACCTTCTCCCCCTCGCGGACGACGGTGCGTCCGCCCCGGACCGACAGGTCGCCCAGGGGACCGCCGGCCTTCTTGGTGAAGCCGATGGGGTTCACGCTCTGCTCGTCGACCGGTGCCAGCGCGGTGACGGGGTCGGGTTCGTCGACTCCGGCCCCGGAGCGCGGGAGGTCCAGGTGCGGGACGACGGCGTCCTCCCACAGCGGGAGCTCCCGGTCCGAGGTGCGGACCACGAGGTCGGCCACGGGCGAGACCCTGCGCAGCGGTACGGGGCCGGTCGCGCTCACCCCGGTGGCGGCGACGTCGCCCGGCCGCCAGCGCGCCCCGCCCCCGCCGTGCACCCCCGCCAGGGGTGTGGGCCGGAGGCCGCGCCGCCCGCCGGTGGTCCCGTGCAGGACGCAGTCGAGCGCCGGGCCGGTCTCGACGGTGTTCGGGAAGTACAGCTCGCAGATCCAGCCGCGTTTGCCCAGGCGGCGGACGCGCATCTCCAGGAGGTCGTTCCACTCGTCGATGCCCGGCGGGCACGGGACGAGCGGGCCGTGGTGCCCGGGGGTGTCGGCGACCACGACGACCAGGTGGACGGTGGCGGGCAGGGCGTTGACGGTGATGAGGACGCGACGCAGGTCGGTGAGGCTGGCGGCCACCACCGCGACGAGTCCGACCGCCTCGGGCTCGTCCTCCCCGCCCACCCGGGCGACCTCGAACGGTTCACCGAGCGGGTGGGCGTCGAGGTCGACCACGAGGTCGTCGGGTCGCAGCCGCAACCCGGAGAGTGCCTTGAGGGTCGACTCGTGGTCCCCGGTGTGGCAGAGGACCGCTGGTTCGTCACCGCGTGTGCGCAACGCCTGGCGTAGGACTGAGTGGATCATCGGGCGACCCCGGGGTTCGGAGTGAGTGAAGGCACGAACCGGCCCTCACCGGTCACGCCGCCCACCCTAGCCACTCCGGTCACAGATGGTGACTTACCGTCACGGCGTGTCCCTCACCTGGACAGATCCACCCCGGGGGCGTCCCCCGACCCACGCCCGCGAGCGAGGTCCGGGCCCGCCGCGCGACGCCACGGACCCGACGAGGCGGCACGCGGCGGGGTGACGGCCAATCGATCCGTGGACTCCTCCGCCGACACCGGCGAAGGCGTCCACGCGCCACTCCCTAGCGGGCCAGCTTGCGCAGCACTCTCCTGGTCAGCCCGGGGGTGAACCAGCGCAGCTTGCGTTCGGCGCGCTCGGCCCGGGCACGGAGGCGGTCGGCCTCGGCCAGGGCGCGGTCCAGCCGCTTCTGGATCACCTCGGGGCTGTCCGTGGGCTCGGCCCCGGCCGACTCGGGGTCGACCACGAACCCCTCCGCCGGGATCCAGTGCGTCCCGTGGGTGCGCTCCACCACCCGGTCCAGGTCCGTGCCGGTCGCCCGGGGCTCCAGGTGCAGGGCGCGGGCGTAGGCGGAGGTCCGTTCGAGCCGCAGGACGCCGTCGCCCCGCGTGGCGCCGGGCAGGGGCGCGCAGAGCAGTCCGGCACCCTCCCGGTCGATCTCCCTGACCAGTTCGCGCAGGGCGTCGGCGGCCGGGACGGCTCCGGCTCCCACGGTGAGGCGGAAGGGAACGCACGGATCGCGGTCGGGGACGCTCTCGACCAACCGCACGCGCGGGTCGCCCCGGAAGGTCTCCCGGACCAGGCGCAGGTCCAGGGCGTCCTCGTCGAGGGGCGAGCGGCGGCCCCCGTCCAGCGACTCCCAGGCCCCGACCAGCCACAGGCGCAGGTCCGGGGTGGTTCCGGACAGCAGCGCGGAGACGGTGGCGTCGACCTCCTCCAGGGTGTGGCCCCCGGCGTCGAGCACGACGTCGACCAGCGGGACCTCCCACTGGCGCTCGGGCTGCTTGCGGCGCAGGTGGAAGTCGGGGACCCGGTTGGCCACGTAGGGCATCCGGTAGCGGGTGCCCGCGTCGCGCCGGGTCTGCATCTGCGAGCGGCCCAGGTGCCAGCTGCTGGTGTCCAGGTCCGGGACGAACACCGCGCCGCGCTGGGCCACCCGGTAGGCGAACTCGGTGTCGCCGCCGAGGACGAGCTCCGCGTCCAGCCCGCCCGCCGCGTCGAACAGGCTCCGGTGCAGCGATCCGGTGGCGCCGACGAACACCTTGTAGGACAGGCGTCCGGCGGTCCGCAGGCGGTCGTTCTTGTTGATGAGCCGCTCGACCCAGTGCGGGTCGGCGCTCTCCCGGTCGAAGAGCTCCCCGGCGCGTCCGGCGGCCACCTCGTCCCGGACGTGCTCGGGGGTCATGGCGTCCGGGTCGAAGTCCACGAACATCTTGTGGCCGAGGGCGACCCCGTATTCGATCCGGTGGTGCCAGCGCATCTGGGACTCCACGTGCTCGCGGTAGACCAGCATGTCGGCGTCCAGACGCAGGATCACCTGGCCCGAGGAGGCCGCGACCCCCGTGTTGACCGCGTGCGCCGAACCCCAGCCGCCCGGAGCGGAGGTGATCAGCCGGGTGTTCTCCGGACGCACCTCGGGCAGGGTGAGGGGCTCGGGCGTGCCGTCGTCCACCACGACCACCTCCATGAGGTGGGCGGGGTAGCTCTGGCCCGCCAGCGAAGCGAGCACCAGCGCGAGTTTCGCGGGCTGACCGTGCGCCGGGATCACCACGCTCACCGACAGCGTCGGTGTCCACTCCCCCACCGGCGGCGGGGCCAGCGGGGCGTAGTCGTTGCGGCGCAGCAGGGGCTGGCCGCCGAAGTCCACCGCGCCTCGCGGCAGCGGCTCTCCGGGCACGATCGCCGGGCCCGTGACGGGGACCGGGTCCACGGCCGGGGCGGTGTGCTCTTCGGTACTGGTCAAGGGTGTCCCCCCGTGTGCTGTGTGGTCCCGACCGGCCGTCCGTCATCGGCGCCGCTCCCCAGCGGAGCGGGCTCACCCTCCAGGAGGGAGCTGGGCCGCCAGCCGGACCACTGTCGGGCGTAGTTGTGCAGGAAGTAGGCCATGTCCTCGGACCAGGTGTGTCCGCCGCCGGTGCGGCGCAGCACGTAGCCCAGCCCGTGGGTGCGGTGGACGCGACCGCCGCCCCGGGTGACGGCGACGAGCAGCTGCGTGTCGATGGCGCGGGGCAGCGGGCGGAACCCGCCGGTCTCCTCCAGCACCACGCGGTCGGTGAGGAGGGTGCCCCCGGCGATGAAGCGGGTGGCGGTCTCCGACTCCCGGCTGCGCCAGACCATGAGGTCGATCTCCTGGAGATAGACGAAGTCCTGTCCGGTGCCGACCAGTTCGGCCCCGGAATAGGTGCGGGCCAGGACCAGGTCGGCCAGGTGCTCGGGGCCGTACCAGTCGTCGTCGTCCCACTTGGCGATGAGGTCGCCGGAGGCCAGGGCGACGGAGTCGTTGAGCACGGCGCCGAAGATCCGGTCGGCGGGTGCCTCGTGGACGACCAGGGGAAGGCCGGTGGACCGGTACTCGTCGATCGCGGAACGCACCTCGGGCAGCGACGCGGGGAAGCCGTGCAGGGTGAGGACGGTCTCCGTCTCCACCCCTCGTTGGCGGGCGATCTGGGCGAGCGCGAACCCCACCATGTCGGGGCGGCGGGTGCACAGGATGACGGAGACCCGGGGCTGCGGGAGCACGGGCACTCCGGCCTCGGCCGCCAACGCGCGCCAGCGGGAGCGCACGCCGTGCGTGCGCAGGGCGGCGCGGCGCAGGCGGACGCTGTGCTCCTCACGGGCCAGCCGGTCGGACAGGTCGGCCTCGGTCGCGGTGTCGAGCAGTGCGGTGAGCGGGGTACCGAGTCCGGCGGCCCAGGTGGGGACGGGGCCGCTGACCAGCGGGACGCCACCGGCGGCGAGGGAGGCGACGGCGCGCACGGCGGCGTGCGGTCCGCGGTGCCCGGACCAGTCCACCCGCACGCCGCGCAGGTGGCGCAGGCGGGACAGGTCCACGTCCGTGACCGTTCCGTCGGGGGCGACCGTGACCAGGTCCTTCCGACCGTCCGCGATGACGGCGCGGTCGCCGCGCAGGGTGAGGTCGGCCAGCGGCCCCTTCTCGGCCTTGGTGAAGCCGGTGGGGTTGACGGTGGTCTCGTCGACGGGGGCGATCCGCTGGACGGGGTCTCCGCCGGGCCGGTCGGTGGCCAGGAGCGCGGAGCGGGCCCGCTCGTAGCCGTCCGACCCGGTGAGCGTCTCCCAGGACTCGGTGCCGGTGGTGGTCCGGTCCAGGAGGGGCACGGTGTCGTCGGTCCAGGCGGGCGGGGCCGTGGCGTCGTGGACGCGCAGGACGACGTCGCCCACCGGGGTGACCCGGCGCAGCGGGACCGGGCCCTCCTGGGCGACGCCGTGGGCGCCCGTGTCACCGGGCCGCCAGAGGGCGGCCTCGGCACCGTTCAGGGCGGCCAGGGGTGTGACGGCCGGTCCCCGACGGCGGCCCCGGGTTCCGTGCAGGACCGCGTCCAGGACCGGGGCGGTCTCGATGGCGTTGGGGAAGAACAGCTCGCACACCCAGCCCCGGCCGCCCACCCGGCGGACCCGGAGTTCCTGGAGGTCGCGCCACTGCCCCATGCCGGGGCCGGTCGGGACCGGGGGCTCCTGGTGGCCGGGGGTGGCGACCAGTGCCACCACCAGGTGCACGGCCCGGGGCAGGTGGACGGCGGCGGTGAGCACCCGGTGAAGGTCGGTGGTGCTGGCCGCGACCACCGCGACCAGCCCGGCCACGCGGTCGTCTCCGAGGACGGGCTCGCCGTGGGGGCGGGCGTCCAGGTCCAGGAGCACGTCGCCCGGGGCGGTGGGCAGTCCGGCCAGCTCGGCCCGGGTGTCGGCGCCGGTGTGGCAGAGCACGGCCGGTTCCCTGCCGCGAGCGCGCAGGGCGTTCCGAAGGACGGTGGTGATCATCGGATGGCCTTCGAGGTCGGGCGGCAGCCGGGGGCTGGCTGCCGGGCGGTGTCGGGGACGGGCGGGGTGCCGGTGCGGCTCAGGGGGCCCGGCGGGTGAACACGTGGGCGCCCTTCTCCGACGGTTCCACGGTGCGGTACAGGCGGTACTCGGAGACCCAGCGGTCCCCCAGGGCCCGCTCGTCCGGCCGGTCGGCGTCGTCCAGGACGACCACGGCGTCGTCGGTGCAGCGCGGCAGCAGTGCCGGGACCGCCGGGTACCGGGCCTGGACGCCGGTGGCCTGGGGCGGCCCGTCCACGAACAGCAGGCCGACGCGGTCGAGGTCGGTCAGGCGGGAGAGGTCGTACCAGAGCGGCTGGGAGGTGACCGGGCCGTCGGGCGCGGACCCGGCCAGTTCCGGCTTGACCTCGGTGAGCGGGGCGTGCCGGACCTCGACGACGTCGTCGAGGCCGTGCGCGGCGACGAGGTCGCGGCTGAGCTCCGCGTAGCGCTCCTCGTGCTCGATCGCGACCAGGCGGCCGGTGCCCGCACGGCGCAGCGCGTAGCCGATCCACACGCTGGAGGCGCCGCTGCCGCACTCCACGACGAGTTCGGGGCGGTGGCGGTCGATCAACCGCACGAGCAGGCGCAGGACGTCCGGCGAGGCGGCCCAGCCGCGCAGCGGCGGCATGAAGGGGGCGACGTCCAGGTACGCGCGCAGTTCGGCCCAGGCGACCTGCTGTTCGTAGTCGTGGCGGCCCTGCACGGTGACGGCCCGCTGGATCTCCCGGCTGGCCCGGGGCAGGGCGTGGTCCTGGAGCCGGGACAGGCGCTCGCCCACCCCGTCCAGGGAACGGGTGATCTCCAGGCGGTCCCGGCCGAGCACCTCGGTGACCCGCTGGGTGTGCCCTTCAACGGAGGTGGCCAGGGCCCGCAGGGAGCGCCGGAGTGTCCACAGACCGGCGCCGAGGACGCACACGAGCCCGCCGAGCAGGAGCACGGCGGTGGCGATGACGACCTCCGCCCAGCTCAGCACGGACAGAACCCCCAGAACCGTCGGGAGGGTGAGCACCATCAGGCCGAGGACGGCACCGATCACCAGAAGGGGTGTGGCTCGACGGCGGAGCGTGCGCAAGGGGGACCTCCACGGGGGTCGCGTGGCAGCGGGATGCGGGGGGATTTCCGGGTATTGACGAGAAAGTCCCGGACACTTTCGACACTAACTCCTCAAAGTGCCCGCCGAGTTGTTCACCGGGGAAATCGAAACCCGAACAGGAATCAATTCCCCCGGCGTTCACCCGCGCATCACCGTGGTTTCACGTCCGGACACTTCTCCGTCCGCTCCGCCCGCGTGGAAGAATCCATTCCGCCGGGTGTCGCGGGCAGGTGCGAGGTCCGGCACGGGCCCGTTCCAGGGCCTCGTCGCGGGTGTGCTCGCCCCGGCGCGGACCCGGATCCCCGTGGCGTCCGGTCCGGACTCACCAGCCGGTGGCCTCGACCAGCGCCTTCTCCATCGCGGGAGCGAGGGTGCCCGCGTAGGTCGCGGTGATGTGTGAGTGGTCCCAGAACACCAGGATGTTGCCGACCACCGCTTCGCAGTAGCCGTCGGGGCACACCTGGTCGGTGAGGTCCATCAGGGTGACGTTGGGCGGCAGCGTGACCAGGGTGGCCGGGTCCACCTCCTCCTGGCTGGCCGAGACCGGCGACACGCACTGGTCGACCGGCCCCGACTCCACGCACTCGGCGCCCTGGTAGGTCAGCCGGGGCAGGTCACGCAGTCCGATCACCTCGACGCCCAGCCCGTCCAGCCACTCCCACATGCCCAGGTAGCCGTCGTGGACCCGCTCGCCGTCGAGCGTGGCGCGGGTGGAGGAGGTCAGCACGGCGTCCGGTCGCAGCTCCTCCAGTTCGGCCATCGCCCTGGCCTTCCACACCTCGCACTCGTCGAAGACCACGCCGTCCCGGTGGGAGGTGTCGGTGCTGAACTGGCAGCCGCTCTTGCTGAACGAGACCAGGCGCCACCCCCGGGCGTCGGCCGCCGCCCGCACGGCCGGGTACCAGTGGGCGACCCGCGAGGCGCCGACCAGGGCGAGCGTGCGCTCGGCGTCGGCGGGCCCGGTGTCGCAGACCACCAGTTCGGAGGAGGTGAGGGTGACGTGGCAGCCCTCCTCGTGGTGCCAGGACAGGTCCTGTCTGGCGTCGGCCGGGTCCGGCCGGACCGGGACGTCGGCCAGGACCGTGCTGGGGTCCGCGACCACCCCGGCCCCCGGGTAGCTCTCGGGGGCGGCCAGTTCCAGGGCGCGTTCGGCGCGGTCGCGGTCGATGCGGTCCGTCCAGAGCAGCGAGGCGGCCAGGACCGGGACGATCAGCGCGGCGGCGATCCCCAGCGACCAGGCGGGCGTACGGCGGACGGGGGGCCGGGTGAAGCGGTCCAGGCCGCCCTCCACGAACCGGTGCGTGAGCCAGGCCAGGACCAGGGACGCGCCGAGGATCCCCAGTCCGCCCAACGGTGTGGCCAGGGACCGGCCGGTGACCTCCAGATAGCAGACCAGGACCGGCCAGTGCCACAGGTAGAGGGGGTAGGAGAGCCGGCCGAGCTCGGTGAGGGGCTTCCAGGTGAGCAGGCGGTCCGCGCCGTGCGCGCTGCCCGTGGTCCCGGCGAGGACCACCAGGACCGCGGCCGTGGTCGGCCACAGGGCCACGTAGCCGGGGAAGAGCGTGGAGACGGAGAGGAGCGCCCCGCAGGAGACCAGGGCGGCCAGGCCGAACCAGCCCAGGAACACGCGCAGCCGCACGGGCAGGTGCACGCGGTGGACGACCAGGGCCAGGAGCGCCCCCAGGGCCAGCTCCCAGAGCCGCGCTCCGGTGTCGAAGTAGGCCCAGGCCTGGTCCCGGGCGGTGATGGACACCGAGTAGCTCAGGGACAGCGCGAACACCGCCGTGACCAGGACCAGGACCGTGGCGCGGAACGGCAGCCTCGCCCGTGTGGCCACCAGCGCGGCGAGGGCGACCAGCAGCGGCCACAGCAGGTAGAACTGCCCCTGGATGGACAGCGACCAGAAGTGCTGGACCGGGCTGGGCGCGGCCTCCCTGGCCAGGTAGTCCACCGCCGCGTGGGCCAGGGCCCAGTTCTCGTGGTAGAGCGCGGCCGCGCGGACCTCCTCCAGGATGTCGCCCCAGCGTGAGCGGGGCAGCAGCAGGTACACGGCGGCCATGGTCGCCGTCAGGACCACGGCCACAGCGGGGACGAGCCGCCGGACCAGCCGGGTCCAGAAGGCGACGAACCGGACCCGCCCCTCGCGCTCGACGCTCCGGACCAGGGACCCGGTGATCAGGAACCCGGTGAGCATCAGGAAGACGTCGACACCGCCGGAGACCCGGCCCAGCCAGATGTGGTAGACGGCCACCAGGAGCACGGCGACGGCGCGCAGCCCCTCGATCTCGGGGCGGAAACCCCCGCCACCGCCCCTGGCGCGCACGCCGTCGGGAACGGACGGAACGGAGGTGGTCCTCGTGAAGGGAGCCTTCGGAGTGGAGGAGTGCATGAGCGGCGGTGGCCTCGAAGTGCTAGGGAGACTGTGCGCCGAACGAGGCGTCTGAACGGGTGGCGTCTCTCGAATTCGGCGCTGCATCATCGCCGTTCCCGATGCCCACCCGGTGAATGGCGGGCCAACGCCCGAACAACGTTCTCCGGAACCCCGGCAGGCGGATCTCGGACAGCCCGGCCAGGGTAGGCCGAACGAACGCCCGCACCCGGGCTCCGAGGTTATTCGGGAGGTTCGGGAACAAGGGTGATGGTTTGTGTGACAGGCGCCCGGGAAGGGTGGGGGAAGGTCGGAGCGGGTCAGGGCGCACGGGCCCCGTGGACGTCGTACCGGTGGTGTCCGGAGGACGAGGACGGGCCCGGTCGCGTGGACGCCCCGGTGGCCGTTTATTCCCGGAGCCGGGTGTCAAGAGCCTGACATCGGGTGTCCGGCCGCCCGGCTGATAGCTTGCTGACTAGAGCGATCCCATCGCTGTAAGCCCGAAGAATCGCGTCATTTGGAAAGGTGCGTCAGAGATGTCTGCGCCATACTCGCTTCCCGAACTGCCCTACGACTACGCGGCCCTGGAGCCGTGGATCTCCGGTCAGATCATGGAGCTGCACCACGACAAGCACCACGCCACCTACGTCGCTGGCGCCAACAGCGCCCTGGAGCAGCTGGCCGCGGCCCGCGAGTCCGACGACTTCGGCACCGTGAACCAGCTCCAGAAGAACCTCGCGTTCCACCTGGGTGGCCACGTCAACCACTCCGTCTTCTGGAAGAACCTCTCCCCGGAGGGTGGCGACAAGCCCGAGGGTGAGCTCGGCGCCGCCATCGACGACCAGTTCGGTTCCTTCGACGCCTTCCGCGCGCACTTCAACGCCGCGGCCACCTCGATCCAGGGTTCGGGCTGGGCGATCCTGGCGTGGGACGCCCTGGGTCAGCGCCTGATCATCGAGCAGCTGTTCGACCAGCAGGCCAACATCGCCATCGGCACCCAGCCGCTGCTCATGCTGGACATGTGGGAGCACGCCTTCTACCTCCAGTACAAGAACGTCAAGGGCGAGTACGTCAAGGCGTTCTGGAACGTGGTCAACTGGGCCGACGTCCAGGAGCGCTTCGCCGAGGCCCGCAAGGTCCAGCTCGGCTAGTTCCACTCCCCGCCCCACCGGTCACGACCGGTCGGGCGGCGGGAACGGCGGAGGGCGGCACCGCACGGTGCCGCCCTCGCTGTTGCCCGGGCCCCCGGAGCTCCGGTTCAGACCACGAGGGCGTCCGGGTGGTCCTGCACGGGGCCGTGCCGGTCCAGCTCACGCCAGGAGCGGGCCAGGCGCCACACCAGTTCCTCCCGGGTCGCCCTGTCGTAGGCGAACGGCAGCCGGAAGTACGCGTCGTGGCGGTCGTCGCCCGCCGCCGACATGACGGGCCCGGGGACCAGCTCGACGTCGTGGGCGAGCGCGACCTGGGCGAAGGCGCGGGCGCTGGTCCCGGGCAGCTGGACCCACAGCGCCGCGCCGCCCTCGGGGGTCCGCCACCGCCACTCGGGCAGGTCCCGGCGGAGCAGGCCCTCCATGTGGTCGAGCGCCACGCGGAGCCCCTCGGAGCGCTCCCGCGCGAGCTGGGCGTAGCGGTCCAGCAGCCGCACGCCGACCGCCTGGTCGAGCAGGGGGCCGGCGAGGTCGGCCAGGACCTTGCGGCGGCTGAGGCGGAGCGCCATCTCGGCGGGCGCCCGCAGCCAGCCCAGGCGCAGGCCCGCCCACCCCACCTTGGAGAGGGAGTCGACGGTCACGACCTCCGCGCCGCGCGGGGCGTGGGCCGCCAGGGGCGGGGGTTCGTCGGGCGCCCGCAGGCCCGTGTACGCGCTGTCCTCCAGGATCGGCACCCCGTGGCGCGCCGACAGTTCTCCCAGCTCACGGCGGCGAGCCGAGGACATCATCGTGCCGGTGGGGTTGTGGTACGAGGGCATCACGTAGAGCAGGTGCGGCGAGGTCTCGCTGAGGGCGCGGCGCACGCCGTTGGGGTCGATTCCCTGGTCGTCCAGGGGGACGGGACGGATCCCGGCGCCCCGGTCGCGGAAGAGGTCGAGGCAGCCCGCGAAGCTCGGGTCCTCGGCCACCACCAGGGAGCCCTGACGCAGGTAGAGCTGGGCGACCAGGGCGACCGCCTGGTGGGCACCGGTGGTGACCACGATCTGGTCGGGGTGGGTGGGCAGGCCCTGGTGTTCGTAGTGCCGTGCGATCGCCTCGCGCAGGGCGGGGAGCCCGCGCGGGTGGTAGTTGCCCTCGGCCATGAGGGCGGGCAGGTCCTCGGCGGTGACCTCGCGGATGGCCTGTTCCACCCCGGCCAGGCCGGGGGTGCGCAGGCACGAGGCGGAGATGAGGTTCTCGTCGGTCTGGAGGAGGTTGCGGTAGATGGGGTCGCCGGTGCCGTTGGCGCTCCACCCGTCCGAGCGGACCGGGGCGCGGGACCCGCACACCCGGGTACCGCTGCCCTGACGGCTCTCCAGGACTCCCTCCACACGCAGGTGGTCGTAGGCGGAGACCACGGTGGTGCGGCTGACGCGCAGCGCTGCGGCGAGGCCGCGTTCGGAGGGCAGGCGCTCGCCGGGGACGAGGGTTCCCTGGTCGACCAGTTCACGCAGGGAGTGGGACAACCGCCGGTGCAGGGCCCCGTTCCCGGTGGACCAGGCGCCGAGGGAGTCCACCAGGTCGTCGGTGCGTCGAACAGGGTCCATTTTCGGCTCCATTGGCTCTCCTCGTGTCCGCGTCGGACTCCGATACTGGCATCAGTCCAACCGGACGCACCAGAGCCAGAGTGGACCCTGCATCGGGGTCCACTTGAGACAGGAGTTCGCATGCGCTCCCTCCTTCCCACTCGCACCGTCCGCCACTCCGCCGTGTCAGGGAGGCCGCGTCGCGGCCACGGGGAACCGGCCCCGCAGGGGCGGGGGACGATTCTGGTGGAGTCCCGCACGGTCACCGGCGACCCCCGCCACCTGCCTGCCCTGGTCGCCGCGTTCCGCGCCCGGGCCGAGGTCCACCCGGGCCACCTCGGTGAGGTCCACTTCTCCGACGACGGGGCCTCCGTCCGCACGGTGAGCCGCTGGCGCTCCTCCGTCGACCTGCGGTCGTTCGTGGAGCGGGCCCACGGCGACCTGCTCGCCTACCGCGTGGAGGCGGGCCGCTTCCCCGAGGTGGAGCGCACCCTGTGGTGGTCCCGCTCCGCGACGGCGGTCACCCCGGAGCAGGCGGAGGCGCGAGCGGTGCGCCTGAAGGCCCACGGGCCCGGCCCGGGGGCCTTCACCCTGGGCTCCCCGGTCCCCGCGCCCGCCCGCGCCGGTGGTGCCTGAGGACCCCCGGCGGGACTCCCCGCACGCGAACGGGCTCGGCCGTCCATGACGACCGAGCCCGCCGACCCCTCCCGCACGCCCCTCGTGGTGCGGGATCAGGCGGAGACGGGACCGGGGGTGGGGGCGAGCGGGGCGCCCATGGCGTGGTAGCCGCCGTCCACGTGCATGACCGTGCCGGTGACGGCGCGCGCGGCGGGCGACATCAGGAACAGTGCCGGTCCGGCCACCACGGTGGTGTCCTTGGTGTCCCAGCCCAGCGGGGCGTGACCCGACCAGGAGTCCGCGATCTGCGCGAAGCCCGGGATCGAACCTCCCGCGAGGGACTTGATCGGGCCGGCGGAGATGGTGTTCACGCGGATACCGTCCGGGCCCAGGTCACGGGCGAGGTAGCGGGCGGAGTTCTCCAGGACGGCCTTGGCCGACCCCATCCAGTCGTAGACCGGCCAGGCGACGCTGGCGTCGAAGGTCAGCGAGACCACACCGGCGCCCTCGGGCGCGTTGGCGAGGAGGTCACGCATGCCCACGGTGAGCGCGGCGAGCGAGTAGCCGGAGATGTGGATCGCCTTGGAGACGTCCTCCCACTCGGTGTTGAGGAAGTTGCCGCCCAGGGCGCTCTCGGGCGCGAAGGCGATGGCGTGGAGCAGGCCGTCCACGTGGTCCCAGTGCTCACCGATCGCCTTGGCCGTGGTGGCGATCTGCGCGGGGTCGGTGACGTCCATGGGCAGGACGGCGACCGGCTCCTTGGGCAGCCGCTTGGCGATGCGCTCGCAGATGGAGAAGGCGCGGCCGGGCGGGTTGGTCAGGATCACCTCGTGGCCCTGGTTCATGGCCTCCTCCGCGATCGCGTAGGCGATGGAGGACTGCGTGGTGATGCCGGTGATGAGCAGGTTCAAGGGGTCCCCTGGAAGGCGGTGTTCGGGCTGGCAGTGGCAACGTATCGGCGCGCGGTGGGGTGCGTCTGCCGTGGAACGGCACAAAGAATCGGCCCCGGCCTTGAAGGGGTCCGCCAGTGGGGCGGCGCGGCCAGGGGCGCGCCGGGGCCCTCAGCCCGGCTCCGGGGGCGACCAGGTGCCGCCGAGTCCCGCGCCCAGGGACCGCCGCGCCACCGTGGTGAACGCGTCCGGGGCCAGGGCTCCCATCCCCGAGGGCAGGACCCCGGAGAGCGGTCCGGCCCCCATCTCGGGCAGGTCGACGAGGTTGCAGCGCATGGCCAGGTCGGGCTGGCGGGGCCAGGAACCCACCACGACCCCGGCGGGGACGAGACCGCGCGAGCGCAGGGCCTCGGCGGTCAGCGCGGTCGCGTTGAGAGTACCCAACCGGGGGTCGGCCACCAGGAGCACCGGGGCGGTCAGGAGTTCGGCCACGTCGGCCAGGGTCTCCCGGTCCTTGTTCAACCGGACCAGGAGCCCCCCGGCGCCCTCCACCAGCACGAGGTCGTGGCCGCGCGCGAGGTCGAGCGCGCGGTCGGCCACCTCCCAGGCGGCCGGTCCGTCCCGACCGCTACGCGCGGCGGCCGTGGCGGGGGCGAGCGGTTCGGGGAAGCGGGC
>NZ_JBHYOW010000004.1:139645-167827 GCF_042745575.1 Nocardiopsis sp. NPDC058789
CGTGGTCGAGCGCGCGGTCGGCCACCTCCCAGGCGGCCGGTCCGTCCCGACCGCTACGCGCGGCGGCCGTGGCGGGGGCGAGC
Source organism: Nocardiopsis sp. NPDC058789 (assembly GCF_042745575.1). Taxonomy (NCBI): domain Bacteria; kingdom Bacillati; phylum Actinomycetota; class Actinomycetes; order Streptosporangiales; family Nocardiopsidaceae; genus Nocardiopsis; species Nocardiopsis sp. NPDC058789. Next base: position 139,729 of record NZ_JBHYOW010000004.1, read on the forward strand.
GGTTCGGGGAAGCGGGCCGTCTCGGCGGTGGTCACCCCGGGGACCAGCCGGGCGACGGTGCGGGCGTCGCCCTCCTCGTCGGGGCCCACTCCGGTCTGGGCGGCCTTGAGCACGGCCACGCGGCGCCCCCGGGCCGCCGCGAGGGCGGCGACCGCCGCCGTGGCCACGGTCTTGCCCACCTCGGTTCCGGTGCCGGTCACCACGAGCACGGTCACAGGTTCCCCTCCTCGTCGCGCCCGGACGGGGTCCGCGTCTCCCCGGGCTCGGTCGGGGTCCGCGCCTCCCCGGGCCCGAACGAAGTCCGCGCCTCCTCGCGCCCGGACGGGGTCCGCGCCTCCCCAAGCTCGGGCGGGGCCGTCCCGCCCTCCAGTGAGGCCTCGGCCGCCGCGACCATCGCGGCGGCGATCGTGGCGACCTCCTCCTCGGTGCAGACGTAGGGCGGCATCGCGTACACGTGGTGTCGGAAGGGCCGCAGCCACGCACCGGCCGCGACCGCCGCGCGGGTGGCCTCTCGCACGCGCACCGGGCGGTCCAGTTCGATCACGCCGATCGCGCCGAGCACCCGCACCTCCCGCACGCCCGGCAGGCCCTCGGCCGGAGCCAGTCCCTCGCGGAGTCCGGCCCCGACCCGCGCCACGTCGCCCCGCCAGTCGCCCTCGGTGAGCAGTTCCACCGAGGCCAGGGCGGTGGCGCAGGCCAGCGGGTTGCCCATGAACGTGGGGCCGTGCGCGAGCACGGGCACCTCGCCCCCGGCGATCCCCCGCGCCACCCTCCCGGTGCACAGGGTGGCGGCCAGGGTCATGTAACCGCCGGTCAGCGCCTTGCCCAGGCACATGATGTCGGGAACCACCCCCGCGTGGTCAGCGGCGAACATCTCCCCGGTGCGCCCGAACCCGGTGGCGATCTCGTCGAAGACCAGCAGCAGCCCGTACGCGTCCGCGATCCGTCGCAGTTCACGCAGGTGGTCGGGGTGGTGGAAGCGCATCCCGCCCGCGCCCTGGACGACGGGTTCGACGATGATCGCGGCCAGTTCCCCGGCGTGCTCGCGGGCCAGCCCCTCGAACCGCGCGAGGTAGTCGGGGTCGGGCGGGGTGTCGAACCCGGCCGGCGGCTCGGGCGCGTGCACCTGACCGGGCAGGACGTCCCCCCACAGCGCGTGCATCCCGCCGTCGGGGTCGCACACGCTCATGGCGTGGAAGGTGTCGCCGTGGTAGCCGCCCCGCCAGGTGAGGAACCGGCGGCGTGCGGGGGAACCGGTGGAACGGTGGTACTGGAGGCACATCTTCATCGCGACCTCCACCGACACCGACCCGGAGTCCGCGAGGAAGACGTGGTCGAGGCCCTCGGGGGTGATCCGGACCAGTGCCTCGGCCAGCTCGGCGGCGGGCGCGTGGGTGAGCCCGCCGAACATCACGTGGCTGAACCGGTCCACCTGGGCGTGCACCGCCGCGTCCAGTCGCGGGTGGCGGTAGCCGTGGATGGACGACCACCAGGACGCCATCCCGTCGACGACGCGGTGGTGGCGGCCGTCCGCCCACAGGTCCAGGTGGGCGCCCTCGGCGCCGGTCACCACGTAGGGCGTCTCGGCCGCGGGCACGGTCGTGTAGGGGTGCCACAGGTGTGCGCTGTCGGCGGCTCGGACCCGGGCGGGGTGGGCCGTCTCGGTGCTGGTTCGCGACATGGTGACCCATTGTTCCGCCCACGGGGCGACTGGTGCCCCGTACGAGTGAGCCAGGAATCCCCACCGATTCTTTGTGGGCTTTCACCGGTGACCGGGGAGCCGGAAACCGGCAGAGTCGTACACGCCTCCCTGGCACCGCGAGGGACGGGTCGCCCCAGCGGGCTTGGCCGCCGCTGGGTCGACCCGCCCAGGGCCCTCTCTCACCGGCCCCACGGTCCGGGCAATTACCTCGTGCACAAGGCTTTTACCCGCACACGTGGCCCCTCCCCGCCCCCTCACGCACGGAGCCGCACCAGCGACCGCACCCACCACCGATCCCCGAGGAGCCCTCCGCATGGAACGCCTCGACACCGCCGTCCGCCGCACACGCCGTCCCTGGACCCTGCGCGCGACCCGTCCGGGGCCCGCCCCGCTGCCCTCGGGCCATCCCCTCGCCTGGCTGGACCGGGCCGCCGAGCGCCGCGCCCGGGCCGGACTCAGCCGCCGGACGGTGCCCCGCTCCCCCTCGGACGGACTGCTGGACCTGGCGGGCAACGACTACCTCGGGCTCATGCGGCACCCCGCCGTACTGGCGGCCGCCGCCGACGCCGTCCACACCTGGGGCGCGGGCGCCGGGGGTTCGCGGCTGGTCACCGGGGACACCGAACTCCACGCCGAACTGGAACGCGAGCTGGCCGACTTCCACGGCGCCGAGGCCGCCCTGGTGTTCTCCTCCGGGTACGCGGCCAACCTCGCGATGGTGGCGTCGCTGGTCGCCCCGGCCGCCGACGACGTCGAACCGCCACTGGTGGTGTGCGACCAGTACAACCACGCCTCCCTCATCGACGCGACCCGGCTGGCGCGTGCCGCCGGCGCCCGCGTCGCGGTCTTCCGCCACCGCGACACCGGGCACGCCGACGCGCTCCTCTCCGAGGCACCGGGGCGACGCCTGCTGCTCAGCGACACCGTGTTCTCCGTGGACGGCGACCTCACCGACCTCCCCTCCCTCGCCCGGACGGCACGCGACCACCGGGCGGCGCTGCTGTTGGACGACGCCCACGGGCTCGGGGTGCTCGGCCGGGGCGGACGCGGCGCCGTGGGCGGCACGGAACTGGCCGCCGCCGACGACGTGGTGGTGTCGGTGACCCTGTCCAAGTCGCTCGGAGCCCAGGGCGGCGCCGTCCTGGGATCGCGCCGGGTGATCCGCCACCTGGTGGAGACGGCGCGCACGTTCGTGTTCGACACCGGGCTGGCCCCCGCCTCGGTGGGAGCGGCCCTGGCGGCCCTGCGCGTGCTCCGTGCCGAGCCCGAGCGCGCCGAGTCCGTCCGGGACCGCGCCCGCGAGCTGGCCGAAGGGCTCCGCCAACGCGGCATGGAGGTGAGCCAACCGGACGCGGCAGTGGTGTCGGTGGTGGCCCGCTCCCCCCAGGAGGCGCTGGCCTGGCGGGCCGCCTGTCACGAGGCGGGGGTCCGGGTGGGCTGTTTCCGACCGCCCTCGGTCCCGGACGGCCGCTCCCGGCTCCGCCTGACCGCCCGCGCCACCTTGGACAACGCCGATATCCGCCGTGTTCTCGACGTCATCGCGACAAACCGCCCCGGGTAGTCTGGCCACTGGATCAGGGGTGCGCCTTGCGAACGCACCCCGCACGCCCCGCGGAACTGGGAGGCGGTAGGAGATCGTGTCAGCGCGTGATGGCGACCCCCGGGAGCCCCGGGAACCGGAGGGCCCGGAGGACCCCGCCGCGACCTCCGCCTCCGGCGAGCCCGTGAACGGCCCCGAGCAGGACCGGACCGAGACGTCCGAGGCCTCCGGACAGGACCGGACCGAGGTCTCCGGGACCGCCGAGTCCCCCGAGACCTCCGAGGCCTCCGACCCGGACGCGTCCGGGTCCACCGCCCCCGACGACGGCGACGCGGGGGTCCGCGCCCGTCGGGTCCGTCGCCGCCGCGTCAGCCTCGTCACCGTGTCCGTCCTCGTCCTGGCCCTGGTGGCGGTCCTGGCCGTTCCCACCAGCCGCGACGCCCTCCTGCGGCTGTGGTGCGACGCCACCGGCGGCGTGTGCCCCGGCGAACCACTGCCTCCCATCACCGAGGACGAGGAGGAGGACTGGCGGGTCCGGATGGACCCGAAGGACGCCGCGCTGTGGGGCAACTACGTGTCCCTGGGCGACTCCTACTCCTCCGGAGACGGCGCGGGCGAGTACGAGGAGGGCACCGCCGAGCCCGGTGAGTGCTGGCGCTCCGAGCACGCCTACCCCAGGGTCATCGAGGAGGAGTTCTCCTTCGACGGCGCGCTGGGCTTCTACGCGTGCAGCAGCCACAAGGGCTCCGACATGCTCAGCCAGGTCGGCACCCCCGAGTCGCAGATCGAGCGCGTCACCGAGCACACCTCGCTGGTCACGGTCGGGATCGGCGGCAACGACCTCGGTTTCATCCCCGTCCTGCGCACCTGCATCATGCGGATGCCGCTGCTGGAGCGGACCGCCTGCACGGACCAGGAGGAGGAGGTCACCGAGCGGATGGACGCGTTCGAGGACACCCTCACCGAGGTGCTCACCGAGATCCGCGACCGCGCCCCGGACGCCCGCGTGCTGGTCCTGGGCTACCCCCGGCTGTTCCCCGAGCAGCCGCCCGGCATGTACTACACGCTCTCCCAGAGCGACCAGCTGTGGCTGAACACGGTGGCCCAGCGGTTCAACGACCGGATCCGGGACACGGCGTACCAGGTGGACGGCGACGTGTACGGAGCCCGCCAGGTGGGAAGCGTGGAGTTCGTCAACGTCTTCACCGCGTTGAAGGGCCACGAGGTCAGCGAGGACGACGCCTGGCTCAACGGGATCGTCCTCGGGCAGCTGGGTGAGGGCCTGCGCGTGGACCGGGCCAGCTTCCACCCCACGGCCGAGGGGCAGCGCTCCATCGCCGAGCGCGTACGCCTCCAGATCGAGGAGGGCCCCGAGCGGGTGCTGTTCACGTCCCGGGAGACCCTGGACAAGGTCGACGCCGAGGTGCTCCACACCGAACTCGGCGGCCCGCTGGACCCGGTCAACGCCGTTCCCGGCTCCGACGACACCGACGAGGCGGAAGCGGACGAGGAGGGGAACGGCGCCACCGAGGCCGGTGCCGGTTCCTGACCCCTCCCCCGGCCGCGCGGCCGAAGGCCACGGTGCCCCGGCCCGGAGGAGTCCGGGACGGGGCACCGTCGGTCCGCCCTCACCCGGGGCGGGAGACGGGCGTCGCGTCTACCCGCGCTCCGCCCTGAGCTCCGCGATGACCTCGGCGAACCGGTCCAGGCCCCAGTTGAGGTCGTCCTCACTGATCACCAGCGGCGGCGACATCCGCACGGTCGAACCGTGGGTGTCCTTGACCAGGACACCGTGCTCCGCGAGCCGCTTGCACAGCTCCTTGCCCGAGGCCAGCGCGGGGTCGACGTCCACGCCCGCCCACAGGCCGATGCTGCGCGCCGACACCACCCCGTCACCGACGAACGCGTCCAACCTGCGCCGGAGCACCTCGCCCAGTTTCCGGGCGTTCTCCAGGTAGGGCCCCTCGGTCAGCATCCGGACGACCGTCTGGCCCACCGCCCCGGCGAGCGGGTTCCCGCCGAAGGTGCTCCCGTGCTGTCCGGGCTGGATGACGCCGAGGACGTCCTCGTCGGCCACCATCGCGGACACCGGCAGGATTCCGCCGCCCAGCGCCTTGCCGAACAGGTAGGCGTCGGGGACGACGCCGGTGTGCTCACAGGCCCGGATCGTGCCCGTGCGGCCCAGACCCGACTGCACCTCGTCCGCGATGAACAGCACCCGGTTGGCGTCGCAGATCTCCCGGACGCGGGGCAGGTAGTCCGCGGACGGCACGATCACGCCGGCCTCGCCCTGCACCGGCTCGATGAGGACCGCCACGGTGGTGTCGTCGATGGCCTCCTCGATGGCCCGCGCGTCTCCGTAGGCCACCGAGCGGAAGCCGGGCGTGTAGGGGCCGAAACCCGTCTTCGCCTCGGGGTCGGAGGAGAAGGAGATGATCGTGGTGGTCCGGCCGTGGAAGTTGGCCCCGGCGACGACGATGGTCGCCTGGTTCTCCGGGACGCCCTTGACCTCGTAGCCCCACTTGCGGGCCACCTTGATGCCGGTCTCCACCGCCTCGGCACCGGTGTTCATCGGCAGGACCTTCTCCTTGCCGACCATGTCCGCGAGGGAGCTCACCCACGGGCCGAACTGGTCGTTGTAGAAGGCCCGGCTGGTCAGCGTCACCCGGTCGATCTGGGCGTGCGCGGCGGCCAGGAGGTCGGGGTTGTGGTGGCCGAAGTTCATGGCCGAGTACCCGGCCAGACAGTCGAGGTAGCGCTTGCCCTCCACGTCGGTCACCCAGGCACCACGGCCCTCGGCGATCACGACGGGCAGGGGTGAGTAGTTGTGTGCGGACCTCGACTGTGCGAGTTCGATGTGGTCCGCGCTGGAGAGTCCCTGTCCGCCGGGGTTTCCGACGGAGTCCTGCTGTCCCAGATTCTGGGTGGTCATCTAGCCGCTCCGATCACCTTTGACCGATGGTCAGACAGTAGATACCCACCGTGGGGCCCTGTAGAGCCCGGCGGCGGGATCTCCAAGAGTTGAGCAGATGATCCGGTGAGCCCACAAGGGGTGGTGAAGATCACCGGCCCGGCCCCCGGGCCCGAAACCCCGACACCTCCGGCCCCGGCACCCCCGCTGAGCTTGAACGCCCCGGCGGGGCCTCCGACGAGGGTGACGGGGGACGGTTACGCAGGTGACGCGGTACACAGCGCCCACAGCGATCGGCCGCCGCCCCGACGGGTACGTTCGCTCTAACCAGCCACAGCCGCCGCGAGCGCCCCGCGCCGAGGACGGCGCCCACGACCGTCAGGGAGGTCATCGACGTGCCCCAACACGCGTCCCCGGACACCCCCTTCTCCCTCGCCAACCTCATGACGGCGGTGGCCGACGCCGTCCCCGACCGGATCGCGCTGGTCGCCGGTCCGCGCCGCCTCACCTACCGCGCCCTGGACGAGCGGTCCACCCGGCTGGCCCGGCACCTGGCCACGGCCGGTGTGCGCCCCGGGGAGAACGTCGCGATCCTGTCCTTCAACCGCGCCGAGTGGGTGGAGTCGTTCCTGGGCGTGCTGCGCGCGGGCGCGGTGCCGGTCAACGTCAACTACCGGTACGTGGCGGGCGAGCTCCGGCACGTGCTCTCGGACGCGCACGCGGTGGCCCTGATCGCGGAGGACTCCCTGGCCACGACGGTGGCCGCGGTCCGCTCCGACCTGCCGCGCCTGCGGCACGTGCTCCTGCTGGAGGACGGCTCCGAGCGCGACGCCTCGCTGGGCGGCGTCGACTACGAGGAGGCGCTCGCGGCGCACGGGCCGGACTCCGGGGACGGTGCGGTCGAACTGCCCGTGACCAGCGGCGACGACCACTACCTGCTGTACACCGGTGGCACCACCGGCTACCCCAAGGGGGTGCTGTGGCGCCAGGCCGACGTGTTCCGCGCCGCCGTGGAGCGACGCGACCCGGGTGCCCCGCGTGCCGGGTCCGCACAGGACGTGGCCGAACGCGCCGCGCGCTGTTTCCCGCTGCGCATGCTGGTGCTGGGGCCGCTCATGCACGCCGCCGGGCAGTGGAACGCCCTGAGCATGCTGCTGTGCGGCAAACGCGTGGTGTTGTCCACCGACCGCAGCTTCCGCGCGTACCGGGTGCTGGAGCTGGCGCACCGCGAGGGCGTGCACGCGGTGCAGCTGGTGGGCGACGCGATGGCGCGTCCGCTGGCCAGGCACCTGCTGACCGAACCCGACCTGTGCCCGGAGCTCACCTCGGTGCGTTCCGGAGGCACCCCGCTCACCCCCTCGGTGCGCGGGCTGTGGCGGGCCTGGCGCGAGGACGTGGCCCTGGCCGACGCCTACGGCGGTTCGGAGACGGGCGTGTGCGGGTCGGCCACCGCGCCCGACGAGCACACGAGTGTCGCGGACTCCGCGGACCGGCGCAGCTTCACGATGGGCGGCAGCATCGCCGTGCTCGACGACTCCCTGCGGCCGCTCCCGCCGGGGTCGGTCGAGGTCGGCCGGATCGCCCGGACCGGCCGGATTCCGCTCGGCTACTACAACGATCCGATCGCCACCGCGCGCACGTTCCCCACGGACGGTGACGGGCGGCGCTGGGCGCTGTCGGGCGACTACGGCACGAGGGCCGGAGACGGTTCCATCGTGCTGCTGGGCCGGGGCAGCGTGGTGATCAACACCGCCGGGGAGAAGGTCTACCCCGAGGAGGTGGAGGCCGTGCTCAAGGCGCACCCCTCGGTGGAGGACGTGATCGTGGTGCCCTCCCCGGACGAGAGGCTGGGCCAGAAGGTGACGGCCCTGGTGTCGCTGGCCTCCGGTTCGGCTCGGGACGAGGGCGCGCTGCGGGCGCACTGCCGGGTGCGCCTGGCCGGGTTCAAGGTGCCTCGGACGGTGCACTTCGTGGACAGGGTGCGACGCACGGCGGTGGGCAAGCAGGACTACCGGTGGGCGGCGTCGGTGGCCGGGGAGGACCCGGCCGCGCCCGCCGTTCCGACCTCGCGACTGTCCGGTTCGCGCCGGATCTGAGACCGGTTCCACGCCGTCGTCGTCACGATCCGTTTTCGGACCACGGACCTCGCGGACTGATACCTGACCAAAACCCGGATTCTCCGGGCGATCGGACGCCTTCACCCCGTCCGGCGCCGCTAGAATCGGCACTGCCCGGCCCGGGGCCTGACGGCTCTCCTCCCCCTCGCACGGCCCGGGCGGCACACATCCCCGCGCGGGCCGGAGCATCGAACCGGTGGAGGTCGCCTCCATGACCCGCGTGGTACAGCACCCCTTTGACCCGCCGGTCGACCGTTCGCACGGACCGGCGACCCCATCAGGACGGAGGACGGCGCCCTCTCCCGGGAACCCCCCGGGCCAGCGCCCGACAACATGGCCAAGTCAGTAGGCTCCTACATCTTCAACGCGGTGCGCGGCGGCGCCGTCGGCACCTCCGAGGCACTGCCCGGCATCAGCGGCGGCACGGTCGCGCTGATGGTCGGCCTCTACGACAAGCTGATCGGTGGCGCGGGCCACGTGGTCAGCGGCATCAAGCGCTACGTCACGGACGTTCCCCGGGGCCGCGGCAAGGAGCGCGCCCAGGAGCAGTTCCGCCAGGTGGACTGGTCGGTGCTCGTCCCCGCCCTCATCGGCATGGCCGTCGCGCTCATCCTGGCCGCCATCTTCCTCGCCCCGCTGGTGGAGGTCTACGAGCAGTACGCGTACGCGCTGTTCTTCGGCCTGGTCCTGGCCTGCCTGTGGATCCCCTACACCGGCGCGGGCAAGAAGTGGAAGGCCTGGCACTACGCGGTGGCCCTGGTCTTCGCGGTGCTCGCCTTCCTGCTCACCGGCCTGCCCGGCGCCAACCTGCCCACCCACCCGGTGATCGTCTTCTTCGCGGCCGCCGTCGCCATCTGCGCCCTGGTGCTGCCGGGCCTGTCGGGTTCCTTCATCCTGCTGATCCTGGGCCTGTACGAGCCGACCATGGCCGCCCTGCGCGCGGCTGACCTGCCCTACATCACCGTCTTCGTGCTGGGCATGATCACCGGTCTGGCCCTGTTCGTGAAGGTGCTCCAGTTCCTGCTGGAGAACCACCACCACATCACCCTCGTGGTGCTCACCGGTCTGATGGCCGGTTCGCTGCGCGCCCTGTGGCCGTGGCAGGACCACAACCGCGATCTGGTTCCGATGAGCGACGTCCCCGTGACGCTGGCCTTCGCGGTCGGCGGCTTCGTGGTGGTCGTCGGCATGATCGTCTGGGAGCGGCGCAAGCACGCCCAGCAGGAGCAGGTGGAGACCCGCCACAACGTCACCGTCTGACCGCGCGGAGGGGGGCGGTCCGCCCCGGCGGACCGTCCACTACAGTCGAAACCACCACAGACCAACACTGATGCCGGGGCCGCGAGGCCCCGGCGGCGCGGGGTGCCGGAGAGAGTCCTCCCGGCTGAGAGCACACCCGTCGAACCTGCCCTAGTTCGTACTAGCGAAGGAACGCCAATGAGCGCGTACAACGTCGTGTCCATCGCCGGAAGCGACCCCAGCGGGGGCGCCGGTGTCCAGGCCGACCTGAAGTCGTTCTCCGCCCACGGGGTCTTCGGGATGACCGTGGTGACGGCGTTGACCGCCCAGTCCACACGCGGGGTCACCGGGGTCCACGGTGTCCCCGCGTCCTTCGTCACCGACCAGATGGACACCCTGTTCACCGACGCGACCGTGCACGCGGTCAAGGTGGGGATGCTGTCCACGTCGGAGGTCACCGAGGCGGTCGCGGCCGCCGTCGACCGCTACGCGCTGCCGAACGTGGTCGTGGACCCGGTGATGGTGGCCAAGAGCGGTGACCGCCTCCTGGAGCGGTCCGCGATCGAGGCCCTGCGCACCGTCCTGCTGCCGCGCGCCGACCTGCTCACCCCCAACCTCCCCGAGGCCGCCGACCTGCTCGGCGAGACCGAGGCCACCGGCCTCAAGGAGATGCGGGGACAGGCCGAACGCCTCCTCGAACTCGGTCCGCGCCGCGTCCTGCTCAAGGGCGGGCACCTGCCCGGTGAGGAGAGTGTCGACCTGCTGGTCGACGGCGTCTCGGAGCCGGTGGAGTTCCGTGCCGGGCGGGTGGCCACCCGCAACACCCACGGCACCGGCTGCACGCTCTCCTCCTCGATCGCCGCCCTCCTCCCCCAGCGCCCGGACACGGTGGCCGCCGTTTCCGACGCCAAGGCCTACCTCACCGAGGCCCTGCGCCACGCCGACGAGATCCACGCGGGCGACGGCCAGGGACCGGTGCACCACTTCCACGCCTGGTGGTGAACGGACGACACCACGCGAAGGGGGGACCGGCCACCGTGGCCGGTCCCCCTCGTCGTCGGCCGGGGGACCCGTCCCCCGGCCGGAGCGCACTACTTGCTGACGTCGTCCATGATCACGTCCGGGTTCTTCCACTCGGGATGGCCGAAGAACTTCCGTGTCTCCGCGACCACCACCGGGGAGAGCAGGATCAGACCCACCAGGTTCGGCAGTGCCATCAGACCGTTGGCGATGTCGCTGAACAGCCAGACCGACTCGATGCTGGCGGTCGCGCCGACGTAGACGACCCCGATGAACACCAGGCGGTAGGGCAGGACCAGGTAGCGCTTGCCCTTGGCCAGGTACACCATGCAGCGTTCGCCGTAGTACGACCAGCCGAGGATCGTCGTGTACGCGAAGACCGCCACCGCGCAGGCGATGAAGACCACGCCGAAGGAGCCCAGGGCCGGGCTGAGCTGGCCCAGGCCCTGCTCCATGGATCCGGAGGTGAGCAGCACGCCCTTGCTGTCCGGGTCGTACCCGGCGCTCTCCGGGGCGTTCCACAGGCCGGAGGTGATGATCATCAGGGCGGTCAGGGTGACCATGATGATCGTGTCGATGAAGGTCTGCGTCATCGACACCATGGCCTGACGGACCGGCTGGGTGGTCTTGGCCGAGGCGGCGGCGATGGCGCCGGTGCCCAGCCCGGACTCGTTCGAGAAGATGCCGCGCGCGACACCGGTACGGATGACCAGCATGAGCGCGGCGCCCGCGAACCCGCCGGCGGCGGAGGTGCCGGTGAAGGCGTCCGTGAAGACGAGCTGGAAGGCCGGGAGCAGCTGCTCCCAGTTGATCATCAGCACCAGCAGGTTCATGAAGATGAACCCGATGATCATGAACGGCACGATCGCGGAGGCGAAGCGGCCGATGCTCTTGATACCGCCGAGGATGACGACGGCGACGAGGACCATCAGCACGACACCGATGATGCGGGGGTCGATGCCGGTGATGTTGTTGATCGAGCTGGAGACGGCCTCGGCCTGGGTGCCGTTGCCGATACCGAAGGCCGCGATGCCGCCGAAGACCGCGAAGGCGCCGCCGAGGAAGACCCCGAGGCCGCCGGGCAGACCGTTGCGGAGGTAGTACATCGGGCCGCCGGCCTGCTCGCCCTTCTCGTCCCTGGTGCGGTACTTGACGCCCAGGAGGGCCTCGCTGTACTTGGTGGCCATGCCCACGAGGCCGGTGACCCACATCCAGAACAGGGCGCCCGGGCCGCCGATGCCGATGGCCAGACCCACACCGGCGATGTTGCCGACGCCGACGGTGGCGGCGAGCGCCGTGCTGAGCGCCTGGTAGTGGGAGATGTCGCCCTCGGCCTGGTCGTTGTCCTCCTTGCGTCGGACCAGGGCGAGCCAGAGCGCGTGGCCGAGCTTGGTGAACTGGAGCAGCCTCAGCCGGACGGTGAGGAAGACACCGGTCAGGAGCAGCAGGGGAATGAGGACGTACGGTCCCCAGATGATCTCCGACAGGACGCCGGCCATCTCTAGGAGTTGGTCCACTGGGGACCTCTCTTTCGGTGATTGCGTGGGGTGGGGGGAACCAGCGGTGTGACGGGGGAACCGGGACCCTCAGAAACACGTTGGAACCGGTGGATACTGTTCGGTATCGGGAAAGAATGGCACTGACGCGTAACAAACAAATCACGCGAGGTCAGAATGCGTGTTACGACTCGTACACGCGCATTCGACACGGAGACCGCGTCAGCCACACGGGGCGCCGCTACCCCTCGCCGCCCTCTCCCTCCTCCCCCTTGACCTGGTCCAAGGCGAGTCTGCTGAGGAGCGCGGCCGCCTCGTCCGGGTCCGCCCCCTGTCCCACGGCCACACCGAGCAGGTAGGTCGTGAGCGGGGCCGCGGGTCGGGCCACGGAGTGAGCGGCGTCACGCGCGAGGTCGAGCACGCGGTCCACGTCGGGCTTCCGGAGGGGGTCGGTCCCGGTCAGCTCCAGTTCGGCGCGGACCAGTTCGGACCATTCCACGAGTGTCACCACACGGCTCCTTGGATGTGCGTTCGGGTTTCGTCGTTCGGCGATCACGGCCACGCCGGGGTCACCCGTCGGTCAGTCGACCGTGCGGACGGCGTCACCACCTGATCGGCCAACCCGTGTCGGCGCTTCGGGCGAGGTTCTCCCGCCCGGCGACCCGGGTTCACTCCCCGACCCTAGCGTCGGAGGCACCCACCACTCGGCGTGACACCTCGGCGTTGGGAGCCCCGCATGTCCCCCACACCCCCGCCCTCCGTCCACCGGCCGCCCCTGCGCGTGGCCATCGTGACCGAGTCCTTCCTCCCGCAGGTCAACGGGGTCACCAACTCCGTGTGCCGGATCAGCGAGCACCTGGCGGCCGAGGGACACCAGGCGCTCGTCCTCGCCCCCGGCCACGGCCCGACCTCGTACGCGGGCTTCCCGGTCGTCCGGACCCCGGCGCTGCCCCTGCCCGTGTACCGGGACTTCTCCATGGGGCTGCCCGCCCGGAGGACCATGACCGCCGCGATCCGGGCGTTCGCGCCCGACGTGCTGCACCTGGCCTCCCCCGCGCTGTTCGGCGCGACGGCGGTGGACGTGGCCCGCCGGTGGGCGCTGCCGACGGTGGCGGCGTTCCAGACCGACCTGCCCGGGTTCGCCGGACGCTACGGCCTGCCCGGGTCCGGGACGCTGTGGTCGCTGCTCCACCGCGTCCACTCGGCGGTGGACCGCACGCTGGTGCCGTCCTCGGCCACCCTGGAGGCGCTCTCCGGCCGGGGGTTCCCCCGGCTGGACCTGTGGCGCCGGGGTGTGGACGCCGCGCGCTTCTCCCCCGACCACCGGTCCGAGGAACTACGTCGCGAGCTGGCACCGAACGGTGAGGTGATCGTGGGGTACGTGGGCCGTCTGTCCCGCGACAAGCGGGTGCACCTGCTGGGCCATCTGGCGAGGCTGCGGGGGATGCGCCTGGTGGTGGTCGGGGACGGCCCGGACCGCGCCCGGCTGCGCCGCCTGCTGCCGGACGCCGTCTTCACGGGGCAGCGGACCGGCCCGGACCTCTCACGGCTGTACGCGTCACTGAACGTGTTCGTGCACACCGGTGCGGACGAGACCTTCTGCCAGACCGTGCAGGAGGCGCTGGCCTCGGGCGTACCGGTGGTCGTCCCGGCGGCGGGCGGCCCCGTGGACCTGGTGACGGAGGGGCACAACGGCCTGCTGTACCGGCCGGACTCGGTCCGTGAGCTGCGGGTGGCGGTGGGGCGGCTGGCCCACAACCGGGAGGTGCGGGCCCGGATGGCGGCCCGGGCCCGGCCCTCGGTGGCGCACCGCACGTGGCGGTCGGTCAACGAGGAGCTGGTGGAGCACTACAGAGCGGTGATCGCCCCGAGCCACGAGCTGGCCGCCCGCCGGGAGCGGATGACGGCCGGGGGCGTGTGACTGCGGCGCGGATCGGCCGGGAAGGGCGTGACGGGACCCTCCCTGGGAGAGAGAGGGAGGGTCCCGTCGGTGGTGACCGCCTCACCCCGTATAAGAGAGGCGGGCACGATCTGGGCGCGGACGCGCGGTCAGTGGACCGGCTGCGCGATCGCCGCCGGAGCCGGGATCACCGTGCTGGGCGACGGGGTGCCGGAGGCCGCGGTGTCGGAGAGCAGCGCCCCGAGGACCTCGGTGAGCCGGTCCAGGTGGGAGCGGATCCACGGCAGGGACAGGGGGTCCTCGGCGGACAGCGCCGCGTACCGCTTGTCCTCGGAGTCCCCGTACAGGAGGCTGGTGGCCACCCGCATCCGCAGGGCGGCGGAGCTCTCGCCGAACTCGACGGCGGGCAGCACCCCCATGCCGAAGTGCTCCAGGAGGTGCCCGGTCAGCTCCGGACCCGTGGTCACTCCGTGCAGCGCGGACAGCCGCTCACGGACCGGTTCGAAGTCCGGGTAGAGGTAGAAGGCCGCCGTCGGGGGCGAGACGAGCGCCCCGGCCCGGGAGAAGACGTCGGCGACGGCGCGGGCCACGACGCCGTGCAGGCGACGGCTGCGGTCCACGTGGTCACGCAGCTCGGCCGGTTCACCGAAGGCGTACGCGGCCGCCTGCTGGACGGGCGCGGCCGGGCTGGACCAGATCTCGCTGGCCACACCCAGGAGGCCGCCGCGCAGGCGGTGGCCGATCTCGGAGTCGGGCAGGCGCAGGACGCCGATCCGCCAGCCGCCGAGGGCCAGGTTCTTGCTGAGCCCGGTGGAGATGACGGTGCGCTCGGGCGCGTACTCGGCCGGGCTGTGGACCTCCGCGCGTTCCCGGCCGTGCTCGTCCACGTGAACGAGGTCCCGGTAGATCTCGTCGGAGATGATCACGAGGTCGAGTTCGCGGGCGACCTCGGCCAGGCGGCGCACGGTCTCCGCCCGCGCGACGGTGCCGGTCGGGTTGTCCGGGACGGTGACGACCACCGCGTTGACGGTGCGTCCCTCCTCCCGGGCGGCGGTGACGGCGGCGTGCAGCAGGTCCGGCTGCGGTACCCCGCCCTGCCCGGTGGCGGTCGGCACCATCACCGGACGCTGGCCCACGAGGCGGCTCTGCGCGGCGTAGCTGACCCAGCTGGGCGCGGCGATGGCGGTGTCCCCGCCGATCTCCAGGAGCAGGCTGTAGAGCAGGGGCTTGCTGCCCGGACCGGCGATGACCAGGTCGGGGTCGGTGGGCAGGCCCCGGCGGTTCCAGTACCCGGCGGCGGCCTCACGCAGGTCGCTGGAACCGGCGACGGGCCCGTAGGAGTTGGCCGCGTTGCTCGCCGTGAGCTGGTCCCGCATGACCGGGTGCACCGGCAGACCGGCCTCACCGAACCCGAGCGGAAGCACGCGCAGCCCTTGGCGGCGCTTGTCGTTGAGGGCTTCGTTCACGGCGAGGGTGGCGGACACAGTGACGGTCATGGATGACTCATCTCCGGCTTGTCGTTAGGCGCTGACCACCGGTTGAGCTGGGCTCTCGTCCAGCTGGTGGCCTCTCACACCCCAGCCTGCCCAGATCCCGCCATCAGTACAAGCGAGTCTTTTCGATGCTGAGCATAAGATGACCTAATGCTTGACCTTCGACGACTCCAGCTCCTCCGCGAGTTCAGTACGCGCGGGACCATCGCCGCGACCGCGCACGCCCTGGGATACACGCCTTCGGCGGTGTCCCAACAGCTCGCCACGCTCGAACGCGAGACGGGGGTGGCGCTGCTGGACCGGTCGCCGCGCGGCGCCGAACTGACCGACGCCGGACAACTGCTCGTGAACCAGGCCGAGGAGATCCTGGCCCTGGTCGAGGCGGCCGAGTCCGTGCTGGCCGAGCAGTCGAACATCGCCCTGGGGGTGGTGACGGTCACGGCCTTCCCGACCGCCGCCGTGGCGTTCGCTCCGCTGTTGGCGCCGCCGCTGCGCGGCTACGAGGGCATGCAGCTGGTCCTGAGGCAGACCCTCCTGGCCACCGGCACCCAGAAGGTGCGCTCCCGCGAGGTGGACATCGCCCTGGTGGACGACTGGACGGGGCAGCACCCGGGCCGGGGTCCCGACAGCGGCCTGCGCCACGTGCACCTGCTGCGGGACCCGATGGTGCTGGCGGTCCCGGAGGGCCACCGGCTGGCCGACCCGGAGGTCCCGCTGGTGCTGGACCAGATGCTGGGTGAGTCGTGGATCGTGGCGCCGGAGGGCGAGCGCTCGCGGCACGGCACGGAGAAGCTGTTCGCCGAGGTGGGCGGGTTGCCCGCGGCGACGTGGGAGTTCGAGGGGCTGGGCACGATCCTCAGCCTGGTCTCGCGGGGCATCGGGATCGCGGCGGTCCCGGCCCTGGCCATGGTGGGTGCCCCGGCGGGTCTGGTGTACCGGCGGTTCCCCTCGTCACCGGAGCGGCACGTGTACGCGGTGCTGCGTCCGGCGTCGCTGCGGCGCCCGGCCGTGCAGGTGACCCTGTCGGCGCTCCGGGACGCCGCCCGCAGCGTGGAGCGGGAGCTCAGCCCGGTCTCCCCGCGCGTCCAGGGGCCGAGGTGACGGCGCGGGCGCGCACACGGCCCGCCCCTTCAGGGGACGGGCCGTGTTCGGTGTTCTGTCGGTCGCTTCCGGTGGCCTGTACGGGTACCGGTCACGCGTCGTTGCTCCTTCGGCGCGCCTTGTCGATCCTGCGGCGGAGCTTGCGACAGACGTGGCGAGCTCGGTCGCGGTCGTCGCGGGCGTTCCACCAGCGCGCGTAGGCTTCCAGTCTTCTCTTGCGCAGGGAGTCCAGCTCGGCCTCCATCCGGTTCACCCGGTGCTCCAGGTCGATGCGTTCTCGTTCGAACGACGACATGTCGCGTTCGTGGAAACCGGCCTCGCGCTCGGCGCTGACCAGCCGATCCGTGAGACCTTCGGTGACGTTTCCACTCTTGGCGATCCGGCTGACGCCGGCCTGTCCGCTGATGCCTTCGAACCACACAGTTCTGGTCTTTCCTGTGGCGGCCCGAGATCACCGATCGCTACGCAAAGAATGCAGAAAGTGTTCAAAGCGGACTTTTTGGGAGCCGATGTCTGGACACGGAACCTCGGCTAGGCCACCATGACCCGCTCGGACGCCGAGCGGCCCTGACCGCTCCCCCGGAGCCGCGTGTAGACCGCCTCGAACCGGTCCAGCGACCGGTGGTGGTCGTGCTCCTGGGCGATCTCGCGACTCGCCCGTCCCAGCTCCCCGCGTCGCCCTTCCGAGCCGAGCACCGACAGCAGACGGTCGGCCAGGCGCACGTGGTCGCCCGGCGGGAACAGGAAGCCGTTGCGCCCCTCCTCCACCAGGTGGGGCAGCGCCATCGCGTCGGCGGCCACCACGGGCAGACCCGTGGACATCGCCTCCAGCGTGGCGATGCTCTGGAGCTCGGCCACGCTCGCGATGGCGAAGACGTCCGCCGCCGCGTAGACCATCGGCAGGTCCTCGTCCGGCACGAAACCCAGGAAGAACACCCGGTCCGCCACGCCGAGCCGGGCGGCGAGCGCGCGCAGCTCCGCCTCACGCTGCCCGGTCCCGGCCAGCACCAGCTGCGCGTCGCGCTCGGGGACGATCATCGCCAGCGCCCGGATCGTGTCGTCGATCCGCTTCTCCTCGTCCAGCCGCCCCACGAAGACCACCGTGTCCCGCTCGGGCAGGCCGAAACGGTCCCTGGCCGCCGCGCGGTCCCCGGCCCGGGGGTGGAAGCGGTCGAGGTCGATCCCGCAGGAGATCGCCTCGATCTCCCGGGCGAACCCCCGCTCGCGCAGGAGTTCTGCCGCGCGCGGGGTCGGGGTGGTCACGTGGTCGGCCTCCCCGGCCACGCGGACCATGTCCCGCCAGGCCAGCGAGCCCGCCGCGTGCTGCATCGGTCGCGGCACGCGGGCGTGCGCGTACAGGTTGTCCGGCATGAAGTGGTTGGTCAGGACCACGGGCACGCCCTCCGCCCGCCCCCGACGCAGGGCCGAACGGCTGAGGGGGAAGTGGCTCTGCACGTGGAGGACGTCGGGGTCCAGTCGCCGCAGGACCCGGGCGATATGCCCGCCCATCCCCAGGGGGACGGCCGCCCGCATCGCGCTCTGGAAGGGGATCGGGGCCGAGCGCAGCCGGTGCTCGGTGACGTTCCCGTTGACCGTGACGTGGGGTTCGCCCCCCTCGGAGGGGCACACGACGTGCACCCGGTGCCCGCGTCCGGCCAGCCCCTCCGCCAGGCGGAACGTGAAGTAGCCAGCGCCGTTGACGTCGGGCGGGTAGGTGTCCGAGGCGATCAGGACGCGCAGTGGACGGTTCGGCTGTGCCATCTGGGATCTCCCTGTTTCAACGAGTGCGGCTACTGGGGGGCGGCGGAGGGACCGGGGTCGCTGTCCGCCTCCGGGTTGCGGTGCCGGGACCGGGCCAGGGTGACGGTGCCCGCGAAGGCGACGAGGGCGAACAGCACCGCCCCGACCTGTTCGACGGGGGTGTCCGGCACCCCCTCACCGAGCAGCAGCGCGCCGATGCCCACGCCGACCACCGGGTCGGCGATCAGCAGGGTGGCGTACGCGGCGGCGAAGTGCCCGGTCCGATAGGCGTTCTGGAGCAGGAGGGCGCCGAAGACCGCGGTGGCCCCCGCCATGACGGTGAGCCAGCTGACGAGGTTGACCGGGTCCTCCACGGCGCGGGAGGTGATCACCCGGGCCAGACCCGACGTGGTGCCGAGGGCGGCGCCACCCGCGGCCGCGAGCAGCAGGGCGCGCACCCCGCTGGGCAGCCAGTGGGCGGTCAGGTACACGAGGCCGCCGGCCACGATCATCCCGCCGGACAGCCACAGCGCGGTCTGGGTCGACATGACCGGCGGATGGGAGCTGTGCGGGAAGGTCGTCAGGAGGCCGACCAGGCCGACCATCACCGCGACCCCGGCCAGGATCTGCGCGACGCGGACCCGCTGCCGGTTGAACACGGCGGACAGCACGATCGCGAACAGCAGCCCGGTGACGCCGATCGGCTGGATGATGGTCAGTGGCGCCCCGCTCAGGGCGAGCAGGTGGAGGCAGGCCCCCAGCACCGCCGCCCCGGTGCCGAGGAGCCAGCGGGGCTGGCGCAGCAGGTGCAGGAGGAAGCCCGCCCGCGCGACCTTCCGCCCGGGGGCGCGCACCGCGTCGCGTTCCTGGAGAGCCGAGCCCAGAGCCAGGGCGAAGGCCCCCGCCACGGCCATGAGTACGTGCAACGGCATCAGGCGAACCACCCCGTCGAGGCCGAACCCGTCGTCCCCGGTGCTCCGCGCATCACCGCATCCCCCGCCACTCGGTTCTCCCCGCGCCCGGCAACCGGGCACGGGCAAAACAGTACGGAGGGACGGCGTGCTCCGGCGATAACGCCACCCCCCGTCTTTCTCGTAGTGTCGTCCCCACCTCGCGGGGACGGGCACACACCCACACGCGTGTCGGGGTTCCACCTCGGTTTCGGCACCGCCCGGGCCCGGGTCCCCCTCCCTTACGTCTCCCGCAAAAGCCGGGGCGTCAAGAGTCCTCGCGGGTCAAGAGTGGGTATTGGGTGGTCCCGAATAGCGGAGCCCGCCCGGACCGATTGCCCCGGGACCCTGTGCCGCCGTAGCCGGACGTGACACTATGTCCGGGTATTGGTCTAGACCGGACAGGAGCAGTGCCGCGTGCCTGAGAACCCCCACCCCGATCCCCTTTCCCTGCTTCCCCGGCCCCGGGAGCTGACCACCGACGGTTCCGGCGGACTCACCCTGACCTCCGCCACCCGTGTCTCCGCGGACCACGAAGCCCAGGGCACGCTGGCCTGGCTCCAGCGCGAGCTCGGCGCGGCCACCGGCCTGCCCCTGGCCACCGGCGACGAGGAGGACGCCCAGATCCGGCTGAGCGTCGACCCGGGCGCGGGACTCGGCCGGGAGGGCTACCGCCTGATCATCGACTCCGAGGGCGCGATCGTGGTGGGCAACGAACCCGCCGGGGTGTTCTACGGGGTGCAGACCCTGCGCCAGCTGCTGCCCGTCGACGCCTACCGCTCCAGCCCCCTGAGCGGCGCCGAGTGGCGTCTGCCCGCAGTGAGCATCACCGACGCCCCGCGCTTCCAGTGGCGCGGCGCGATGCTGGACATCGCCCGCCACTTCCAGCCCAAGCGCGAGATCCTGCGCTTCATCGACCTGCTCGCGCTGCACAAGCTCAACGTGCTGCACCTGCACCTGACCGACGACCAGGGCTGGCGGGTCGAGATCCGCCGCTACCCGAAACTGACCGAGGTCGCCTCCTGGCGCACCGAGAGTCAACTGGGCGCCACCAAGCCCGCGACCTTCGACGACCGACCGCACGGCGGCTTCCTCACGCAGGACGACATCCGCGAGATCGTCGCCTACGCGGACGCCCGACACGTCGCGGTGGTCCCGGAGATCGACGTCCCCGGCCACTCCCAGGCGGCCATCCACGCCTACCCCGAGCTGGGTGAGGTCGGGCAGATCCCGGTGGGCACCCAGTGGGGCGTCTTCGAGGAGATCCTCGCCGTCACCGACAACGTCCTGGAGTTCTACAAGAACGTCTTCGACGAGATCATCGAGCTCTTCCCGAGCACCTACGTCCACGTGGGCGGGGACGAGGTCCCCAAGACCCAGTGGAAGAACAGCGCCTCCGCCCAGAAGCGGATCAGGGACGAGGGACTGGCCGACGAGGACGAGCTCCAGAGCTGGTTCATCCGCCAGCTCGACGACCACCTCACCCAGCGCGGCCGTCGCCTGCTCGGCTGGGACGAGATCCTGGAGGGCGGCCTCGCGTCGGGCGCGACGGTGATGTCGTGGCGCGGCGAGGAGGGCGGCATCGCGGCGGCCCGCGCCGGACACGACGTGATCATGGCCCCCACCGCCACGTCCTACCTGGACTACAAGCAGTCCGAGCGGCCGGACGAGCCGGTTCCGGTGGGCACGCTCCTGCGGGTGGAGGACGTGTACGCGGGCGAGCCGGTCCCCGCCGACCTCACCGTAGAGGAGGCCCGGCACGTCCTCGGCGGGCAGGTGAACCTCTGGAGCGAGCACGTCGACAACGCGCGCAGGCTCGACTTCATGGTCTTCCCGCGCCTGACCGCCTTCGCCGAGAAGATCTGGTCCGAGGGGGAGCGCGACTTCACCGAGTTCGAGCCGCGTCTGCGCCACCACCTGCGCAGGCTCGACGCGGCGGGCGTGGAGTACCGTCCGCTCGACGGCCCGCGCCCCTGGCAGACCCGCCCCGGCGTCTACGGCTGGGGCTACCAGCCCGGCCAGGAGGCCCCGGAGCAGGGCCACGCCGGAGCGTAGACGACCCGTCGGGGCCGGTCCCGTGTGGGGTCGGCCCCGACGGCCGCACGGCCTCAGAAGTAGGTGGCGATCGCGTCGACCACGCGGTGGTCGTCGTCCACCACCGGAATGACCTGCCAGCGGTCGAAGGCCGTGCACGGGTGGGAGATCCCGAAGGAGACCAGGTCGCCGGGGCGCACTCCCAGACCCTCGGGCACGTCGAGGTAGGCGTGGTGGTCGTTGAGGCCGGTGACCTCGACACCCTCGGCCGGGACCACCGACCCGTCGCGCCTGCGCAGGACGCGCGGGACGGGGAATCCCTGGTCGAAGTTGGCCTCGCGGCGGCCCATCCCGGCGATCGCCCGCCCCCGCTCCGGGGTGGACGTGACCTGCGCCCACAGCTCCAGGGCCCCGGACAGCGCGTCGCCGCCCTCGGGCAGCCGGTTGTACGGCGTGGTCCGCCGGTACAGGCCGTCGTCGTGGGCGACGTAGGCCCCGCTGCGCAGGATCGGCGTGACGTCCTCCCGGCCGCCGATCTCCTGGGCGACCACGTCGAACCACGCGCTGCCACCCACCGAGAGAACCGGACGCTCCAGGCCGTGTTCGGAGGCCAGGGCGGCGGCGTCCCCGAGGAGGTCCCCCAGGAAGCCCCGGACCCCCTCGGCGTCGCTGAGCGAACCCTCGTACCCGGCCACTCCGGCCAGCTCCAGGCCCGGAGCCCGTACGACCTCCCGGGCCACGGCCAGCACCGCCTCCCGCGTGCGGCAGCCCGTGCGACCGCCCGGCGTGCCGCGCTCCACCATCACCCGGAGGGGTCGGCCGCCGTCGCCCGACGCCTCCGAAGCCAGGGCGACCCCCTCGGAGGAGTCGACGTAGAAGAGGAACGCGAAGTCGGGGTCGGCGTCCTGCTCCGCCGCCACCCAGCGCAGGACCCGGGGGTCCAGGAGCTCGTTGGCCAGCAGGACGCGGTCCACCCCGAACCGGCGGAAGTCCAGGACCTGGTTGGCGGTGGCGGCGGTGATCCCCCAGGCGCCCGCGTCGAGCTGGCGCTGGGTGAGCACGGGGGACATCGCGGTCTTGCCGTGGGGCGCGAACAGGAGTCCGTGGCCGCGCGTGAACTCGGCCAGCGCGGCGATGTTGCGGTCCAGCGAGGAGGCGCGGAGCACCATGAGCGGCCAGGTGAAGGGGCCGCTGAACAGGTGGTCCCCACGCGCGGCGAACTCGGTCAGGGTGACGGGCTCGCCCGGCCACCACAGGCCCTTGGTACGCCAGTCGACGTGTTCCTGGGGGATGCACAGCCGTTCGCTCACGTGGCCTCCGCTTCCTGATGGGGGTGTTCTCGCTCCGATCCTCCCACTGGGGGCGTCGGGGCGCCTCCCTCCGGGGCGGGGTTCGCGCGTACGGACACGGCCGGACCCGCCCGGCACGCCGGGCGGGTCCGCCGCTGCGGTGGGGGTCAGTCGCCCGCGGGCGCCCCGACCGACTCCGACTCGGGTTCCCGGGCCGCGGTCGTGGAGTCGAGGAACTCCTCGATGGCCTTCTGGCCCCGGTCCGGGTAGTCCGTGATGAAGCCGTCCACGCCCATCTCCAGGACCCGCCCCATCACCTGGGTGTCGTTGATCGTGTAGGGCATGATCTCCAGGCCCGCGTCGTGCACCCGGTCGACGTAGTCGGCGTCGACGGTCGTGTGGTTCGGGTTGATCATGTGGGCCCAGTCGAACTCGGGGATCCGCTCTTCGGGGACCCGGCCGAGCAGCGCGTGCGGCACCGCGGGCAGGATCCCCTTCGAGAGTTCCGTGGACTCCCAGTCGAAACTCTGCACCACGAGCCGGGAGGGCTGGTCGGGCGCGTTGGGCATGAGCCAGTACGGGTGCCGGGCCAGCTCGTCCGCGATCCGGTTCTCGATGCCCGGGTACCGGGACGGCTCCTTGACCTCCAGGAGGAGGTTCATCCGGTGCTTCTTCAGGCGGTTCAGGGCCTGGCTGAGGAGCGGTACGGGTTCCCCGGCGAACGCGTCGTCGAAGGACGAACCGGCGTCGAGGCGGCGGATCTCCGCCAGCGTGAAGTCACCGACGTCGTAGGGCGCGCGGTTCGGGAAGACCTCCTCGACGTCGGTGGTGCGGTCGAGTCGCGTGTCGTGCATGAGGATCAACTGGTCGTCGGAGGTGAGCTGGACGTCCACCTCCACGGTCTCCGCGCCGAGGCGGTGGGCCTCGTCGATCGCCGCGAGGGTGTTCTCGGGCGCGTGTCCGGAGGCGCCCCGGTGGGCGACGGCGATGAGGGGGCGGTTCCGTGACGACTGCTGGGACGGAAGAACACTGGCGCCGGGGGTCACCCGCTGCGCCGTCGCGGCCTTGGTGACCGCGACCGCCTCCGAGGACGCGCTGGCGGGGACGGCGAGCGCGGAGCTCGATCCCAGGGCCAACATGAGTGATACGGCTCCGACTACGAATCCGATGCGCTGGTGCACCGGGCCTCCCAAGTACGCGTGGACTGGCCGACTGCTACCTCAGGGTGAGTGCGCTTGGTGACCGGACGGTGACCACGCGCGGAGCAGCCGGTGATCCGACGCCCATCTTCTGGTGGGTCCGTACCCCTCGGGCCACGGGAGCCCCACCCGTCAATCTCACCCTATGTAGGCAATTGATCGCTTCATGTCCGGTTTTTGACTGTAAGGCCCCTCCATAATCACGGAGAGTCCTGTAGACATCACGAGTAGTAGTCGATGGGAAGGAACTCTCATGCGCAAGCACCACACGAGGTGGGTCGCGCTCTTCAGTGCCGCCGCGATCTCCACGACGGGGCTGGTCGGCCTCGCCGGGCCCGCCGCGGCGGACGACGAGGACGCGAAGGCGCTCAGCTGGCCGGTCGTGCGACAGGGGGTGTCCACCTTCAGCATCGACGGGTTCGAGATCACCTACCTGCCCGACGGGCTGGAGCGCTACGGCATCAACGCCACGTCCACGACGGACCGTCAGGGCAACAGCCAGTCCCAGATCTCGTGGGTGCAGGGCCCGGACCAGTTGTACGGCCGGGTCTCCGTCCTGCGCTCGGAACGCCTCCAGGACCTGGAGGACGTTCGCGAGAGCCGGTACAGCCACCTCGCGCAGAGCTCCCTGGAGGAGGTACCGGCGGGCGAGTCCTTCGGGCACGGCGCGTACCTGTCCGAGGAGACCGGCGACCTCTTCTGGGTGGAGAGCCCGGGCGTCGCCGTCGCCACCCACCTCCAGCCGGAGCGCTGGGAGCGCGCGGAGCTGGTGCGGCTCGCGGAGGGCGTCACCGAGGAGACGGCACCGCAGGCCGAGACGGAGGCACCGGCGGCCGAGGACGCGAGCGTGGTCGTGGTCGAGGAGGACCCCCCGGCCGGGGACGCCGCCGACGTGGCGACCGCCGAGGAGGCTCCTGCGGAGACCCCCGTGGAGGAGGCTCCGGTGGAGGAGGCTCCGGTGGAGGAGGCTCCGGTGGAGGAGGCCCCCGCCGAGGAGACCCCCGCCGAGGAAGCTCCGGCTGAAGAAGCCCCGGCTGAAGAGGCGCCCGCCCAGGAGGCCCCGGTCGAGGAAGCACCCGCCGAGGAAGCCCCGGCCGCCGAGGCTCCCACCGAGGAGACTCCGGTGGAGGAAGCCCCGGCTGAAGAGGCACCCGTGGAGACGCCGGTCGAGGAGGCCCCGGCCGAGGAAGCCCCCGGCGCGGAGGCTCCCGCCGAGGAGGCCCCCGTGGACGAGGAGGTGGTCGACGGCGCCGAGCTCGACGAGATCACCCCGATCGAGGAGGCCCCCGCGGAGGAGACTCCCGCCGAGGCCGCTCCGGTCGCCGACGAGGCCCCGGCCGGGAACACCGCGTCCCCGGACCAGGCCGACCTCCCCGAGAACGTCTCCTCGCGCGAGGTCAAGACCTGCCTCACCGAGCACTTCGTGGACTTCGGCTCCGGTGAGTCCGAGCTCGACACCGCGCGAATGAGCGGGACCAGCGGCGCGCTCGTCGAGCGGGCGCTGTCCGGCGCCGACCTCGACGACGCCCAGCGCGACCGCCTGCTGGCCACGGTCTGGTACTACGGCGACGAGGCCGCCAAGGAAACCGCCACCAACGACTGCGCGCACCGGTTCGGTATGGAGCCCGCCGAGGTGGAGGAGGTCCTCGCGGAGGTCTCCGGGCTCATCGGTGAGCTCGCCCAGGAGCGCGACCAGAGCGTCTCCAGCTCGATGGACGAGGTCCGGAGGACGCACGACGCCGCCGAGGCCGGAGCGGTGACGGACCCGGTGGGCGCCGAGGAATGGGCCGAACTCTGGGACTCCCTGCCGTGGTCCATCCCGGTGGAGAACTCCTGACCTCACCTTCCGACCCGTGCCGACCGAAGCCCGGTCGTGAGCCGAACGCGTTCACGGCCGGGCTTCGGTCATGCCCGGGGCCCCGGCCCCCGACACCTTGCGGGTCGAGGCCGACAACCAAGGTCCCGAACCCCCGATGACCCGACATCCGTGCCAATTCATGCTGTACCGTCACCCTCGATCGGCCGGTTTCCACCGAGGACCGGTCGGCGCCCCGTCCTCCCTCCCCGGAGCGACACCCCCAGACGGGCGGCGAACCCGCCCTCCCCCGTCCGCAGGAGGTCTGCGCTCATGTCCGGATTCACCACCCGACCCCAGCTCCGCGGCGACTTCGGCATGGTCGCCTCCACCCACTGGCTGGCCAGCGCCACCGGCATGTCCGTCCTGGAACGCGGTGGCAACGCCTTCGACGCGGCGGTCGCCGCGGGCTTCACCCTCCAGGTCGTCGAACCCCACCTGAACGGTCCCGGCGGCGAGGTCCCCGTCATCTTCCAGGCCCCGGGCGGGTCTCCGCGCGTGCTCTGCGGCCAGGGCGTCTCCCCCGCCGCCGCCACCATCGGGGCCTTCGAGGGACTCGGGCTGGACCGGGTCCCCGGCAGCGGCGTCCTCGCGGCCACCGTCCCCGGTGCCTTCGACGCCTGGATGCAGCTCCTGCGCGACCACGGCACCATGTCCGTCCGCGAGGTCCTGGACCACGCCATCGGCCTGGCCGAACGCGGCTACCCCGTCCTGGGCAGGATCGCGACCGCCCTGGAGACGCTCGCCCCGGTGTTCTCCCAGCACTGGGCGGGCTCGGCCGCCGTCTACCTGCCGCACGGCTCCGCCCCGGCGGCCGGAACCCGGCTGCGCAACCCCGCCCTCGCCGCCACCTACCGACGCGTGGTCTCCGAGGCCGAGGCGGCGGGCGGCGACCGTGAGGCCCAGATCGAGGCGGCCCGCCGTTCCTGGTACCAGGGCTTCGTCGCGGAGGCGATCGGCGCCTTCCTCTCCGAGCCCGTCCCCAACGGTCACGGCGAGCCCCAGCGGGCCCTGCTGACCGCGCAGGACATGGCCGACTGGAGCGCGACCTACGAGGACACCGTCAGCACGGCCTACGGTTCCCACACCGTGCACAAGACCGGCCCCTGGGGTCAGGGTCCCGTCATGCTCCAGCAGCTGCGCATGGCCGAGGCGGCCGGGGTCGGGACCGACGCCCGTCAGGGCGTGAGTTCGGACTTCGTGCACTGGAGCACCGAGATCGCCAAGCTCGCCTTCGCGGACCGCGAGGGGTGGTACGGCGACCCCGAGTTCGTCGACGTCCCGCTCAAGGACCTGCTCGGCTCCGACTACGCCGCCGAGCGGGTGCGCGGGATCAGTGGAGAGCGCGCCAGCCTGGAACCGCACCCGGGCGCCCCGGGCGGTCGCGCCCCCTTCGAGGCGCCCGTGTACCTGGCCGGGGAGACCCCGGGCGACCGCACCACGGGAGAGCCCACCGTCCGCGACGCCGCCGGGCGGACCCCCACCGACCTGCGTGGGGACACCTGTCACGTGGACGTGGTGGACGCCGACGGCACCATGGTCTCCGCGACGCCCAGCGGCGGTTGGTTCAGCAGCTCGCCGCTCATCCCCGAGCTCGGGTTCCCCCTGGGCACGCGGGCGCAGATGTTCTGGCTCGACCCGGCCTCGCCCAACGCCCTGGCTCCGCGCCGCCGCCCCCGCACCACCCTCTCCCCCACCCTGGTGACCCGGGAGGACGGCGAGGCGGTCCTGGCCATCGGCACCCCCGGTGGTGACCAGCAGGACCAGTGGACCACCACGGCCCTTCTGCGGGTCCTCAACGGCGTGGACGACCTCCAGGAGGCCCTGGACACCCCCATGTTCCACACCAACGCCTTCCCCAGCTCCTTCCACCCGCGCGAGACCGTCCCGGGCGACCTGGTCGTGGAGCCGGGCGTGGGCGAAGAGGTCGTCGACGACCTCCGGCGCCGCGGGCACCGGGTGCAGGTCGCCCAGGAGTGGTCACTGGGCCGTCTGGCAGCGGTCGCCCGGGACCCGGAGAGCGGCGAACTGCGCGCGGCGGCCGATCCCCGGGGCGCGCAGGGGTACGCCGCCGGGCGCTGACCCGCTCGGGCAGACGAAAACGTACGGAAGCCCCCTCCGACTGGACAGGAGGGGGCTTTGTCGCGGGCTGGGGGTAGTGCCATGGCTTGACCGGACCTCTTGCCAAATCGGTCGGTCACTGCTTATGTAGACCTGTGCGGCGGGACCCCGGCCTGCGAGGCCGTGGAATCCGCCACAACTCCATACCACCCAAGGGCCGACCACCGCTGTCTCCCCCTCCCTCAGCGGCGGCCCTGTCCCCCCTCCTAACCGAGGCCTGCCTTCCCCTCCCGGCGGTTTTTCGGACATGGAGAAGGAAGGGGCCGTGGGGGGGCCCCCCCCCGGGCCCCCCCCCCCCCCCCCCCCGGGGGGGGGCCGGGGGGGGGGGGGGGGGCGGGGCCCCCCCCCCCCCCGGCCGGGGGGGGGGGCGCGGGGGGGCGCCCGCCGCCGAC
>NZ_JBHYOW010000004.1:167837-432426 GCF_042745575.1 Nocardiopsis sp. NPDC058789
CCCCGGCCGTGTTTTGTTGCTTTCTTTTGCTGGTGGGGGGCGGGGCCCCCCCGCCCCGGCCCCCCCCACGGCCCCTTCCCGTTTCCGGAGGCCGGTCGGGTCAGGTGTTGACGCGCACCGCGCCCGCGTAGTTGGCGGTCCGCACGGGGGTGACCCGCACGTCCAGTCCGGTGCGCGGCGCCTCCAGCATCTGGCCGTCGCCGAGGTAGATGGCCACGTGCGAGATGTAGTCGGGCGCGGTCGGGTCCGAACGCCAGAACAGCAGGTCACCGCGTTCGAGGTCGTCCCACTCGACGCGCTCGCCCGCGTTCCACTGGTCGTGGGTGACGCGCGGGATGGACACGCCCTCCTCCTGGAACGCCCACTGGAGCAGGCCGGAGCAGTCGAAGCCGACGTCGGGGGTGGTCCCGCCCCACACGTAAGGCACGCCCAACTGGGTCTCGGCGTTGGCGATGATCCGTTCGATCACCGAGGAGGGGACGGCGTCACCCTCGACCCGGGGCTCGGGGGCGTCGGCCACCAGCTGGAGGGAGGCGTCCTCACCGAGGATCTCCTCCAGTTCCTCGTGCAGGTCCCACAGGTCGGCGTCGGGGGCGGAGACGACCAGGGCGTTGCCCTCGGGCATGCCCAGCTCGCGGGCGAGCTCCCGGGAGACGAGCGCGTCGATCCCGGCGATACCGGACGTGGCGTGCGTCCACACCTCCAGGGGGACCTCGCCGTTGCCGCCGGCGAGGGTGATCTCGCCGCCCACGTCCAGTTCGCGTTCGGTGCCGACGTCCTTGGACAGCGCGACGTGGCCCTCCGCGATCCCCTGCCAGATCTCGTCGGACTCGGCGGAGGGCCGGGGGGCGTGGTTGCGGAAGCTGGAGGGGTTGACGCCCAGCAGGGAGGTGGGCTGGCCGTCGACCTCCACCCGGGCGGCGTCGACGGTGAGGACGTCGTCCACGCCGTCGATCTCGCGGACCGCGTCGACGACCTCGCGGGGAAGCCGCTCGGGGGACACCGCGAAGTACTCGACGGATCGCGCCTCGCGGAAGGGCGCGACGTAGGTGTCGCGCCTGAGTTCGGCGACGTCCGCGACGTCGGGGGTTTCGGTCGGGGAATCGGCCGCTCGGGGCGCGGAGCCGCTGGGGGTGGCGGCCTCGTGGGGGAGTTGTTCGGAGAGGGGAGGACGGTCCTGGACGACGGGGTCGGCCAACGCGGGGCTGGCCCCGAAGGCCGTGAAGGCGACCGCGAAGGCGGCCGTGGTTCCCGCACATGTTCTGAGACGGTTCCGCACGGGGTTCCATCACCCTTTCTGGGACCGCGGCGGGCGGGGGGATCCGCTGCGGCGCACGGCCTGAGATGACATGGTCCGGGTCCAAGAATGGGTGCACCCGGTCGTGTTTGCAAGACGCCCACGCCGTCCGATACCGGACGTCCACCTATCAGCCGCTTGTCCGTTCCCTGAGGATTTCCCGTCTTTCGGCGTTGCGTCACAGGTCGGCGTAACAGTCCGTAACCGACACGGCGAGGGGGAAGCGGACCGGGGTGTCCCCGAAGAGGATCCGGCGGGTCCGTTCCCGGGCGCGGTCGATCGCGCGCAGGGCCTCCTCGGCGCGTTCCTCGGGAACGTGCAGGACGACCTCGTCGTGGACGAAGAAGACGATGCCGCCGCCTTCGGGGGTCGCGGGGAGTTCCTGGCGGAGCGCGGCGAGCAGGACCAGCGCCCACTCGGCGGCCGTGGCCTGGACGACGAAGTTGCGGGTGAACCGGCCGTGGGCGCGGCGCCGTCGGTCACCGTCCGCGGCGGCGACCGTGGCCGACCAGTCGTGCGGGGCCGGTGAGGTGCGGCCCAGCCAGGAGCGGACGATCCCGCCGCCCTCCCCCGTGCGGGCGGCGGCGTCCACGTACTCCAGGGCGAGGGGGTAGAGGCGGCGCATGGTCGCCAGCAGCGGCGCGGCGTCGCCCGAGGTCTGTCCGTACATGGCGGCGAGCAGGCCGATCTTCGCGCGTTCGCGGTCGTCACCCACGTGCACCGCGAGCCGGGCGTACAGGTCGTCCTCGGCCGCCGCGGCCGCGAGGGCGGCGTCCCCGGAGACGGCGGCCAGCACCCGGGGTTCGAGCTGTCCCGCGTCGGCGCGGACCAGGACCCACCCCGGGTCGGCCCGGACGGCCCGGCGCACCGACTTGGGGATCTGGAGGGCTCCGCCGCCCCGGGTGGCCCACCGCCCGGAGACCACCCCGCCCACCACGTAGTCGGGTCGGAAGCGGCCCAGCCGGGGGCCGTCCGCGTCCTCGCGGGGAAGTTCGCGCACCCAGGTCTCCAGCCAGGACCATCCGTTGGCGGAGTGGAGGCGGGCGAGCTCCTTGTAGCGCAGCAGCAGCGGGACGAGCGGGTGGTCCACGCCCTCCAGGACCCAGGACCGGGTGGACTCGACGGGGTGACCGACCCACGCCATCGCCCTGAGGACCTGGGCGGGCGAGTCCGGGTTGACCTCGTGGCCGACGACCTCCCCGATCCGCGTCACGAGGTCGGCGAGGACCGCCGGGCGCTCCCCGGCACGTGGTCGCGGCCCGAGGATCTCGGTGAGCACCCGGTCGTGGACGTCCGGGCGCCAGGGGAGACCGTCGTGGCTCATCTCCACGGCGGCGAGGGCGCCCGCGGACTCCACGGCGACCAGCAGCGCCATCCGCCCCGGTTCGGGGAGCGCGGCGACACGTCTTCGCTGGTCGTCATGGACCTCGACCAGGGCGGCGAGCCGGTCCGTGCCGGGCGGGAGGGTGGAGCGGTCGGCCTCGAACAGCGCGGGTTGCGCGGCGGTCCCCTCCCCCAGCGGCCGCACCGGGTCGTCGGGGACCGGGAGGTCGCGCAGGCGTGCCCAGGCCGCGCCCAGGGAGTGGGGTTCGGAGTGCCGGGCCTCGTGGCCGAGCAGCAGGGCCTCCGTCAGCCCGACGTCGTGGCAGCGGGCCACGCGCACCCCGGCGCGGACCAGGTCGGGGTAGAGGTCGCCGGTGTCCGCCCAGACCCACCGGACCGGCACGGCCCCGGTGTTTCCTCCTCCGCCCTCCGTGGCGGGCTCCTCCGTCCCGGCGCTCCCGTGGTCCTCCTCGATCGCGCGCACGGCGCCCGCGAGGTCGCCCACCCGGCGTGCGGAAGGGGCCGCGCCGCCCTCCCCGAGCTCCCGCAGCTATCCACCGCCCTCGCCGTCGGCGACCACCGCGATCCGCATGGGACCAGTCTCCCCCGGGAGACCGACAATCGGGCGCCGCCGCACGGGCGGGGAGATCGGGCGCCCCACACCCGTTCCGCGAGGGGGGCCGGAGAGGCCGTCACCGTCACCCGCCGAGGCGCCGGGCGGCCGTGCCCCCGGGCGAGGCCGATGAACCGGCTCTCCCCCGCCACACGCGAAAAGCAAGGAGAACGGGACCCCGCCTCCTCTCTGGGCCACGGCCGTCCCCACCCCACCCGCAGGTGCCCGGACTCCGAGACCCGACCCCCGGGCGAGGCCGTACTGACCTCCACGGCGCCTCACCACCCGGTAGGGCCCGGCTTCCGGAGCTGGTCCGTAGGCCGCCCCGGTCACCGAAGGCGCCGTGGCAGGGGGGCCCGTGTCTCCACGACGCCCCTCCCAAACCAGGGCCACCTCCGGGAGGGGGTCGAACGGTGGCCGCCCGCCCCACCAACACCCGCGCGGGCGGCCGGGGGCCAGGGCCTAGCGTCCGGGGCGCACCACGTTCTCCAGGGGTTCCCCGGCGGACCAGCGGGCGAGCTGCCCGTCCATGAAGGCGCGGGCGCGCGGGTAGAAGGCGGCGGAACCGCCCGCCACGTGCGGCGTCAGGTACACACCGGGGGCGTCCCACAGCGGGTGCGCCACGGGAAGCGGTTCGGGGTCGGTGACGTCCAGGGCCGCCCGGACCCGGCCGTTCTGGGCGAGCAGGGCCTCCGTGTCCATCACGGCGCCCCGACCCACGTTGACCACCAGCGCGTCGTCACGCAGCAGCGCGAACTCCTCCGCGCCGAACAGGCCCCTCGTCCGCTCGGTGAGCGGGGTGACCAGGACGACCACGTCCGCCTCCGGCAGCAGGCCGGGCAGTTCGTCCACCCCGTGCACGCCCTCCTCCGGGCGGGCCCGGCTGGCCACCCGCACCACCTCGGTCTCGAAGGGCAGCAGGCGCCGCTCGATCGCCTGCCCGATGCTGCCGTAGCCGACGATGACCACCCGGGAGTCGGCCAACGACCGCTGCGGGACCGAACCCCAGCGGTGTTCGCGCTGGTCGATCGCCCACCGGGGCAGGTCGCGCTGGGAGGCGAGGATGAGCGCGAGCGTGTGCTCGGCGGTGCTGGCGTCGTGCAGCCCCCGGCCGTTGCACAGGGTCACGTGGTCCGGGAGAAGGTCGAGGACCTGCTCGTACCCGGCCGAGACCAGCTGCACCACCCTGAGCTCGGGCATCCGCGCGATCATGTCCAACCGTTCGTCCACGCCCTGGGTGGAGGGCGCGTAGGGCACCTGGTAGAAGGTGACGTCCTCCAGTCCCCCTTCGGGGGCAGGACCCCCGGTGTAGAGGTCGACGTGAAGCGATCGGGGCGCGTTGTCCCTGTTCTGCTCCCACTGCACCAGTGCTCGACCGCCCATGTCGCCCGCTCTCCTTCTGCTCGGTCCGTGTCACCCGACACCCTAGGGGCTCACCCGGCCGGTGGGCCGAGGGCGGGTGCGCGGTCCGCCAGGCGGTCAGACCCGGTGGTCCCGCGCGGCCACGGCGCCGAAGCGCGAGAGCTCGTAGCAGGCGACGGCAGCGGCGGCGGTGACGTTGAGGGAGTCGACGTCGCGGTCGGCCATCGGAATGTGGACGCGGGAGGTGGCGCGCTCCAGCCATCGCGAGGACAGGCCGTCACCCTCGGTGCCGAGCAACAGTCCCACCCTGGCGTCGGACGGGAGGGCGTCCATGGCCTCGCGCAGGGGCAGCGAGCCCTCTCCGGGAGTGAGGGCCATCAGGTCGAAACCGGCCTCGCGCAGGGTGTCCAGACCGCCGTACCAGTCGTCGAGGCGGGTGTAGGGAAGAGTGAAGACGGCACCCATCGACACCTTGACGGACCTGCGGTAGAGGGGATCGGCGCAGCGAGGCGCCAGCACCACGGCGTCCACACCCAGACCGGCCGCGCTGCGGAAGATCGCGCCCACGTTGGTGTGGTCCACGAGGTCCTCCAGCACCACGATGCTGCGGGCCCCGGACAGGACCTCGTCGAGCGCGGGCAGCGGCCTGCGGTGGTAGGCGGCGAGCGCGCCCCGGTGGAGGTCGAAGCCGACCACCCGTTCGGCGGTCTCCTCGCTCACCACGTACAGCGGGGCGCCGGAGGCGGAGACCACGTCGTCGAGGGCGCGGGCCCGCCGTTCGGTGAGCAGGAAGCTGCGGGGGGCGAAACCGGCGGTGGCGGCCCGGCGGATCACCTTGTCGCCCTCGGCCATGAACAGGCCGTGCTCGGTCTCCAGGTGGCGGCGCAGGTTGACGTCGCGCAGCCGGGTGTAGTCGGCCAGACGCGGGTCGGCGGGGTCACTGACCCTGATGACATCCATGGTCAGCGATTATCCCGTGCGGGACCGGGTGGCTCAGCCGATCTGCTCCGTGACGGCACGCAGGCGCTGCCAACGGGCCTCCTCGCAGGAGCCCTTGCGGGAGAGTGTGGTGTCGATCTCCTCGCCCTCCCAGGTGCCCTCGATCGCGGCCTCCTGGGGCCCGTACACCTTGTCGGTGCAGACGGTGCCCGACCGGACCTCGGTGAACAGCTGGTCGCCGGAGACCTCCCGGTCGGTCTCCTCCTCGTCGGTTCCGGACTCCGACTCCGACTCGGTGCCCGTCGGGTCCCCGGCGAGTTCCGCGGCGGCCTCGGCCATCACGGCGCAGGGCTCGGGGTCGGTGGTCAGGTCGCCGGTGCAGTTCAGGGTCTGCACCCAGGCCAGTCCCCGGTCGCTGACGTTGATCCGCAGGTGGCCGACGGGACCCTCCAGGTCGGCGGTGTCCTCCTCGGGTTCGATGACGCTCCCGAGCACCTCCGGGGTCGTGACGTTGGTGGTCTCCACGTCCTGCGGCGGCAGCATCGAGGGGGCGACCAACACGGCGTAGGCCACCGCACCGGCGCAGCAGGCTCCGGCGAGCAGCACGGTGCCGAGACTGCCTCGGCTCCTACGGTCACTGTGCGAATGGGACATGCCATAACCCTCAGGGTTTGGTTGGTCACGGGGGACGACCGCCACGCGCGAGGCCCCGTTCCCGGGGCGCACCGCCAAGCGGACGCCAAGTATCGGTCAAGCGAATACCGGGCAATGGTAGCCGGGAGCGAGGAGTGCTACCCGCCCGGCACCGTAACAAAGCGATCACCCCACGCGGTGGCGGGGCCGGTTCCCGGGGCACTGTGAGCCGGACCACCCCTCCCCTTCCGCTCCCGCATTACCAACGAGTAAGGTCCTGGTGAGGAATCGTTCGTGTGCCACCGGTCGGTCGATCACATCCACAGTGTGTGACGCCCTCCGCCCCGCGATGGTTCTCAGAGATCCCACCGCGGGCACCGGCGCCGAACCCCGCGACCGCCCCCTGAAGACCGGCCCCCGGGAGTCTCCCGCCCCGGGACCGGAGCCAGCCACACCCCCGGAGATCCCGTGTCCAGTGGACGCCACCGCCATCCTTCACCGACCGCAGCGAACACCCGCAGGGTGGTGCGGTCGCCGTTGGGGATCACCGCGATCGTCGTCGCCCTCATCGCCGTCGCGGCGATCACCGTTCCGGTCACCCTGAACGCCCTGGGCTGCGGCGAGACCCACTACCTGCGCGTCTCGACCACCCAGAGCGTCGCCCCGGTGATGCGCGCCGCGGCGACGGAGTTCAACGCGGACCGGCCGAGCTACGGCGGCGCGTGCGTGTTCGCGCAGGTCGACGAGATCGCGCCGCACCGGATCATGGCGGCCCTGACCGGCGGCCAGCCCGGTGACTCCACCATCGCCCCCCACGTGTGGGTGCCCGAGTCCTCCGCCTGGGTCGAGCTCGCGCGGGTCTCCGACGGAGGGGCACACGGGATCGAGACCGACCCGCCCTCGCTGGCCAGTTCACCGGTCGTGCTCGCCGCTCCCCCGGACACCGAGGGCATGCCGGACCAGGACGACGCGAGCTGGACCATGCTGATGCCCGACGAACGCGACCCGGACCGTCCCGTGGTGATGGTCGACCCCAACCGGGGAGCCGACGGCATGACCGTGATGCGCGCGATCCGCGAGCACCTGGGCTCCGGGGACGCCGCCGACACCGCCATGACCGACTTCGTGCGCGACGTCCAGCTGGACAGCGCGTTCGGGGAGATCGACCTGACCAACGTCTTCACCGGCTCCGCCGCCTCCAACGACCGGGTGGACCCGGTGATCGCCGTTCCCGAGCAGGCCGTCGTGGCCTACAACGACCGCCGCGCCGACTCCGCGCCCGCGCTCCAGGCGCACTACGTCAGCGAGGGCACGGTCAACCTCGACTACCCGTACGTGACCACCACCGAGGACCCGGAGCTCCAGGCCGCCTCGGCGGACCTGTACGAGGTCGTCCGGGGCACGGAGTACCGGCGGAGCCTGCGTGAACTGGGCTTCCGCGACCCCGACGGGGAGGCCGCCCCGGACCTGGCCGAGCGCCCCGGGATCATCGCCGAGCAGCCGCCCGTCGGTGACGACCTGACCGGCGACGCCCTGCTGGCCTCCGTCACCGACTGGAACCGGCTCTCCATGCCGTCCCGCACGCTCGTGCTGGCCGACGCCTCCCAGAACATGGCGGAGAACCTGAACGGCGGGCCGCGCCGGGTCGAGGTCGCCCAGCAGGCGGCGCTGATGGGCCTGAGCCTGTTCCCCGACGAGACGGACATGGGCCTCTGGCTGATGTCGGAGGAGTTCGGCGACGAGGGACGCGACCGGGCGGCGAACATGCACCCGCTGGGCGCGGGGGACGACGGCGACGTCACCCGCCGCCAGGAACTGGTGCGGGTGGCGGAGGAACTGGAGGTCGAGGGCGGCGGATCGCGCCTGTACGACAACATCCTGGCCGCCTACGACGAGGTGCAGGACAACTACCACGAGGACAAGATCAACAGCGTCATCCTGCTGACGGCCGGGCAGGACGAGGGCACGAGCGACCTCTCCCACCAGGAGCTGGTCGCCGCCCTCCAGGACCGCTTCGACCCCCGGCGTCCGGTCACGATGTTCATCATCGCCTTCGGGGAGCAGGCGGACGGCCCGGAGCTGGCGCAGATCGCACGGGCGACCAGCGGGTCGTCCTTCGTGACCGAGGACCCGGACGAGATCGGTGACATCTTCCTGAGCTCGATCTCCCGGCGTCTGTGCGTCCCCAACTGCGACAACTGACCCACCCGCCCCGGGCCCCGTTCGCGTGGTCCGGGGCGTTGAGTAACGTTCCCCCCGGTAACACACAGAAGGTCGCACAACACAGGAACTCGGCCGGTACCCACGGGTTCGCCCGTAACGCGAACACCGGGCGCCCGACACTCCCATCCCCTGTACGGCACCCCCGTCCGTACACCACCTCGTGAGGAAAGCTGTGGGACGTCACCGCGGAAAGTACGCAGAAGGACCCTCCGACCGGAGCAGACGCCGCCGAGGGCGCGGCGGGGCCGTCGCCGCGCTCGCCGCCGCGATGGTGATAGTGGTCGGACTCGCCGTGGCGGGCGTGTACATGTTCGGACAGGGCGACGGCTGCGGCGGCTCCGACATCGAGCTGAACGTGGCGGTCAGCCCGGAGCTGGCCCCCGCTCTGGCCGACGTCGCGGGTGACTTCAACGCCGAGGAGCACACCGTGGACAACCGCTGTGTGCGTGCCAGCGTGACCGAGGCCGACTCCGCCGACGTCGCCTTCCAGATCACCGGCTCCGGCGCCACAACCGGCGACACCGACTCCCACGTGTGGATCCCCGACTCCTCCGTGTGGCCGCGCATGGTCCAGAGCCAGGCGGGGGACGCCGTCATCACCGAGACCGGCACCTCCGTGGCCCGCAGTCCGCTGGTGGTGGCCGAACTCGCCGAGTTCGCCGACGACCGGGAGGGCACCACCTGGACCGACGTGGTCCCCACAGCCGCCCCGGGCGAGGAGACCGACCGGGTCGTCCGCGTGGTCGACCCGACACGCAGCTCCAGCGGCCTGGCCACCCTCTACCTGCTGAACGGCGCCCTGGAGGAGGCCAGTCCAGATGCCGACACCTTCAACGCGCACATGACCGCCGCGCTCCAGGCCCTGCACCGGGGCGCCTCCGCCGACGAGGACTCCGCCTTCCTCGCCCTGAGCGGAGGCAACGCGGAGGCCCCGCCCCTGATGGTCATGTCCGAACAGTCCGTGTGGCGCTACAACGAGGCCCACGCAGACGCCGCCGCACAGCCCAGCTACCTCGACGACGGCACCTACTTCCTCGACTACCCCTACATCGTGCGCAGCGAGGACAGCGAGATCACCCGCGCCGCCGAGGTGTTCCGGGCGTCGGTGCGCTCCGACGAGTCGGCCGAGCGCCTCCTCGACGAGGGGTTCCGCGGCCCCGAGGGTGAGCTCGACGACGGGGTGCTGACCGAGGGCGCCGGGTTCCGAGCGGAGGAGCCCTCGGAGCTGCCCGCCCCCTCCGAGGGCTCCATCACCGAGCTGACCCGCTTCTGGAACCAGCTGAAGATGGACTCCCGCGTGCTCACCATCGTCGACGTCTCGGGGTCGATGCTGGCCGAGGTGCCCGGGACCGGGCTGACCCGAATGCAGGTGGCCGGGGCCGCCTCCGCCGAGGGCCTCCAGATGTTCTCCGACAGCTCCGAGCTGGGTCTGTGGGAGTTCTCCACCAACGTCAACAACAACCTCCACTACCAGGAGGTCGCCCCGATCCGGGAGCTCCAGGCCACCGACGACTCCGGGAACGAGCACCGGGACGTGCTGGGTGCCGCGCTCCAGGGCATGCAGCCGCTGCCCGAGGGCGACACCGCGCTGTACGAGACCTACCTGGCCGCGTACCAGGAGATGTCCCGCACCTACCGGCCGGACCGCACCAACGTGATCCTCATGCTCACTGACGGGGACGACGACAACCCCGGGGGCATGGAACTCGACGAGCTGATGTCCCAGCTGGAGTCCATGTCGAGCCCGTCGCGGCCGATCCCGATCATCACGATCGCCTTCGGACCGGACGTGCGGAACCTGGAGCCGCTCCAGCAGATCGCGGCGGCCACCGGCGGCGCCGCGTACATGACCGAGGACCCGACCGAGATCGGGGACATCTTCCTCCAGGCCTTCTCCCTGCGCATCGTCTCGGACGACGACGAATAGGGGTCCGGAACGGAAGGTGACATGAACCTGTCCACCCACCGTCGGCTATGGACTTCTCACTCCCGGTCGCGTACCACGGGAAGGGCCCGGATTCGGGGACCCGTCGCCTTCCGCGCCCGAATCGACGGGTCGGAGACCGAGGTCGGATTGGGGAGTGCCATGGCGAAGGCGTGGATGGCCGGTGCCGAGAGGATCGAGGGCGCGACCACCCGCACGGCCGGGGGGATCGGCGCTCCCCGGGCCGTCTGGACGGTGACCGGAACGGACCCGGACGTGTGGTCGGCGCGTGAGGAGGCGGTCCGGCTGGTGAAGGAGGGCACCGCCGCCCACCTGGTGTGGAACCCGCGCACCGGCGCGGTGGCCCAGGCCCTGGCCGCCACCCGGCGCAGCGACCTCCCTCTGGGCCGCACCGAGCGGTTCGACCGGTTCGTGGACCACGGCGACGAGGGCCGGGTGTGCGTGGTGGTCGCCGTGGTGTCCCTGGAACGGGAGCCGTTCACCGACGGGCCGCTCCTCGAACTGAGAGCGATCCTGGAGTGGCTGGAGTCGTGGGGTGTGGCCAGGAACTGGCCCGCCGGGCCGCCCGGCCGGTGGTCGGCGCACTCCCCGGAGGAGCGCACCCGCGTGTGGGCCAAGGGCGGGCACTTCGGCCACGACCAGGTCCCGGGGTCCCGGTCGACCGCCCCCGGACGGGTGGATCCCGAGCACGTGCTGATCGAACCCCTCACCCTCGGATCGCGACCCTCCGTGACCACATAGGCACACAAACAGAGGGGTGGGGGTGGTGTCGTGGAGAATCGGATACCACTGGTCAAGTACGGCTCCGCAACCCCTTAGTCTGTCGCCCATGGGTGGATCTATCGAGCCGGGTTGGTACGCCGACCCACAGGGCGACGCGCAGACGCTCAGATGGTGGAACGGTGACGAGTGGACGAGGCATACCCGTTCACTGAGCGAACTCCAGGCAAGCTCCGACGAGGAAGCCACCACCGATCTGGGCCAGGACGGGGGCCCCTCCCCCTCCGAGGACGACGAGGGAACGGTCCGGCTGGGGACGAGCGCCCCGACACCGATCGACGACGACCCGAGCACCATGCGCATCGACCCCTCGTGGGCCCGGCGCACCCCTGACCCCACACCCCCCGAGGACCCGAGCACCGTCCGCGTCGACCCGTCCTGGGCATCGCCTCCCTCCCCCACCCCGGTAGGCGACGAACCCAGCACCATGCGCATCGACCCCTCGTGGTCGCGGTCGGCCGACGACGAGGCGACCGCCGACATGGGCGGTGCCACGATGCGGGTGAACCCCGCCGACCTCCCCGGCTCCGAGGACGAACTGCCCACGGCGGACCTCACCAACGACGAGGTCCCCACGGCCGACCTGTCCGACGCGGCGCCCCGTGACTCGGCGCCCCGCACGGCGGTCTTCGACCCCAACACGATCGGCGAGACGCCGGGCACCGCGGTCTTCGACCCGAACACCATCGGTGAAACCCCGGGCACCGCCGTGTTCGATCCGAACACCATCGGCGAGACCCCCGGCACCGCCGTGTTCACGCCCGGAGGTTCCCCCGGCGGCACCGCGGTCTTCGACCCGAACGACCCGATGTTCTCCGGCGGTTCCGACGAGGACCCCAAGGGCGGAAAGTTCAAGGGCTTCCTCGGGAACCTCAAGGAGGGGTGGGCCGACCTCTCCGAGGAGCGCAAGGAACAGCGCCGCCACGCCGAGGAGGAGGCCGCCAAGAAGCGCGAGGAGGAGCGGGTCCTCCGCGAGGCCGAGGCCAAGAAGCAGGCCGAGGAGGCCCAGAAGCAGGCGGAGGAGGAGCGCAAGCGAGCCGAGGAGGCCGCCAGGAACGCCCCCACCCCCGCTCCCGCTCCCAACCCGGCCGACGCCGGTGCGCCGCCGGCCGGTTGGACCCCGCAGAACCCGGGCCAGCCGCAGCCCCCGTCCGGCCCGCAGCCCGGCCTCGTCGCCCAGCCCCCGTCCGGCCCGCAGCCCGGCGCCTTCCCCGGGCACCGCCCGCCGACCGGCCCTCAGCAGTCGGGCCCCCCGCAGCCGCCGAGCGGCCCCCAGCAGGGCTTCCCCCCGCCCCAGCAGTTCGGACCGCCGGGCGGTTACCCGCCCATGGGCAACCGGCCCCCTATGCCTCCGCAGGGCCCGCCGCCGCAGCAGTTCGGTCCGCCCCCCGGCGGCCCCATGGCCGGGCCTCCCGGACCGGGCGGCCCGCCGCCCGGTGGTTCCCCCTGGGGCCCGCCTCCCGGTGGTCCGCCTCCCGGTGGTCCACGCGGCGGCAACCCCTACGGTGGTCCGCCCAACCCGTACGGCCCGCCGCCTCCACCTCCCCAGCCCCCCAGGAAGAAGCGCGGCTGCGGTTGCGGCTGCTTCTTCCTCATCCTGGTCACCCTGATCGTGCTGTTCATGCTCTACCTCCAGTTCTGGGGCGTGTGGGACTGGATGTACGACATCTTCGACCTGGGTCTGCCTCAGGGCGGGTCCGACCCGTTCGTCTGGGACTGAGCACCCGTCACGGGGGCGGTGGGCCGTCGGCCCACCGCCCCCGTTCGCGTTCAGAACCCCTAAGCTGACCGGTATGAATGACAGTTTGGTGTGGATCGACTGCGAGATGACCGGCCTCGACTTCGAGAACGACGCGCTGATCGAGGTGGCCTGTCTGATCACCGACGGTGAGCTGAACATCCTCGACGAGGGTGTCGACGTCGTGATCAAACCCCCGCAGGAGGCCCTGGACCGGATGGGCGACTTCGTCCGGAACATGCACACCACGTCGGGGCTCCTGGACGAGCTGGACAAGGGCGTGACGCTCCAGGAGGCGGAGGACCGCGTGCTGGAGCACATCCGCCAGTACGTGACCGAGCCCCGCAAGGCGCCGCTGTGCGGCAACTCGATCGCCACCGACCGCACCTTCCTCGCCCGGGACATGCGCCGGATCGACGACTTCCTGCACTACCGGATGGTCGACGTGTCCTCCATCAAGGAGCTCCTGCGCCGCTGGTACCCGCGCGTCTACTACGCGAGCCCGGAGAAGAACGGCGGCCACCGGGCGCTCGCGGACATCACCGAGAGCATCCGTGAGCTGCGGTACTTCCGCGCGGCCGCCTTCGTCCCGGAGCCCGGCCCGAACTCCGCCACGGCCCGCGCCATCGCCGCCGAGGTCGTCGCCGACGGCACCGGTCTGATCGCACGTGACGCGGCTCTCCACACCCCCCAGCCGGAAAACTGATCGAAGCACTCCCCGGAGTCCGCTAGAATTTCATACGTACGCAGGGCCGAGAGGCCCGGCGCACGTGGTGGGTGTAGCTCAGCCGGTAGAGCACTTGGTTGTGGTCCAAGAAGTCGCGGGTTCAAGTCCCGTCACTCACCCCAGAGTCGAGAGGCCCTGATCCAGCGGATCAGGGCCTCTCGCGTTCCCAGGGGTTCCTCGATCTCCGACGGGGTACGACCGTCACCGGTCCAACGACAGGAGGCGACCGTGGGCAGATCGGTTCTGGTGACCGGCGGCACGAGAGGGATCGGGCTCGGCATCGCCCGAGCGTTCGCGGAGGCCGGGGACCGGGTACTGATCGTCGGGCGTGACGAGGCCAGGGCGCGGGAGGCCGCCCATGGCGTTCCGGGGGCCGAGTGGGCCGTCGCGGACGTGGCCGATCCCGAGGACTGCGCGCGCGTGGTCGAACAGGCCGTGCGGAGCACCGGCGGTCTGGACGTGGTCTGCGCCAACGCCGGCGTCTTCCCCTCGTCCCCGCTGGTGTCGATGGACCAGGACGAACTGGGCCGGGTCATCGACACCAATCTCAAGGGCACGGTGTTCACGGTGCAGGCCGCGATCGAGGCCCTGACGGCCTCGGAGCGGGGACGCGTGGTGATCACCTCCTCCATCACCGGACCGCTGACCGGATACGCGGGGTGGACGCACTACGGCGCCACCAAGGCGGCCCAGTTGGGGTTCATGCGCAGTGCTGCCCTGGAGCTCGCGCCACGGGGCATCACCGTCAACGCCGTGCTTCCGGGCAACGTGCGCACCGAAGGCCTGAACGACATGGGGCCCGAATACCTCGAACGCATGCGTGCGGCGATCCCTCTGGGGCGCGTGGGAGAGGTGGAGGACATCGCCGCGACCTGTCTGTTCCTGGCGGGTCCGGGGGCCTCGTTCATCACTGGTCAGGCCATCGTGGTCGACGGCGGGCAGGTGCTGCCCGAGGACGGCGGCGCCTTCGCGACTCCCGGGTGAGGCGGGGGTCGGCCTTCGCCTCAGCCCAAGGCGGGAGCGAGTCTCAACGCCTTCCCGAAGCGAATCGAACGATCAGTTCACCCTTGCCTCGCCCGGCGTGCCAGGGCCCAGAGCAGGGGACGGCGGGCCAGCCATTTCTCTGGAGTGTCGGTCTGGTGCCAGTCGGTCGGTTCGTCGCTGTTGGTCATCATCAGGGTCTCGACCACCCCGTCTGCCTGTGACATCACGAAACCGATCACGTTCGAGCAGTAGGACGGCTCCATCTCCTCGATCCGGTGGGCCCTGTCGTACCGGTCCCGCCAGACCTCCTCCTGGTTGAGGAGGTTGACCCAGTGGTCGTCGAAGGACCATGTCGGGCGTTGGAGGCGGAGGGCGTCGGCCTTGCGCACCTGTTCGGCCGCCTTCTCCGACATC
This sequence comes from Nocardiopsis sp. NPDC058789, assembly GCF_042745575.1. NCBI lineage: Bacteria > Bacillati > Actinomycetota > Actinomycetes > Streptosporangiales > Nocardiopsidaceae > Nocardiopsis > Nocardiopsis sp. NPDC058789. The sequence goes on from NZ_JBHYOW010000004.1 coordinate 182,816, forward strand.
ATCTTCGCCGGACTGATCCCCCCTTCCATACCAGCGTCCCAGAAGCGCTGCCTCGCCTCCCGCTTGACCTGAACCGCCTCCCACCACCGACGCCCGTGCGCGAGGCACCGCGCGTGATGAGCCAGGGAGTCAGCGAGCGCGCTCTGGTACTGGGCGGGCCGCGCGGCTGCCAGGGTCCGGTATCGGTCGACCGTCTCGGCGGCGACCTCGGCGGCCCGAGCACACTCACCGGTGTTGTGCAGGACCGTCGACATGTTGGAGAGGACCGCCGCGAGATCCGCGGAGAACGCTCCGGGGTTGGTCTCCTCGAGGCTCCGAGTCATCCTTGCCGCCTCTTCGAACAGCGGGAGTCCCTCTCGGGCACGTCGCAGACGGACGAGCACACTCGCCCGGCTGTTCAGCACGATCGCGAGCTCGGGTTCGTGGACGCCGGGCTCCCTCTCGGCCAGGTCGGCGTAGATCACCGCGGCCTCGTCCAGGGCCGTGGTCGCGTCCACCCACCGGCCCAGGGCCTCGTGGACACCCGCCTGGCCCGCGAGTGTGCGGGCGAGTTCGGCGCTCGTCGTCGAGAGTTGTTGGTCGGGCAGGCCACGGAGGAGGCGCACCGCCTCCTCCCACGCGGTCAGGGCCTCCGCCCAGCGCCGGTCCACGACCACCAGGTCCGCGACCTGTCCCAGAGCACGTGCCAGGTCGAAAGCGTGGGCCTGGCGCTCCTCCTCGGGGAGCTCCCGGTAGAGACGCACCGCCTCCTCGCTACAGCGCAACCCCTCGTCCCAGTGGCCGAGCTCCACGTGTTCACGGCCCAGGAGAGTCAGACATCCCGCCAGATCGGGTGCGTGGCCGCCGGGAGCGCGCGCCACCAGGGCCCAGTACAGGTCGACCGACCGCTCCATCACCACGAGCGCTTCCTCGTGCCGCCCCGCCCTGGCCAGCCTCTGGCCGAGCAGGCGGTGTTCGCTGGCCCGCTTTCCCGAGTCGTCGGTGCGACTCAGTCTCTCCCGCGCGAGGCGTTTGCCCAGTTCGGCGATGCCGACGTCCAGGTCGATCCGCCGGTGGTCGGGGAGCCGCGTCTCCACGGCTTCCAGAACCTCCAGGGAGACGTCGATCTCCGCGAGGCCCGCCAGGCAGTCCCCTCCGCCAGCGATGGCCAGGCCGGGGTCCTCCCGGAGGAGGTCCTCCACGTGCTCGGCCACGTGTGGCCAACGGTCACGCGCGGCCGCGGCGACCAGAAAGGTCATTGTCCTGGCCGTGTGCGGGGGCGGGGGTTCGTCGTCCGCGACCCCGGTGACCAGGTCCAGGGTGTCCTCGGCCCAGAGGGCGGCGGGCTGGTCCGTCAGCGCGTGGCCGGGCAGGGCGATCGCCAGGAGATCCTCGGCGAACCGATCGGGATAGGGCGGTTCCAGTACGGTTCGCGCGTTGAGGGACGGGTAACAGACGCGGTGGTCCGCGAGGGTACGGTGCGTGTCAGACAACTCGATGCGACGAAGGACCGCGGTTCCCGCACGTGTGGGCAGTGCACCTGTCAGCGCGGCGGTGAACACCACTCGATGCATCGTGCCGGGTGGCGTCGTGAAGTCCAGCCCGGAGATGCCGTTCTCGTAGAGGCGGGTCCAGTGATCCCGCTCCCTGTCCAACAGATACGACGAGAGCCCCACCGTGTCCTCGGGCAGCCGCGCCCCGTGCACGTGGGCGTCGACCGCCACCAAAGCGGCCATGTGCAACGCCAGGACCAGACCGTACTCCGGACGGTCGAGGTCGTGGGGCGGCTCCACCACGGAGGGTTCGGCCAGCCCGTACTCTCGGGCGAAGGAGTCGCGGGCGGCGACGAACATCCGTAGCCTTCGCGAACGGTGACCCTCGAGTGCACGCAGGCCGAGCGCACTGGTCTCGGCCTGGAAGGCCCGTTCCAGGTTGTGGCGAACCGAACTCCACATGGTGTTCGACCGGGCCACCAGGAGCAGCCGGGTCGGAACGGGCTCGCGTAGTAGTGAGTTGTTGAGAAACCAGTTCAGGTGGCTGAGAGGCCATCGGTCCGCGTAGTCGACGAGGAGGATCAGGCCGGGTGCACCGTGCAGGCGCAGATCCTGGCTGCCGTGTTCGGGAGGAACGGCTCCGGATCCGTGCGAGACGGTGACGACCTTCCACCCGTCCGCCAGGCTCCGGTCAGCGAACTCGGCGGCCAGCCGTGTCTTGCCCTGACCCCCCGGGCCGTACAGCCAGAGCGCCGAGACCCGGGGACCGTCCGCGTCACGCCACGCGAACAGTTCCGTGAGCTCTTCCTCCCGTCCGGTGAAGGCGACCACCCTGGAGCGGGCGTCGAGCATTCGGCTGGGGCGGGGCAGGGACCCCTCAACCCGGCCGTCGATCGACGTGACGCGATGCTCGTGCAGCAGGTAGACGGGGCCACCGTGTTCGAAGACGTGCATGTCGGCACCGACCACCCCGTAGGCGTAGCCGCCGCTCTCCGCGAGGACGATCTGTTCAGGGCCGCACTCAGCCATGCGCGCCAGTCTCCGGACCGGCTGCCAGAGGCCGGTCCGGAGGCTGCGGCGGCAACTGGTTCACGGTGACACTGCCGTTCTGCGCCGCGAAGACCTGCCCGCCCTCGCGGGCGACGTTGATCTGGGTTCCGCTGTCCGGTCGGGAAGGCAGGCTCCGCCTGATCTCCCCCTCCAGGGCACGGAGCTCCTCGGTGAGGCCGGGATTGAGTTCCACGAGGTCCTGAAGGCGCGCCTGCCACTGGGTCTCGAGGACGCCCCGTACCCGCTCGGACTGGTCCGGATCACTGTCGGAAACCCGGGCCGCGTCCCTGTCCAGACGGTTGGCGACGACCTTCCGCTCGTCCTCGTTCCTGCCTCGGAACAGCCGCAGGACCCCTTTGCGAGCGGCGGGCCAGGCATCGGTGGCCATGGCCCTGACCAGCGCGATCACTCCGTCCTTGACAGCTTCTTCGAGCATGCCCATCTCCCCGTCCGAGTCTTCGCGTATCACCACGGCGAACGCACTCCTGGCGCCCGGTACAGCATGGTCTCCGAACGCGACCACTGACTGTCTACCATTCGTTGGAGCACGGGAACCCTTGCTCCGTACTGGATCCACGCTCCCGAACGGTGACCGGGGTCGGCGTCAGTGGAAGAAGCCGATGATGCCGTGTCCGCGGCCGGCGGCGGTGCGGATCCAGCCCAGGACCGCGGTGACCGCCTCACGCGTGTAGGGGTCCTCGATTTCCGCGATCCGCTCCGGGGTGACCGCGCGGGCCTGCTCGTCGGCCAGACTGACGGACTTGGCGGACCAGGAGTCGCCGTCGTCCTGGTCGCCCGCCAGGTACTCGACCCGCACCTCGTTCACGCCGAGGGCCGAGAGGGTCTGGTCCACCTCCTCGAGCCACCAGTGCTCACCGGGTAGAAGCAGCGGTTGTCGAGGAACCTGCCGTACATCTCGCACTGCGAGCGCACCGTCTCGGAGGCGGGGCGGGAGATCCTGTCCATGTCGACACTGAAGGCCATCAGTCCTGAACTCATGCCCCGAACGATAGGGAGCCCTTGTGACAGTTCGGGTCTCGCGGCGTGGAGACGGGGACGGCGGTGCCCTCCGTGTGAGACTGGCGTCGAGTCGGCCCGGGCGCGGCCGTCGGAGAGGAGCCAGCGTGAAGATCACCCTCACCCAGTTCGTTTCGCTCGACGGTGTCAGCCAGGGCCCCGGGGCGGCCGACGAGGACGTCTCGGAGGGCTTCACGCGGGGCGGCTGGTTCGTGCCCTTCATGGACGCGGCGTTCGTGAGGACCGCGTCGGAGTGGCTGGACCAGGCGGACGGGCTGCTGTTCGGCCGACGCACCTATGAGGCCTTCGCCCGTGACTGGCCGCAGATCACCGAACCCGATCCGTTCACGGTACGGATGAACTCGCTGCCCAAGTACCTGGTGAGCTCCACCCTCACGGAGGGCTCCTGGGCCCCCACCACCGTGCTGGGCGGGGATCCGGTCACCTCGGTGGCGAGGTTGAGGGAGCAGCCCGGGCGTGAGTTGCAGATCCACGGCAGCGCCCGGCTCGGGGGGTTCCTCGTGGCTTCGGGTCTGGTCGACACGGTTCGTCTGGTCGTCGCCCCCACCGTGGTCGGTGAGGGCCGCCGCCTGTTCACACACCCTTCGCAGAGCACCGGGTTCCGTCTGGTCGGGCGGGAGCACACCCCCTCGGGTCTGGTCCTGCTGGAGTACGCCACCACCGGAACGGCTCCGTTGGCGGACTACGAGGGCGTCGACGCGCTCACCTGAGCGCACGTCGCGGCAGCACGCCCGGAGCGCCCCCCTCTGGGCGTTTCCTGGCACGCGAACGTCCGCGGCGGCCCGAAGCACGTCTGTGGCGCCCTAGCACACAGGTGACAACGGGCCTCCGCGGCTTCCCGAGGCGTCACCCCACCTGGTTCCGCTTCGGGCACGTCCGGTTTGTGGGACGACCACCTCTCCGACCGGCGAAGCCGGACCGTCCGCCGCGCACGACCACTGCGCCGTGTGACCGGTGCGTGAACGGTACGTACTCCCGGGCCGCCGGGGAGCCTCCCACCACGGTGCTCCCCCACGGGCCGCCGACGCGTTCCTCCGCCCGACCGGACGAAGCATCGGAGGAGAGGGGTGTCGTCCTTCATCGACCGATTCCCCCGGTAGCCCCACCGCGGGTTCGGTCCTCGAGGGGTGCGGCGGATGGGGGTCCCCGGGCCCGGGTCGTCTCTCCTGCCCACCGGTGGCCGTCCGAGGCGATCGCGTGGTCCGTCCGCTCCGCCCGAGGGGACCGGACCGGATCGCTGCTGGACGGGCCGTCGTGGCCCCGGAGGAGGGCGTCGCCGATTCCCATCGTCACAGGGACCACGGGGGGCGGGACGGAGTTCGGAGGGTCGTCGTCCGGCGGGACGAGGCCGTCCCACGGTGCGGCCCTCTCTGAGGGCGCGACGTACCCGGTCGGCGCGGGGCCGTGGTCGACCACCAGGGCCGGGGGGTGGTCCTCGACGTCGAAGCGCCGCCAGGCGGTGCTCCCGGACTCGTCCGCCGCCCCGAGCCTCAGGTGGAGGTGGTGTTCTCCGTCGTCCAGGGCCCGCTGATAGGCCTCGGTCACGTCGAACTCCACACCGCCGTGGAGCGGGCAGGCGGTGTGCCCGCCCCGCACGTTCCGGGTGTCGAGCAGTCCCCGGGACGCCGGTTGGTCGTTCCAGGTGGTGTTCTCGTCGAACGGGTCGACCCGGTGCAACTCCACGGCGGAGTCGCTTTCACAGTCGTAGGACCATGCCACGTCGACGCGCAGGACCGCGGATTCCACCACGGATTCGGAACCGAGTTCCACCGGGAAACGGAAAAGGGCCCTGCGGGTGTAGACACGATCCCAGGCGAGGCGCCCCGTCCCCAGACTCCCGTTTTCGGTCATGTTGGATGGTTGGTCCGGAAATGCGCGGTCCACATGAGTCCACAGCGAACTCACGGACGCCATTCGACCACCGTCGTCGTGCGCGATCGCGGACGGGTCCTCCTCGGAGTGGACTCCCACCCCACCGAATGGGCCGCCCCCGACCGGGGAGGCCTCGATCAGACCGGATTCCGGAGCACTCCCCTTGACGGTGGGGGCTTTCTCGTCAGCCGCGACGGGTGCGCCCACCCCCAGCGAGAGAACCAGGGCATAGGTCGCACAGGCCGCCGTCGCGCGGGTCAGGGTACGACGCATTACGGTTAGTGCCTACACATTCCAACTACGACCGAAAGCAATTCCGCGAGGCTTCGTGCCTCGCGTTCGACTAAGAGGAATTTACCAAATTCACACCCGAACCGACAAACAACAGGGACATACGAGCGGACCAAAACCACCTTTATCCCACAAGACAAACGAGGACCCCTGGAGTCCACCCGGGGAGTCGACACCACCCCTCGCTTTCCGCTGTCCCGCATTCGGCAAGAACCAAAATACGGTTCGTTTCAAACCGAAAACCGACGACAGGGGGCCGCTCCACCGCCTCCCCAGATCGGGGCCGCGCCACGAGATAGGTTGCGGACATGGAAGGCAACGACCCCGACACCGAGGTGCTCCGAGCCGTGGGTGCCCGACTGCGCCAGCTGCGAGGGCGGGCGAAGCTGACCCTCATCGAACTGTCGGAGCGCACGGGCATCTCACCGAGCACGCTCTCCCGCCTGGAGACCGGGCGGCTCCAGCCCACCCTGGGGCAGCTGCTCCCCCTCTCCCGCGCCCACCAGGTGCCGATCGGCGAGCTCGTGGACGCCCCCAGAGTGGGTGACCCGCGCGTCCACCTGCACCCGGTGCGCCGCTTCGGCCTGACGTTCGTCCCGCTCACACAGCGCGCGGGCGGGGTCCAGGCGTACAAGGTGGTCTATCCGCCGTCCCGGACCCTTCCGGCTCCCGAGCTGCGCACGCACGAGGGCCACGAGTGGTTCTACGTCCTCACCGGAACCGTGCGGCTGGTCCTCGGATCCGAACAGGACGTGCTGCTGCGGGCCGGGGAGGCGGCCGAGTTCGACACCCGGACCCCGCACTGGATCGGCAACCCCGCCGAGCGGGCGGTGGCCGAGGTCATCGCGATCTTCGGGACCCAGGGCGAACGCATCCACCTGCACGGCGCCTGAGGAACCACGCACCCACGCCGTTGCAGATCCGCACAGAACCGTGCGCGGATCGGTCCCCGCCGCCCAGCATGGGCGTCATGCGATCCGAAACCGGGGTCCCCTCTCCCGCACGGGAGTTCTGGGACCGGCAGTACGGCGACGAGAGTCCCTCGACGCCCCCTCCCCCGCCCAACGCGGCCCTCGTGGCGCTCGCGGAGGAGCTGGCGCTCGTACCGGCTCCGCGCCCGCGAGTCTCCCACGCCCTCGACCTCGCGTGCGGACGCGGCGGGGACGCCCTGTGGCTGGCCGCGCGGGGGTGGCGGGTCACGGCGGTGGACGTCTCGGAACACGTGCTCGACGTCCTGGCCGAACGGTCCCGGCTGGCGGGGGTCGGGGAACTCCTCGACGTGGAGCCCCACGACCTGGCGTCCTCCGCGCCCGACACCGGTCCCCTCGACCTCGTCCACGCCAGTTACTTCCACGCCACGACGGACCTCGACCGGGACGCGGTCCTGCGCGCGGCCGCGCGGTCGGTACGCGACGGGGGGCTGCTGCTCGTCATCGACCACGCTTCGAGCGCGCCCTGGTCATGGAACCGGCACGACGAGCACCCGACCGTGGACGACCTGTGGCACTCACTCGGCCTCGGGCCGGAGTGGACCGCCGTCGTGGCCGAACGGCGCACCCGGCTCGCGCACGGCCCCGACGGCCGCTACGCGACGGTGGCCGACAACGTGGTGGCGGCACGCCGCCGACTACCGACGACACCGGCTCCCGAACCGACCTGAGCGCCCGCACCATCCACGAAGGAGGCACCATGTCCGCCGCGTCACGACACGACCGTCCGCCGCCCAGGACCGGAACCGGGGAGAGGGAGGTCCTCACGGGATTCCTGGACTACCTGCGCGAGAGCGTCATCTCCAAGCTCGAGGGGGCGCCGAAGGAACACCTGCGCACCCCCGGCGTGGCGTCGGGGACCAACCTGCTCGGTCTGATCGCGCACCTGACCCGGGTCGAGCGCCACGTGTTCCTCGGTGAGGAGACCGGTGACTGGGCGGCGACGTTCCATGCCGACCCGGACCGGACCGCCGAGGAGGTGCTCCAGGGCTACCGCGACGCCGTCACCGCCGCGAACGCGGCCATCGCCGCCTGCACGGACCTCGGCCGACCCGCGCACGACGGCCGCCGCGGCCGGACCGCGCCGTCGATGCGATGGTCCCTGGCGCACATGATCGAGGAGACCGGTCGTCACGCGGGGCACCTCGACATCCTCCGCGAGCGGATCGACGGACGAACCGGCCGCTGAACGCCCTGCCGACCGGCCCCGCGACCCGGCCGGTGCGTGCCCGCACCGGCCGGGTCGCCCGTCTCAGTCGGCGTGGACCCCGCCCGGGAGCCGGGTGGCCGGGCCCGTGTACCCGGCGAGGACCGCACGCGGGAGCGGACCCTTGATCCTCGCGCCGCTGTTGCCCTCCTCCCAGGCGTGGGCCAGGATGCCGACGGACCGCGAGAGGACGAAGAGCCCTCGGGCCAGTTCGGGGGCGAAGCCGAGGGAGGCGTAGACGGTGGCCGTGGCCCCGTCGATGTTCATCGGAACGGCTCGGCCCCGGCGGCCCTCCAGGGCCTTCTCCAGGGCGAGCGCGGACTCCAGCGGTCCGGCGTCGACGACCCCCTCGCGGACCGCCTCGCGGACCATGTCCAGGAGGGGGTCGCGGCGGGGGTCCCTGGGGTGGAAGCGGTGCCCGAATCCGGGGACGTAGCCGCCCCTCTCCCGGTACTCGGCCACGATCGACTCGGCCACGACGTCGGCGCCGGTGCCGTCGGAGCGCCGCTCCGCCATCTCGTTCAGCAGGGCGACGCACTGCTGGCCGGCGCCACCGTGCACGTCCCCCAGGAGGTTCACCCCGCTGGCGACCGCGTTGTTGAGTCCGAGTCCGCAGGTGGCGGCCATCCGGGCGGCCGCGATGGAGGGCGCCTGGGGCCCGTGGTCGACCCCGGACACCAGCGCGGACTCCAGCATGCGGGCCTGGGCGGGCTCGGGCAGTTCACCCCTGAGCATGAGCCAGACCACCTCGACGAAGCCGTGGCGGCCGATGACGTCCTGCACGGGGTAGCCCCGCAGTTCGATCTCTCCCGGGGCGACGCGTGTCAGGGAGGTCGACCACCAGTCACCGATCTCCTCGTGCGTCATGCTCGGGGTGTCAGGAGCGCTCACACCACACCCGCCTCTCTGAGCGCGTTGACCTCGCTCTGTTCGTAGCCCGCTTCCCGGAGGATCTGGTCGGTGTGTTCCCCGAGGAGGGGTGGCGATCGATCGGGCCCCAGGGAGGCTCCGTCGACGTGCACGCCGCTGCCCAGGACACGGAGTTCGCGGTCGTCCCGGCCGGGGAACGGCAGGGTGCGGACCAGGCCCCGGTGTCGGACGTGGTCCAGTTCGAGGGCCTCGCGGACGCTGAGGACGCGGGCCGCGGGGACCCCCGCCTCGGACAGGACCACCTCCCAGTCCCGCGCGCTCCGGCTCGCCAGGCGCTCCTCCAGTTCGTCGCGGAGCGCGACCCGGTGGGCCTTGCGGTCCTCCCGGGTGGCGAAGCGCGGGTCGGTCACGAGCTCGGAGGCCCGGAGGAGCTGGCAGAGGGTCTCGAACTGTTCCTGCTTGTTGGCCGCGATGTTGAGTGTGCCCTCGGCCGTGGTGAAGGTGCCCGAGGGAGCGGCGGTGGCGTTCTCGTTGCCGATGCGGGAGGGTTCCACCCCCGCGGAGAGGTAGTTGGAGACCCCCCATCCCATGGCCGTGATGGCGGTCTCCAGCATCGAGACGTCCAGCCGGGTGCCCTCCCCCGTGCGTTCACGCCGCACGAGGGCGCTTCCAACGGCGAAGGCGGCGGCCAGTCCGCCCAGGACGTCCGCGATCGGGAAGCCCGCGCGGAGCGCCCCGGTCTCCTCCGTCCCGGTGGCGTCCATCATCCCGGACAGTCCCTGGATGATCTGGTCGTAGGCGGGCCGGTCGCTCAGCGGTCCGTCGGAGCCGAACCCGGACACGGCGCAGTACACCAGGCCCGGGTTGAGGTCGCGCAGGGTCTCCCAGCCGAAGCCCAGGCGTTCCATGACCCCCGGCCGGAAGTTCTCCAGCAGCACGTCCGCGTCCCTGACCAGGGTGCTCAGGACCCGGCACCCCTCCGGGGACTTCAGGTTCAGGGTGAGGGACCGCTTGCCCGCGTTCTGGGCGAGGAAGGACGCCCCCACGCGTCGTTCGTTGAGTTCCGACGAGGCTCCGAGCTGTCGAGCGAGGTCACCCGCGCCGGGGACCTCCACCTTGACCACGTCGGCGCCCATCAGGGAGAGCTGGTATCCGGCGTAGGGGCCGGCCAGCACGTTGGTCAGGTCCAGGACGCGGATCCCTGCCAGGGGGAGCGGCTCCCGCGCGGCCGTCGCGGTGCTCATCCGTTCTCCTCGTCCTCGGTCGCCACGTTCTCCGACCCCGGGTCGAATCCGATCCGGCCGATGCGTTCCGCCGCCTCGCGCACAGCGCCGCTGAAGGCACGGACGGAGGCCTCGGTGAAGCGCGCGGTGGGCCCGCCGACGGCCAGTGCCGCGACGGGCCCGGGGCCCGCACCGGAGCCGCTCACCGGGGCGGCGACACCCGAGGCGCCGTGTTCGCGCTCGCCGTGGCTGACCGCGAACCCCCGGGCGCGAGCCTCGGCGATCTCGGTGAACAGGCGCTCGACGTACTGCGGTCCGTGCGGGGATGCCGCGGCGACCCTCCGGACCACTGACTCGGGGGCACCTCCCAGGAGCACCTTGCTGGCCGCTCCGCCCCAGAGCGGCATCTCGTCACCGGTGTTCACGACGTGTCGGAGCCGTTGGGGGCCCTCCTCCTGCGCGACGCAGACACGGACGGTGTCCGCGCGTACGTAGAGGTTGACGGTCTCGGAGGTCTCGACGGTGAGGTCACGCATGATCACACGGATCGACTCGGGCACCTGCCAGACGGCGTGGGCCAGGCGCGCCCAGCGGAGCAGCCCCGGTCCGGCTCCGACACGGCCGTCCGAACCGGACCAGAGCAACCCGCGTTGTTCGAGGGTGCCGACCAGGCGGAGGACGGTGGTCTTGGCCAGTCCGGTCAGTTCCACCAGTTCGCGTGTGGTGTAGCGCTGGTTCCTCTCGTCGTAGAGGTCCAGCAGGTCGAGCGCGCGCACCACGCTGCGCACTCCCCCTTCGGTGTCCCCGGCCATCACTCTCCCCTCGTGGTCCACCTGGTGGACTCATTGGTCTACTAGATGGTCGTTCTGGGGGTCAGGCTAACCCACCGCAGCAGGAACCGCCAGAGGAACCCCCTCCGACTCCATCGCCACAGGACCCCTGCCAGGCATGACGCACGTGTCCTGGCGTGACGACTTCGTTAAGGAAAGATGTCCCGGACGCATTGACACGCCTTCACGTGATTTGCATCATTCTCTGAACCAATCAGCGGCCCATGTGGTCCACCTGGTGGACCATTGCGGTCGAGAGGGAGTGAAGATGGACAAGCAGCGCACCCTGCGTGCGGTGGGGGCCGTGTGCGCGACCCTCGTCGTGGGTGCCGCCGCGGCGAACGCCGCGCTCTCGCAGACGCACGGCTCCGAGGCCCGCGCCCGGGTGGACATCGTGGTGCCCGCCGACCCGGGCGGCGGCTGGGACCTCGTCGCACGGGAGGCACAGCACGCGATGCGTCTGAACGACGTCGTGGCCAACACCCAGGTCGTGAACCTGCCCGGAGCGGGGGGCACCATCGGTCTCGCGCAGACGGTGCGGCGGGAGGGCGAGGCGACCACCCTCATGACCACCGGGACCGTCATGATCGGCGGCATCATCGTCAACGACTCCGCCCAGACCCTGGAGGACGTCGTCCCCATCGCACGGGTGGCCGACGACTACGAGGTCTTCGTGGTCCGCGACGACTCGCCCCTCCGGGACATGAACGACCTGATCGAGGCCTGGGAGGACGACGCGGGCGCGGTGGCCGTGGGCGGCGGTTCGCTCGGGGGCACCGACCACCTGCTGGCCGGACTCGCGGCCCAGTCGCAGGGACTCGACCCGACCGACGTCAACTACATCCCGTTCGCGGGCGGCGCCCAGGCGCTCACCTCCCTGCTCTCGGGCAGCATCGACGTCGGCGTCTCCGGCTACAACGAGTTCAGCGACCAGGTGGAGACCGGGAGCCTCAGGGTCCTCGGTGTCTCCGCCCACGAACGCGTCACCGGACTCGAGGACCACCCCACCCTCCCCGAACAGGGCGTGGACGCCGTACTCCCCAACTGGCGGGGATTCATGGCGCCGCCCGGGATCACCGAGGAGGAGCGCGCGGAGCTGACGGCCATCGTCGAGGAGATGGTCGCCACCCCCGAGTGGCAGGACACCCTCGAACGCAACCGCTGGGACGACACCTTCCAGTCCGGTCCGGAGTTCGAGGCCTTCCTCAAGGACGAGATCACCCGCATCACCGACGTCACCAAGGACCTGGGGCTGTCATGAACCCACAGAGAGAATCAGCGCCGCCCGCGTCGTCGCGGGCGGCCCACCCGGCCCGTGCCTGGCTGCGGGGGCGCAGCGAGGTCTTCGTCGGCCTGCTCGTCATCGGGGTCGGTGCCTTCCTGGGCGCGCAGACCATGGCCATGCACGTCCCGGACACCTCCACGGGGCCCGGCCCCCAGCTCTTCCCCGGCCTGGTGTCCGGACTGATGCTGGTGCTCGGAGCGCTGCTGATCGTCCAGGTCGCCCGCGAACCGGCCGTCCCTCCGACCGACGCAGACCCGGACGCGGAGTCCGCCGGGATCGTCGGTGAGCTGGTCGAGGGCCGGGAGGCCCGGCGCACCGCCACCCACAGTGACTGGCGCACGGTCGGTCTGGTGCTGGGGGCGGTCGTCGCCTTCACCCTGCTGCTGCAGCCCCTCGGCTGGCTGCTGTCCGGCGCCCTGCTGTTCTTCGGTGTGAGTACGGCGTTCGGGGGTCGGCGCTCGCTGTTCGAGGCGGCGGTGGCACTGGTCTACTCGGCGGTCGTCCAACTCGCGTTCGTCGCGGGCCTGGGCCTGAACCTCCCCTCGGGGATCCTGGGCGGGGTGCTCTGACATGGACACACTCGTACTCCTCGGTGGCGGTTTCGCCTCCGCCCTCACCCCCGAGAACCTGTTGTGGGCCTTCGTCGGCGTGGTCCTCGGCACGGCGGTCGGGGTCCTGCCGGGCCTGGGTTCGGCGATGGCCGTGGCCCTCCTCCTCCCGGTCACGTTCAAGCTCGACCCCACGGGCGCCTTCATCATGTTCACCGCCGTCTACTACGGCGGGCTGTTCGGCGACTCCACCACGTCCATCCTGATGAACACGCCGGGCAACAGCTCGGCGATCGCCACCGCGATCGAGGGCCACCGGATGGCCCTGCGCGGCAAGGCCTCCCAGGCGCTGGCGACCTCCGCGATCGGGGCCTTCCTCGGCGCGGTGGTCTCCACGGCGGTGGTCGCGTTCTTCTCCGGCGTCATCATCGACATCGCCCTGCGGTTCGGCCCCGCCGAGTACTTCGCCCTGGCGGTCTTCGCGTTCGTGGCGACCTCCGCGGTGGTGGCCCAGTCCATGGTCCGCGGTCTCATCGCCCTCTCCCTGGGTCTGGCGATCGCGATGGTCGGCATCGACGCGCAGAGCGGCGCGGCGCGGTTCACCCTCGGCGTGCCCTCACTGTTCGAGGGGATCGGTATCGTCACCGTGACCGTCGGTCTGCTGGCTCTGGGCGAGGTGCTCCACGTCGCCTCGCGGATCCACCGGGAACGGGACGACGCGCAGCTGGTCAGGACCGGCGGGACCCTCTGGCTCAAGCGCGGCGACCTGCGTCGGGCCGTCCCCGCCTGGCTGCGCGGCCTGGGCTTCGGTCTGCCCTTCGGCACCATCCCGGCCGGAGGTTCGGAGATCCCGACCTTCCTGGCCTACGGCACGGAGCGCAAGCTCTCCCAGCTGAGAGCCCGGCGCGGCAGGCGCCCCGACGAGTTCGGCAAGGGGGCCATCGAGGGTGTCGCGGCCCCGGAGGCCGCCGCGAGCGCGACGGCGGGCACCGCCATGGGCGCCCTCCTCGGGCTGGGCCTGCCGACGTCGGCCACCGCCGCCATCATGCTGGCCGCGTTCCAGCAGTACGGCATGCAGCCCGGCCCCCTGCTGTTCGAGCGCAACGCCGACCTCGTGTGGGCGCTCCTGGCCAGCCTCTTCGTCGGCAGCGTGATGCTGCTGATCCTCAACCTGCCCTTCGCCCCGCTGTGGGCCAAGCTGCTGCTGATCCCGAAGAGGTACCTGTACGCGGGGATCACCGGATTCGCGGTGCTCGGTGTCTACGCCTCCTCCTACTCGGTCACCGACCTGTGGCTGCTGATCCTCCTCGGCCTGTTGGGGTTCATGATGCGCAGGTACGCGATTCCCGTCGCCCCGGTGCTCATCGCCGTGATCCTGGGCCCCCTCGCGGAGACCGAGCTGCGCCGTGGGCTGGCGATCGGGCAGGGGGACGTCGGAGTCATGTTCACCGGCCCCATCACCCTGGGCATCTACGCCGTCATCCTCCTGGCCGTCGGCATCGTCGTGGTGGCGCGGATGCGTGCGGCCAGACGCGCGGACGCACCCTCGGATCGGACGACCTCCCCGACCGCGTGACCCCGCCCGCCCGTGCCCCGAGGGGCGCGGGCGGGTTCGCTTCGGCGTCTCGTCTCCGTGCGCCCGGAGTGGGGGTGGTTCGTGCCGCGACGCCGGTCCGGCACGCGCCCGGGACGGTACGGCTCGCACGGAACGCGGACCGTGCGCCCTGGGGGTGACCGAGGGGTGAATGCCGGGCTACCGGTCCCCCCGGGTCTGGACACCGGGGCGCAGGCACACCAGGATCGGTTCACTGCCGGGCTCGCCAACCCCCACGGGCCCGGCACACCCGGAGTCCTGGGGGTCACGGAGGACGACTGTGCGCCGACGGCCCGAAGACCTGGGTGTTCCCTCGCAACGGCGGTGGCGTCCGCTGCACACGGGGGTGGTCGGGGTCCTCGCGACCATGGTCGGCCTCGGGACGGTGGCCCAGAGCGTGCCGGAACTGGTCCCGGGCGACGGTGGACTGCTGCTCGCGCTGGTGGGGCTGCTGGGCACCGGCACCGCCGTCACCGCCCAAGCCCTGCTCGAACGCCTGCCCCAGGGGTCGGGGCCGCGAGAGCGGCCGGCTCTGCGCCGACGCCTCCCCCCGCCCGTGGACCACTTCACCGGGCACGCCGCACTCATGGCGGAGTTGTTGGCGGAGTTCGACCGCTTCCCGCGCCCCGGGCCCCGCGGGCTCGCCCGCCGGGCGTTCGGGCAGGAGCGGAGACAGCGCCTCCGAGGACCGCTCGTCATCGCGATCACCGGGGAGGGCGGCACCGGCAAGAGCCAGTTGGCGGCCCAGATCGTGGCCCGGGTCGCCGACCGCTTCCCCGACGGCAAGCTGGAGTTCGAGCTCTACGGCGGCGCCGACCACGACTCCTCGGGACGGCGGGAGCCACGGCGCCCAGAGGAGGTCCTCGCCCAGATGGCCGCCGAACTCGGCGGGCGCCCCTCGGACGGTGCCTCCCTCGACGACCTCGCCGGTACGTGGAAGACCGCTACGGAGGGGCGACGGCTCCTCGTCGTCCTCGACAACGCCAAGGACTACGCCCAGGTGGAGCCGCTGCTCCCCAGTGGTCCGGGCTGCGCCGTCCTGATCACCGGCCGCTCGGGATTCCCCGACGCTCCGCCGCCGATGCTGCGGCGCGGACTCGCCCCGCTGTCACCGCCGGAGGGCCTGGAGCTGGTCGACCGCCTGGTCAGCGCTTCGGGCCGGGGGTTGTCCGCCGATGATCGGCGGGCCCTTCCCGACCTGGTCTCGGCCTGCCACGGCCTCCCCCTGGCCCTGTGCCTGGCGGGCACCCAGCTCACCCTGGAGAACGGTCCGGGCGTGGTGAGCCTGCTGGACCGTATGAGCACCCTGGACGTTCCCGGCCCCAGGGCCGTGGCCCGTTCCCTCGCCTTCGGCCTCCAGCAGTGCACGCCCCAGGAGCGTCTGCTCCTGAACCGGTTGGCCGGGGCCGG
Organism: Nocardiopsis sp. NPDC058789; assembly: GCF_042745575.1. NCBI lineage: Bacteria > Bacillati > Actinomycetota > Actinomycetes > Streptosporangiales > Nocardiopsidaceae > Nocardiopsis > Nocardiopsis sp. NPDC058789. Next base: position 198,495 of record NZ_JBHYOW010000004.1, read on the forward strand.
ACTGACCACCTTCGCGCCCTGGGCCGCCGCCGCGCTGCTCGACACCGGGGAGGAGGAGGCCGGGCGGATGCTGTGGGACATGAGCCACCGCTACCTGGTGACGTACCTGTACCGTGCGGGCGGCTTCGACCGGTTCCAGCTCCACGACCGGGTCCGCGACACCCTGCTGGCTGCGGGCCCCCACGTGCTCGGCGTGCCCGAAGACGAGCGACCGGACTGGTCGGCCGAGCGGCTGCGCACCTCAGTCGACCGCCTGCTCCGGGCCTTCGAACGTCTCGCCGAGGCCACCGCCCGAGCCGCCGCGCCACACGAGTGGAGCTTCGGCTCACCCGTCCCCGGCCGGGTCGGGCAGGGTGGGGACGCCCCGGCCGTCGTGCGGGCTCCGGCCGATCCGCTGGCCTGGCTGGAGTCCGAGCGCCGGGGGTTCGAGGTGTGCTTCCGGTGGACCGCGCCAGAGGGGGACGGACGGCGCTCACCCGAGCGCGGGCTCCGACTGCGACGGGCCTTCACGGTGCTCTCCCGCTCCGGCCGCAGGCACTGGGGAGCCGTGGGCGAGGCCACCCGGCAGTCCACCGCGCTGGCCCTGGAGATGGACGACCCCTTCTCCTACGGCGTGGCCCTCCTGGAGCGCGCCGAGGTCGTGGGGGCCCAGGGCGACCACGACACGGGCTACGAGCGCGCGCTCACCGCCCTGCGCGTCCTCGAACAGCTGGACCCGCCCGTGGATCCGCGCTGGTCCGCGCGGGCACACCGGGCGGTCGGCGTCAACCTGTACCGCAGGGGCGACCTCGACGACGGGCGGGCGGAGATCGAGCGGGCGGTGCGGACCTTCGAGGAGCACACCGACCACTGGTGGTGGGCGCGGACCCTGTGCAACCTGGCCGAGGTGGACCGGTTCCAGGGGCACCTCGAACGCGCCTACGACCTGCTCTCCCAAGCCGAGTCCCTGCTCGAGGGCTCCCGGGACGTCCCCGAGCAGTGGGCGCGGGTGCGGCTCCAGCGCGGGGAGGTGCTGCGGTTGCGCGAGTACCCGCTCAACGCCTGGTTCGTGCTCTCCGACGGCCTGGAGCGGCTGACCGACGCGCCCGAGGAGCACTGGTACCGGGCCCGCTACCTGCGTTCCCTGGGGCAGCTGCCCACCAACGAACTGAACCGGGCGGCGGAGAAGTGCGAGCTGCTGCTCAGCCCCCAGCGTGAACGGGACCGCCGCTACCGGACCGCGCGGAAGGCGGGTTGGCCCGAACAGCAGAGGAGGGCAGTGGAGAAGCTGTTCGTCGACGGCTACCCGGAGTACGCGTACCGGTGCGCCGAGCCCGGCCCGCCGCGCGGACTCCTGCGTCGGCGCGGGACGCTCAGGGACACGTGGCGGGGTGAGCGCCAGGTCGAGCGGCTGCGCGAGGCGGAGCGCTCCTTCGAGGAGATCGGCGACGACTGGGGGCGCTGGCGCACCTGCCTGGTGTTGGGCCAGGTGCTGCTGGCCCGTGACGAGGGCGAGGGCAAGGAGGAGTTCCTGCGTGCCGCGCGGGGGTTCCGCGACCTGGGTGACAAGTGGTGGCAGGCACGGGCCCAGCGTATGGCCGCCGAGTCGCTCCACAAGGCGGGGCGGCTCGGCGAGGCGGAGGAACTGGCGCGGGCGGCGATCGCGGGGTACCGGGGCTTGCGGCATCGTTCGGGTCAGCTGCGGGCCATGCGGCTGCTGGCCGCGATCGTGGTCCGAAGCGACCCGATGGAGGCGCGGCGCATCCTCAACCGGGCCACGAAGATCGCGGAGGAGGGGGTCCGGCTGGGGGTGGTGCCGGGGTGGATGGTGGCGTGGATCGGGGCCCTGCTCTCGGAGGTCGAGAACAGCAGCTACTGAGCGGGGCCGGGCCCGGGCACGGAGAGGGGCTCCGCACCGCGAGTCACCCCGCCGGGGGGGGGCCCCCGGGGCCAGCGGGGGGGCGGGGCGGCCCGGCCCGGCGCCCGGGGCCCCCCCGCGCCCCGGCGCGGGGCGGGGCCCCGCCCCCCGCGCCACCTCGCGGTGCGGAGCCCCGGTGTCACACGGGCCGGCAGGACGGTCCGGCCCGGGCGACTGGTCCGCCCTCGGACCGGTCAGAGCGCGGGCGCGACACCCACGGCGACGGCCAGGTCCTCCCACGACATCCCGGAGCCCTTGAACACGTTGGGCCGGTCGGTGCGGCGTGCGACCTCGCCCCGGACGAGCGGGGCGATACCGACGAGGTCGGCCTTGGTGAGGGTGCCCTCCTCGATGGCGATGACGACGTCCCCGCACTCACGCAGGGCGGCGTCGCTCTCCTCGACGACCACGAGGGAACGGCCCATCAGGGCGGCGTCGAGCTCGCGGCGGTCGGCCTCGTGCGATCCCATGGCCACCACGCAGGCACCGTCACGGACCAGTGAGCCGTCGAACAGCGGGTCCTTGGCGGAGGTGGCGCACACGACGATGTCGGCCTCGGCCACGTCGGCCTCCGTGCCGGTCTCGGCGGTGATGCCGCGCTCGGCGAGTTCCCGGAGGGCGGAGTCCACACGGTGCGGGGTGCGGCCGACCATCCGAACGCTCGTGAGCTCGCGGATGCCCGCCACGGCGACGACGTGCTCGACCGCCTGGGGGCCGCTGCCGAACACCACGAGGCGGGACGCCTCGGGTGCGGCCAGCCGGTCGACGGCCACGGCGGAGGTGGCCGGGGTCCGCAACGACGTCAGCGTGACGCCGTCGACGAGCACCCTAGGAGTGAGGGTCCGGGCGTCCATCAGCATGTACACGGCCTGGATGCGAGGCAGGTCGCGGGCGGGGTTGTCCGGGGACACGGACGCGACCTTCACGCCGACCCAGTCGCCCAGGGTCGAGGGCATGAGCAGCAGGTGGCCGTCACCGGCCCCGGCGTGGGTGCGCGCGGGGTCCCGCGAGGGGTCGAAACCGTCGAGCAGGGCGCGCTCGATCAGCTCGAACGCCCGCTTGGGGCCGACCCGCTCGCGTAGTTCCTCCGCGCTGACGAAGGGCAGGCCGGTGTGTGCTTCGGTCATGCGGACACCTTGGAGTTCTCGTTGGCGGCGGCTTCACGGGCCTGGATCAGGGCGCTCTCCTTGCGGACGACGAGGCCGGAGCACGCGACGGCGACGAAGGAGATGACGGCGAGGACGACCAGGTAGGTGGCGATCGGCCACCAGGCGCCGTCGAAGCGGGCCAGCAGCCAGGTGGCCAGCAGCGGGGCGGTGCCACCGGCGAGGGCGGCGCCGATCTGGTAGCCGAGGGTCACACCGGTGTAGCGCACACGGGTCGTGAAGATCTCGGAGGTGAGGGTGCCGAGGGTGGCGGTGACCGGGGGCCAGGCCACGCCGAGGGCGATCACGACGGCCGCGTACACGGCCCAGCTCATCTGGAGGTCGAGCAGCATGAAGAAGGGCGCCGCGAACAGGGCGATGAGCAGGGTGCCCGCGAGGTAGACCTTCGGGCGGCCGACGCGGTCGGAGAGCGCGCCCATGAGCAGGATACCGAGGGTGCTGACCAGAGCGCCGGCGCTGACGGCGTTGAGGACCACGGACTGCTGGACGTCGAGCGTACCGGTGGCGTAGCTGACGACGAAGGTCGCGAAGATGTAGAACGGGGCGGTCTCCACGACCTTGGCGCCGACGGCCACGAGGACGGAGCGCCAGTGGTCGCGCAGGGTGTCCCGGATGGGCAGCTTGGCGACGTCGCCGCTCTCCTTCGCCTCACGGAAGGCGGGGGTCTCGGCCAGGCCCTTGCGGATCCACAGGCCGACGAAGACGAGGACGATGCTGGCGACGAACGGGAGACGCCAGCCCCAGGACTCGAAGGCGCCGTCGGGGAGCAGGCTGACCAGGCCGAAGGCGACGGTCGACATGAGCATGCCGATGGTGATGCCGGTCTGGGGCACCGAGCCGAAGAAGCCGCGACGGTTCTCGGGGGCGTACTCGTAGGCGAGCAGCAGGGCGCCGCCCCACTCGCCGCCGATCGCGAGTCCCTGGATGATCCGGCACAGGATCAGCAGGACGGGGGCGAGAAGGCCGACCTGGTCGTAGGTGGGCAGCAGACCGATCGCCACGGTGGCGCCGCCCATGAGCGACAGGGTGATGACGAGGGTCTTCTTGCGACCGATCCGGTCACCGATGTGGGAGAAGACGATCCCGCCGAACGGCCGGATGAAGAAGGTCAGCGACAGGGTCAGGTACGACAGCATCAACGAGATCACGGGGTCGTCGTTGGGGAAGAACTGCTTGTCGAAGATGAGCGCGGCGGCGGTGGCGTAGAGGAAGAAATCGAACCACTCGATCGCGCTGCCGCTGAGGCTGCCAAAGAGGACACGGCGGTTGGTGGCCGGTTTACCGACCACCGAGTGCTGCGAGGCCACTCACAACTCCTCGGATCAGGGCCCGATGAAGAGGGGCCTCAGGAAGGGGAACTTGTGCAACGTACAATTGCACCCTCCCCGAAGCAAGGCCCGTGACCTAATCGACGCAGCTCAGCTACCTGCTTCGTGTTCCGACCCGCCTTCGTCAGACCTCCGCGCGGCCCGCCCAGACGCCCCGCACGTGGCCCAGGTGGTGGCGCATGAGGGCCTCGGAACCCGCTGTGTCACCGGCTTCGAGGCGGTCCAGCAGGGCGTGGTGCTCCTGCGCGGTGTCGACCAGACGGCCCTCCTCGTGGAGCCCACGCAGCGCCGACAGCCGCGACATCCCCCGGAGCCTGCGCACCTCGTCCACCAGCTTCTGATTGCCCGCGATGGACAGCATCTGGAGGTGGAAGGCCATGTCGGTGGCGATGAACTCGCGCAGCTGTCCCGTCTCGGCGGTCTCCGTCAACCGGTCCGCGAGCGGACGCAGCGCGGCGATCTGTCCGGCGGTGGCGATCGCTGCGACCCGGCCGACCGTGGGGACCTCGATGAGGGCGCGGAGTTCGATGAGCTCGTCCAGCGCCACGTCGCTGAACTCCACCACGCGGTACCCCCGGTGTCGGAGGGTCTCCACGAGCCCCTCCTGGGTCAGCTCCATCATGGCCTCGCGCACGGGGGTCGCGGACACACCGAGGCGTTCGGCCAGGACCGGGGCCGAGTACACGACACCGGGTTCGAGCTCACCGGCGATCATGGCCTCACGCAGGACGTCGGTCACCCGGGCGCGCAGACTGGCGTGCTCCGTGAGCGAACCGAGGACCGGCCGCGAGCGGTCCCGCGGCGCGTCGATGCTCATGTGCTGTTGTTCCTCCCCGACCGGACTGCGTCGTTCCAGGATGCCACGCGCCCCGGCCCGATCCCCTCGAAAGGCCGTTCCCGGCACGCACGGAAGAAGTGGGAAGTGCGACACGGAGGGTCACGGGACGACCGCGACGGGCGCCGAGCGCGCTGCTACGGGAACCCCTAGGGGCCGATCGAGGGGCGGGGTGGGACGCAGTCACCTGCGTTCCGGCCCGGCCGGACGTGCACGTTGAGGCTGCCGTCGCCGGGCGCGGTTTCGCCCAGGCGGCGCCGCCACGACCGGCACCGCCAGCGGCGAGGGCCACCCTGACTTTCGACAGGGGACACGACCGCGTCCGGCGGGTTAGGTTCCCCACCATGCGCCCTCCCCGTCTCCGTCCCCTCCGAGCGCCCGTGGGGCACCTGGCCCTGGCCACCGTGCTTCTCCTGCTGTCCCTGGCCCCGGTCATGCCGCTGCTGGTGATGGCCTTACCCGCGCCGGCCCTGCTCGCCGGACGGCTCTCCCGTGACCCACGGGTGGCCGGGTACGCGTTCACCGTGGTCGGCCTGGTCGGGGTGGCGGCGCTGGTGTTCGGCGGCCACCCCGTGGGCATGTGGGTGACCGGCGGGGTGCTGGCCGCGTTCGCGGTGGTTCTGCCGTGGCTGCTGGGCCTGTACCTGCGCAGCACCTCCGCCCTGGAACGGGCGGGCTGGGAACGGGCCCGGACCCTGGACCGGGAGTGGCGACTGATGACCGAGCGGGCGCGGATGCGGGAACGCTCCCGGATCGCCCACGACCTGCACGACGCGGTGGGGCACCAACTGAGTCTGCTCACCCTGGGCGCCGGGGCCCTGGAGACGGCCCCGGACCTGCCCGAGGAGCGCAGGGTGCAGGCCGGACAGCTGAGGGAGGCGGCGGGGAGGGCGGCGGAGCAACTCATGGTCGCGGTCGGGGTCCTGCGCGCCGACACCGGGTCCGCGCCCCCGGCCTCGACCCCGGGGGGAGAGGGCGTCACCGCACTGGTCGAACACTCACGCGAGGCCGGGCTGCGCGTGAGTCTGGAGACGGAGGGCACCCGCGTGCAGCTCCCGGTGATGTCGGACCGGGCCCTGTACCGGGTGGTCCAGGAGGCGCTGACCAACGCCGCCAAGCACGCCCCGAGCACGGACCCACGGGTGGTTCTGCACGGCCTCCCAGACGGGGACGGTGTGCGGGTGACGGTGACCAACCCCCTGCTCCGTCGGGACGGTGCCCCGCGACGGGTCCCCGGCACCGGCGGTGGTCTGGTGGGGCTGCGCGAACGGGTGCGTCTGGCCGGGGGCGAGTTCAGTGCCGGACCCGAGGGTGGCCACTGGGTGGTGTCGGCCCGGCTGCCAGGCGAGGGGTCAGGCCCTTTCGGCGCGGGTGCGGGCGCCGCCGTCCTGGGAGCCTCCCGGGACGGTGAGGCCCACGACGCGGGCCCGGTCGGTGACGGGACGGTGAGAGACGCGGCGGGCGGTGCCCGAGGCGAGACCGGTGCGGTCTCCGAGGGCGGGTTCGCGGGCGACCCCCTCCACCCGGGACCGGACCTCCTCGGCGGCCCCGGCGACGCCGTCTCCCGCGAGGAGGACGCACACCCGCACCGCCGCGTACGTCGCCGGACCCTGTGGGCGATCAGCACGATCGTGCTGGTGCCGGTCCTCACGGCGATGGTGGGGTACGGCCTGCTCCTGGCATTCACCATGTCGGAGGCGGCGAACTCCACCCTCGACCCCGAGCTGTTCGAGCGGTTGCGTCCCGGCCAGGAACGGGCCGAGGTGGAGGCCCTGCTCCCCGATCGGGAGCTCCACCCGGGGACCCACACCCCCGACGCCTGGCCCGAGGACCCCGAGGGGCAGGAGTGCCGCTACTACCGTTCCAGTGCGGACGTGGTCTCGGGAGAGGACGACAGATTCCGGCTCTGCTTCGACCCGGACAGACTGGTCTCGGTCGAGGTGCTGCCATGGTGACGGGGGACGCGGGGAGGTCGGAGTGTGATCAGGGTGCTGTTGGTCGACGACGAGGCGATGGTGCGCGCGGGAGTGCGGGCGGTACTGGGTAACGACCCGGACATCGCGGTGGTGGCCGAGGCCTCCAGCGGCCGGGAAGGGGTGGAGCTGGCCTGGTCGCACCGGCCGGACGTGGCTCTGGTCGACATCCGCATGCCGGGGATGAACGGGCTGGAGGCGGCGGAGGAGATCCGCCGGGCCGTGCCCGGGGTCGGGGTGGTCATCCTGACCACCTTCGGCGAGGAGGAGTACGTGGTCCGGGCCCTCGACAGCGGGGTGGACGGGTTCCTGCTCAAGACCGGCGACCCCCGGGAGCTGTTGCTCGGGGTGCGCGCGGTGGCGGAGGGAGGTGCCTTCCTCTCCCCCAGGGTGGCCCGCCGGGTCCTCAACGGTCTGAGCCACGAACGCTCCACCGCCCGGCTGCGCGCCCGTGAACGCCTGGCCGGGTTGACGCCTCGGGAACACGAGGTGCTGGCCCTCCTGACCACGGGGCTCTCCAACGGCGACATCGGCAGGCGGCTCCACATGGTGGAGGGCACGGTGAAGGGGCACGTGAGCACCATCCTGCGCCGTCTGGGGGTACGCAACAGGGTGGAGGCCGCTGCGGTCGCGCACGAGGCCGGTCTGAAGGACGACCGTCCGGGGAACGCCGGGTAGATCGGCTTCCGGGCGGGCCGGGCTGGTCGTGTTCCCCGACCCTCCTTCTGCCGCTGACTCACCCATGGGTCAGGCCCTCCGCCGGAGCGACACGGGCGGCGCGGGCGGCCGGGACCAGGGTCGCGAGCACCCCGACACCGAGGGCGGAGGCGAGGACGAGCCCCAGCGCGCTCCAGGGAACGGCCACCTCCAGGGGTGCGGTCCCACCCACGATCGCGTCCACCCCGACCAGCCCGAAGGGAACACCGAGGAGCACCCCCAGGACGGCCCCGAGCTGGCAGACCACCACGGCCTCGACGGCGAGGGTGCCGTACAGCCCGGCCCTGCTCAGCCCGAGGGCCCTCAGCAGAGCCACCTCCCGGGTTCTCTCCAGGACCGACAGGCTCAGGGTGTTGGCCACCCCCAGGCCCGAGATCACCACGGTGACCAGTAGCATCACCAACACCAGGGCGACCAGGAGATCGAGGACCTCGGTGAGGTCTCCGCGCTCGCTGAGCGCCCCGCTCAGCGAGACCTCCGGGTCGGCACCGGCGACCAGGTCCATCTGGTCCGCGAGGTGGTCCCGATCGATCCCGGGCGCCGCCACGCCCCACACCATGCCCCTGGTGCTCTCCCGCGCCAGGTCTTCCAGGACCTCCGCCAGCACCACCGGGGCGGCCGTCCCGGAGGCGGTGGCCAGGGCGGACGGGTACACGGTGAAGCCCCGCGCGGTGCCGTCCACCCTGAGTTCGACGCTCTCCCCCGGTTCGACGCCAAGCGCCTCCAGCTGGTCCCCGGAGACCAACATGACCGGGTGGCCTCCCGGGTCGAACCCGGTGTCGGTATCGGTGTTCCCGGCGGAACCCAGGAGCGTTTCGGCACCCGTGACCTCAGCGAGCCGTGGGGAGACACCGACCACGGTGACCCGGTCCAGGCCCTCGACCACCATCTGGGCGGTCCGGGGGGACTCCACGTACGCCAGGCCCTCGATCTCCCGTACCCGTTCCACGGTGCCGGCGGCCACCGACCCCTCGTCGACTCTCGCGCTGACGTCCACCGGATATCGGGAGTTCAGGTCGCCGTCGATGGTGGCCCGGCCGGTGGCCGCGGCCGTGGTGAGCGCGGAGATCAGCCCGAGCCCCAGCACGAGGGCGAGCGTGGCGGTGGCCGCCCGGCCGGTGTCACGCCGGAGGTTGGCCCCGGCAAGGTCGGCGACACCGCCCATCCGTCGCAGCGGCCGGTGCGCCAGCCGGAGCAGCCGGGAGATCGGATAGCGCAGAGCCATGAGGACGCCGACCGCTCCGGCGAAGCCCCCGCCCAGGGCGAGGGGCAGCGACTCCACGCGCGCCCCGGCGACCATGGCACCCAGCCCGAGCAGCGCGCACACGGTTCCCAGGGCGTGCACGGCACGGAAGCGCACCGCGCCGTCCAACGGAGCCGAACGCAGGGCCTCAACCGGTGCGGTGCCGGCCGCCGTGCGCGCCGGGGCCCAGGCCGCCGCCACGGTGGTGCCCACGCCGACCAGCGCGCACCCGGCCAGGAGGAGCGGATCGAGGTGCGGCCCGGCTCCGGCCAGTCCGGTCAGGGAGGCGCCCGCGTACCCGACCGCGATCCCCGCACCGAGCCCGACCAGGGATCCGACGCCTCCGATGATCAGGGCCTCCGCGACGACCAGCGCGCGTACCTGGCCGCGGTCCGCCCCCACCAGGCGCAGCAGGGCGGTGTCGCGGCGGCGCTGGGTGAGCAGGATCGTGAAGGTGTTGGCGATGACCATGGCCGCCGCGAGCAGTGCCATGAGCGCGCACGCGAGCAGGAGGAGGTCCAGCTGCTGGGAACCGCCCGCGAACCGGTCGGCGGCCAGCCGGGCCTGATCCTCGGCGGTCATCACGTACAGGTCCGGCGGCAGCGCGGCCTCCAGGGACGTCACCGCCGTCTCCGGGCTGACCCCGGGAGCCGTGCTGGCCAGCACCGTGAGCGGGCTGTCCCCGGCGAAGTACGCCTCGGGCGCGTAGAACGTGAACCGCACCCCGGTCAACGGCTGGAAGTCCAGCGCCACGCTGCCCGTCACCGTCACGTGCTCCCCGGAGGACCGGAGCCCCTCCCCGTCCCTGGTGCCCTCCGTGCCCCCTCCCGGAACCGCCTCGGCGTCGGCCGGGGAGCCGGTGAACCGAACGGTGTCCCCCACACGGAGCCCCAGTGACTCCAGGGTGTCGCTGTCGGCCACGACCTCGTCCGTGCCGACGGGCCAGTCGCCCTCGGCCAGGTCGAACCAGCGCAGCCCGGGGTCGTCCGCGAGCCCGTGGACGTTCGCGGTTCCACGCAGGTCGTCGGTGGCCACCTGGACGGTACGAGCGTGTACCTCCGTGACGGTCTCGACGTCGGGGTGCTCCACCACCGCAGAGGGCCAGTCCGATCCGGGGTCGGCGGTCTCCGGGTCCCGGTCCACCACCACGTCGGCGGCGGTCAGCGGAGCGGCGGCCACCGCACGCAACCCGGCCTCGGAGGTCGAGGAGAACACCGAGGTGGCCGCCAGGAACAGGGTGCCGAGCACGACCGCCAGCAGGACGGCAAGGTGTCGGGTGGGATGGGAGCGGATCTGCGCCCAGGCCAGGTTCAGCACGGGCGCTCCGTTCGGGTCATGGCGGCGAGGACCTCCTGGGTCGTAGGTCGTTCCAGGGCGTCGCGCAGAACGCCGTCGGACATCGTCAGGACACGATCTGCGTAGGTCGCGGCGATCGGGTCGTGGGTGACCATGACGATCGTCCGACCGAGTTCGGTGCTGGCGGCACGGAGGTGTTCGAGCAGTTCACGTCCGGTGGTGACGTCCAGGGCACCGGTGGGTTCGTCGGCGAAGAGCACCGCCGGCCGGGTGAGCAGGGCACGAGCGATGGCGACCCGTTGCTGTTGCCCGCCGGAGAGCTCCGCCGGTCTGTGGCGGAGCCGGTCCCCGATCCGCAGGGTGCGCACCACCTCCTCCAGGTGGGCGCGGTCCGGGCGCCGCCCGGCGAGTCTGAGCGGGAGCAGGACGTTCTGCTCGGCGGTGAGGGTCGGCACCAGGTTGAAGGACTGGAAGACGAAACCGATCCGTTCGCGCCGCAGGCGGGTCAGCCCCCGGTCGTCGAGTCGGGTGAGGTCGCGCCCCTCCACCAGCACCCGTCCCGATGTGGGGGTGTCGAGGCCCGCCAGGAGGTTCATCAGCGTGGACTTCCCGGAGCCGGACGGCCCCATGATCGCGGTGAACTCCGCCTCCCTGAAGGAGACGTCCACCCCCGCCACGGCGGTGACGGCGGCCCCGCCCGCTCCGTACCGTCGTACGAGTCCACTCGCCTGGAGTACCGCGTCGCGCCGTTCGGTCGGCGTGCTGCTCATCCGGTTCCCTTCCACCACGTGTCCCAGCATCCGGAATCCACGCTAGGAATCAGCACCCCCGCGCCAACACTGACGACTGACGGGGTGACCCCCTGACCAACGACAGGGGCAGACCGCCGAGCACGCTGCTACGGGAACCGCGGGGCGCCGATCGAGGGGCGGGGTGGGACGCCGTCACCAGCGTTCCGGCCCGGCCGGACGTGAACGTTCAGGCTGCCGTCGCCGGGCGCGGTTTCGCCCAGGCGGCGCCGCCACGATCGGCACCGAACCGCCGGTGACCAGGGAGGAGGGGAACGCGCCCGGCTCACCCGGCGACACCGGGGAACGCACTTCGTCCAAAGCATTGACGAAGTGCCGCCGCGCTGGCAATGTACGCGGCATCTGCCAGGGGACGACCGAACGGAGACCCACCGTGCACGACGACCGGCGGCTGACCGAGGCACGACTGGACCGCGTCCTGAGGGAACGCGTATGGCCCGCGGTGTACACGACGTCGATCCCCCTGGAGGTGGCCCGCTGGGACGCGCCGGGGGAACCGGTCCCCGCGGAGGAGGGCATCGGTGCGCCCCACGAACCGGCGCGGGTGGGCGACGCGTGGGGCCCGGCCTGGGGCACCACCTGGTTCCGGCTGCGCGGCCGGGTCCCCGACGACTGGGCGGGACGGACCGTGGAGGCCGTCGTCGACCTCGGCTTCGACGACGCCATGCCCGGTTTCCAGTGCGAGGGGCTGGTCCACCTCCCGGACGGGACCGTCGTCAAGGGCCTCAACCCGCGCAACGCGTGGATTCCGGTCGGCGCCCCCGTGAACGGGGGCGAGACCGTCGAGTTCCACGTGGAGGCCGCCGCCAACCCGGTCATCCTCGGCGACCCCCCGTTCCAGCGGACCGACCTGGGATCCGGGCGCGGCCCCGAGGACCGGCCCCTGTACCGGCTGGCCCGCGCCGACGTGGCCGTCTTCGAGCGGGAGGTGTGGGAGCTCGCCCTGGACCTGGAGGTCGCGGACGGCCTCATGCGGGAACTCGACACGGGAGACCCGCGCCGCTGGGAGCTGCTGCGGACCCTGGGCCGCACCCTGGACGCCCTCGACCTCCAGGACGTCCCCCGCACGGCGGAGCGAGCGCGGGAGGTGCTGGCCCCGGCGTTGCGCTCTCCCGCCGCCGCCAGTGCCCACCGGGTGTCGGCGGTGGGGCACGCGCACATCGACTCGGCCTGGCTCTGGCCGCTGCGCGAGACCGTCCGCAAGGTGGTGCGGACCAGCGCGAACGTGGTGGCGCTGATGGACGACCACCCGGAGTTCGTCTTCGCGATGTCACAGGCCCAGCAGTGGGCCTGGCTCAAGGAGCACCGCCCGGAGGTGTTCTCACGCGTGGTGCGCGCCGCCGAGGCCGGACGCTTCGTGCCGGTCGGTGGCATGTGGGTGGAGTCCGACACCAACATGCCCGGTTCGGAGGCGCTGGCGCGCCAGTTCGTCTTCGGCAAGCGCTTCTTCCGCGAGGAACTGGGGGTGGACACCCAGGAGGTGTGGCTGCCGGACTCCTTCGGGTACTCGGCCGCCCTCCCCCAGCTCGTCCGTCTGTCCGGTTCGCGCTGGTTCCTCACCCAGAAGATCTCCTGGAGCCAGGTCAACCAGTTCCCCCACCACACCTTCTGGTGGGAGGGGTTGGACGGCACCCGCGTGTTCACCCACTTCCCTCCGGTGGACACCTACAACGCCGAGCTCACCGGGGCCGAGCTCGCGCACGCCGCACGCAACTTCCGGGACAAGGGGAGCGCGTCGCGTTCCCTCGTACCCTTCGGCCACGGGGACGGGGGCGGGGGCCCCACCCGCGAGATGCTGGCCCGGGCGGCGCGCCTGCGCGACCTGGAGGGCTCGCCCACGGTGGAGATCGAGCACCCGGAGCGGTTCTTCGCCAAGGCGCACGAGGAGTACGCGGACGCCCCGGTGTGGTGGGGGGAGCTCTACCTGGAGTTCCACCGGGGCACGTACACGAGCCAGACCGCGACCAAACAGGGCAACCGGCGCTCGGAGCACCTGCTGCGCGAGGCCGAGCTGTGGGCGGCGACCGCCACGGTGCGCGCGGGCGTCCCCTACCCCTACGAACGGATCGAGGAGGCCTGGCGGACGGTCCTGCTCAACCAGTTCCACGACATCCTGCCCGGCAGCTCCATCGCCTGGGTGCACCGCGAGGCGGCGGAGACCTACGCACGGGTCGCGGAGGAGCTCCGGGAGGTCATCGCGCGGGCCCAGGAGGCGCTGGCCGGTGACCACACCGGCCAGGCCTCGGCCGGTGTGGTCTTCAACCCGACCCCGCACGAGCGCGACGGCGTCCCCGCCCTGGGCGCCCTCCCCAGTGAGCGTGTGGGGGCCGGGAACCCCGACCACGCCGCCCTCGGCCCGGACCCGAGGACCCCGGGCGGGTTCGTTCTGGAGAACGCGCTCCTGACGGTCCGGGTGGACGAACGCGGCCTGGTCACCTCGATCCTGGACCGGGGCGGGGACCCGAAGGGCCGGGAGGTGCTCGCCCCGGGCCAGCCGGGCAACCTGCTCCAGGTGCACCAGGACCTGCCCAACCAGTGGGACGCCTGGGACGTGGACGAGTTCTACCGCAACACCACCGTGGACCTCTCCGAGGCCGACTCCGTCACCCCCGAACCGCCCGGTGAGGGCGCGGCCGCCCTGCGCGTGACCCGCTCCTTCGGGGACTCCTCGGTGGTCCAGGTGATCTCCCTGGCCCCGGGTGCGAGGCGACTGGACGTGGAGACGGTGGTGGACTGGCACGAGCGGGAGAAGTTCCTCAAGGCCGCCTTCCCGCTGGACGTGCGCGCGCACGAGTCGTCGTCGGAGATCCAGTTCGGCCATGTCAGGCGTCCCGCGCACACCAACACCTCCTGGGACTCGGCCAGGTTCGAGATCTGCGCCCACCGATGGGTGCACGTCGCGGAGCCCGGCTACGGGGTGGCGGTGCTCAACGACTCCACCTACGGGCACGACGTCACCCGGGACGTCCGGAGCGACGGCGGCACCACGACGACGGTCCGACTGTCGCTGCTGCGCGCGCCGCGCTTCCCGGACCCCGACACCGACCAGGGAGAGCACCGGTTCCGGTACGCCCTGGCCCCGGGCGCGGAGATCGAGGACGCGGTCCGTGAGGGCTACCGGATCAATCTCCCGGTCCGGGAGGTACCCGGTGACGCCGTGGTGGCGCCCCTCGTGGCGGTGGACGACCCCGGTGTGGTGGTGGAGTCGGTCAAGCTCGCGGACGACCGCTCCGGCGACGTGGTGGTGCGCCTGTACGAGGCCCGTGGCGGTCGCGCGCGGGCAGCGGTGAGCACCGGCTTCCCGGCTTCGGGGGTGCGCGCCGTGAACCTTCTGGAGGAGGAGTACGAGGAGGCCCCGGACCTGCTCACGACCGCCGATTCGGACGGTTCCCTGCGGGTGTCGGCCGCGCTGCGGCCGTTCCAGATCCTGACCCTGCGCTTCGAGCGCTGACCCGACCCCGGGGGCCGGGCTCGCCGTCCCGGGCCCGGCCCCCGGCCTCCGCGCCCCGGCCCTCGGCCCCCGCCCCCCCCGCGCCGACCCGGCTATCCCTTGACCGCGCCTCCCAGGGCGAACCGGCCGCCGAGCGCCCGCGAGACGACCATGTACAGCACGACGACGGGAACGGTGTAGAGCAGCGAGTACGCGGCGAGCTCGCCGTACCGCACGGATCCGTACTGACCGAAGAAGGTGAACACGCGGACCGCCGCCGGCATCTTGTCCGGGCTCGTGAGCAGGATGAACGGGACGAAGAAGTTGCCCCAGGTGGTGACGAGCGTGAAGATCGCGACCACCGCGAGCCCCGGGGCCAGCAGCGGGGCCACCAGGTAGCGGATCGACTGCCAGGCCGAGGCCCCGTCCACCCAGGCGGCCTCCTCCAGGGCGAGGGGGATGCCGTCGATGAAGTTCTTGGTCAGCCAGATTCCGAACGGCAGCGTGCTGGCGGCCAGAAACAGCGTCGTGGCGGTCAGCGAATTCAACAGGTTGGCCTGTACGAACATCCCGTAGACCGGAACCATGATGGCCGTGACGGGCAGCCCGGTCGCGAACAGCACCGTGTACAGGAACGGCTTCCTGAACCGGAGGTTGTACCGGGAGAGCGGGTAGGCGGCCAGCATCGAGCACACGGCGGTGATGAGCGCGGCTCCCCCGCAGGTCAGGATGCTGTTCCAGATCGGCAGGTAGACGACCTCCGGGGTCATGATCGCCGTGAAGTGGTCCAGTGTGAACCCCGAGGGCGGGCTGGCGCGCAGCGAGGGTTCGGGGTCCACCGAGGCGAACACCATCCACAGCATCGGCACCAGGAACAGCACCGCGAGCACGCCGAGGACGAGGTGGGCGAGGAACCCTCCGGCGGCCCGGCTCGGGGCGCTGACCACGGCGCGTTTCCGTCGGCCCGGGCTCCGGTGTCCCGGGTTCCGGTGCCGCCTCACGGAGCCGCCACGCTTCGGATCGTCACTCACCGGCTCTCCTCCTTCCGGAGCATCCACACGTAGACGGTCGAGAACGCCCCGGCGACGACGAGCAGCGCCAACGCGATGGCGGTGCCGTATCCGAGGTCGCCCATGCGCAGGGCCTCCTGGTACATCAGCAGGGGAAGCGTGGTGCTCCGGGAACCCGGACCACCGGAGGTCATCACGAAGATCAGGGTGAAGACCTGCACGGTCTGGAGCGTGATGAGCAGCAGGGTGGTGGCCAGGGTCCGCCGCAGGAGCGGGATCACCACGTGCCACAGCACCTGGAAGGCGGAGGCGCCGTCCACCCGCGCCGCCTCCTTGAGGTCCTCGGGTACTTCGGAGAGCCCCGCCGAGTAGGTCATCATGGAGAAGGCGGTGCCCTTCCAGACGTTGGCCAGCACCACCGCCAGGAGCGGGGCCGCGAACAGCCAGTTCTGGGGACCGGAGCCGAACCAGCCCAGGACGGTGTTGAGGGTGCCCTCCCGTTCGAGGAACGCGTACCAGACGAACCCGGCCACGACCTCCGGAACCACCCACGCGCCCACCACGATCGCCCCCACGGTGGCACGCACGGCTCCGTGGCGGTTCTGGAGCAGCAGGGCCAGGGCCAGGCCCAGCACCGTCTGTCCGAACACGCAGCCCACCAGGAAGACGACGGTGAGGACGGTGGCGGTCCGGAACCGGGGGTCGGACAGCAGTTGGGTGAAGTTGTCGAACCCCACGAACTCGGTCTGCGCGGCCTGGGCGCCGGTCAGGGCCGCGTTGGTGAGGGAGGCCCACACCGTCCACAGGATGGGCCCGGCGAAGAAGGCCAGGAGCAGGAACAGGGCCGGGGCCATCGGGACGGCCCACCGCGCCGCCCGGGCCAGGGGCCGGCGCGACCCGACGGTGGCCACCGCTCAGGAGCCCGTCGTGACGTTGTCGGGTCCGACGATGCCCTCCACCTCTTCGGCGTAGATCGTGGCGGCCTCCTCCGGGGTGGCCTGGCCGAGCATCACGCTCTCCATGGCCTCCTGGACGGCCAGTGAGATCCTGGGATACTCGCTGTAGGCGGGGCGGAAACCGGTGATGTCGACCAGCGCGGCGAACTCCTCGGCCTTCGGGGACTCCTCCAGGAAGGCGGGGTCCTCGGCGACGTCCGCGCGGACCGGGATCTGACCGCCCTCGATCGCGAACTTGACGCCGTTCTCCTGGTTGAGCGCGTACGTCATCACCTCCCAGGCGAGGTCGGGGTCGGTGGCGTTGGCACCCATGGAGAGCGCCCAGCCGCCGGACATGCTGGTGGCTCCGGCTCCCTGACCGTTCTGGGTGGGCATCGGGGCGAACTCCATGACCTCCTCCCACTCGGGCCAGGGCTGGTTGGCCTCCTCGATCCAGGACTGGGTGGCCCACGACCCCTCGAGGCTGATCGCCATCCCGCCGGAGGGGATCCGCTCCTCGTTGTTGACCGTGCCGACGTTGGCGTCCAGGGCGTCCTGGGGGTCGAGGGTGAGGTCCTCCTCGTAGAGGGTCCGGACGAACCCGAGGGCGTCGGTGAACCCGGTGCCGCCGGTGACCCACCGCTCCGACGCGTCGTCGAAGAGGGTGTCCTCGGTGCCGCTGAGCAGCATCTGGAAGCCCTGGAGGGAGGCCATCTCACCTGCGGGGGTGCCCGAGTAGACGTTGAGCGGGACCACGTCGTCCCCGAGTTCGGCCCGGACGGTACGGGCCGTGTCGAGGACGTCGTCCCAGGTGCTCGGAGCCCAGGGAGTGTCGATGCCGGCGCTTTCCAGCAGCTCGGTGTTGTACCAGAGGCCGCGCACGTCGGTGCCGAGCATCACTCCGTAGCGCTGGCCGTCCAGCGAGGTGACCGCCACCGCCTCCTGGTCGCTGTACTGGTCGCGTTCGTCCCAGGCGTCGAAGCGGTCGTCGAGCGGCATCAGGTACCCGGCGTCGGCGTCCTGGTTGATGGTGAACGTGTCCTGGTAGATCAGGTCCGGCGCCTCGCTGGGCGATCCGTTCATGAGGTTGACCTGGGTCTGGTAGTCCTCGGCCTGTGCCTCGATGGCGTTGAGTTCGACGGTGACGCCGGGGTTGGCGTCCTCGAAGTCCTCCTTGACCTGGCGCATCAGCGAGTCCATCGCGATGAAGGTGCCGAACTTCTGGTAGACGACACGGACCGTGTCCTCGTCCCGGTCGGCGCCGGTCGAGCAGCCCGAGGCGACCAGCGCCAGGAGCGGGACGGCGACCGCCGCACGGATGTTCCGTCGGGTTCTCCTCATCGTGGCCCCTCACGCAGAAAGTGGGGTGCCGGGCACCCGGAGCCCCCGGCACGTGACTCACATCACTTGCTTACTAAAAACCTTGGATAAAGACAATGGGTGAAGTGGGCCCTTCCGGGGCGGTTACCCTCGGGTGGTCAGTCAGCGGGCCCGATCGGGCGGAGGGAATCGGCGTATGCGCACAAGCACCAACCTGCTGTGGCTGGGCGGGCTCAACCAGAGCAGGGTGCTCGACGCCGTGCGCCGCTCCGACGGGATCAGCCGGGTGGAACTGGCCGAGCAGACCGGCCTGACCGCCCAGACCGTCTCCAACATCGTGCGCAGGCTCCTGGAGGACGGGCTGGTCCTGGAGGACGGCCGCGCCACGTCGCGCGGCGGCAAACCGGCGACCGTGCTCCGCCTCAACGCGGGCGCCTACTACGCGGTCGGGATGCACATCGACCCGGCCTCCACCACGCTGGTCGTCACGGACCTGGCCGGGCGGGTGGTGGCGCGGCGCCGTCGGCGCACCCCCACGTCGCAGGGGCCGCAGAGGGTGATCGACGCCCTCAGCAGGTCGGTCCGGGCCATCGTGGCGGAGGCGGACGTCCCCGACCGCATCCTCGGGCTCGGGGTGGCCACCCCCGGCCCGCTCGACACCGAGGGTGGAGCCGTGACCCCGCCGCACCTGCCCGGCTGGAGATCGGTGCCGCTGCGGGAGGCCCTCGCGGAGGGCACCGGGCTGAAGGTGGTCCTCGACAACGACGCCACGGCCGCCACCATCGGCGAGCGGTGGTCCGGCGGGGAGGAGCGCTCCTCGGACATGGCCTTCGTCTACGTGGGGACCGGTGTGGGCGGCGGGCTCGTCCTGGACGGACGGGTCTACCGGGGCACCACCCTGAACGCCGCCGAGATCGGCCACGTGACGGTGGACCCGCGCGGCCCGGAGTGCCCGTGCGGGAACCGGGGATGCCTGGAGACCTACGTCGCGCCGCACGCGGTCGCCTCGGACGCGGCCAGGCGCCGGGGAGAGGCCCCGGCGGACTTCGAACGCGGGCAGGCCCGAACGGTCGCGGCGTACCGCAGGGTGTGCCGTGAGGCGCACGCCGGTGACACCGTGGCCCTGGAGGTGGTCTCCGCCGCCGGACGCCGCCTCGGGCAGGCGGCGACCACCCTGCTCAACCTGGTCGACGTGCCGTTGGTGGTGCTCGGCGGCTGGGGCATGTCACACGTCGGGGACCTGTACGGCACCGCCCTGCTCGACGCGGTCTCCGAGCGCTCCATCGCCCGCTCCATGCGGCGGGTGCGGGTGGAGACGTCGAGCATCGGCGAGGACGTCGGCGCGATCGGCGCGGCCGCGCTGGTGCTGCACGCGGCGTACGCGCCCGAGGTCACCAGCGTGTGAGCGGGAGGGCGGGTCAGTCCTCGCGCAGGGCGTGACCGAGGATCTCGGCCACGCGGGCCTCGGTGAGGTCCTCGTCCCCGAGCAGGATCCTGGCGCACAGGCCGTCGGCGGTGGCGGCGAAGCGGCGGACCGTCAGTTCGTCGACACCCTGTTCCCAGGCCACCTCCGACACCGCCTCGCGCCATCTCCGCGCCACCGGCCGCAGGGCCGGGCGACGGGCGGCCAGCAGGTTGAGTTCGCGTTCGGCCAGGGCGCGGGCACGGCCCTCACCTCCCGCGCCGGAGATCACCCGGGCCAGTCCCGCGACGGCCCGCACGGCGTCCTGGCCGGGCTCCTGGAGGGCCGTGAGCTGGTCGATGTAGGCGTCCGAGGCGGCGGTCAGCGCGGCGACCAACAGGTCGTCCATGGTCTTGAAGTAGTAGACGGCGGAGCTGGCCGGGACGTCGGCCTCCCGAGCGACCGCCCGGTGGGTGACCCCGGCGACACCGTCGCGTTCCACGACCCGGAGCGTCGCGGCGATGATCTCCTCCCGCCTGCGCTCGCCCCGGGCCCGTCGTCCGTCGACCCGCTCCGTCGTGCCGCTCACGATCTCCTCCGTCAGTGCTCTGGCGGCGACGATACCAGCGGGTTCAGGCCTCGCTGTGCTCCCCGGGGACCTCGGACGCCACGCTCGTGCGGGCCCGGCCGAGTTCCAGGGCGAGGGCTCCCGTCATCACGAGCACCAGCCCGCCGACCTGCACCATGGTGAGTTCCTCACCGAGCAGCACCAGTCCGATGACCGCGACGATCGCCACCCCCGAGGACGTCCACAGTCCGTAGGCGACGCCCACGGCCATGCCCCGCTTGAGGGCGAGCGCGAGCATGAAGTAGGCGACCAGCACGGCCGGGACGGCCACCAGGACCGCGACAGGGCGGGTGAATCCCTCGGAGAGCCCGGTGGCGGTGGCGCCGACCATCTCGGTCAGGAGTGCGGCCGCCAGGAAGAGCCAGGCCATGTTCGTTCCCCTCGTTCGGTCGGCCACGCCTCACGCGACCAACTACTTGAACTATCGTTCAGATAGGTGTGTACTCTGATGCTAGATCTACTTGAACCATCGTTCAAGTTTTTGAGTCGGAGCACCCCAGGAGAACCCGTGTCCCTCGCCTATCTCTTCCTCGCCGGAACGATCGCCCTGGAGGTCGTGGGCGCGATCGCCAGCCGCTACTCGGACGGCTTCACCCGCCCCGCACCCACCGCGGTCACCGTGGTCACCATCGTCGGCGCCTACTACCTGTTCGCCCTCGCCCTGGAAGAAGGGCTCGGACTGGGCGTGGCCTACGCCGTGTGGGCTGCGGTGGGCATCGTGGCCGTCACCCTCATCGGGGTGTTCGCGCTGCGGGACCGGATCACCCGCGTCCAGGTCGCCGGGGTCGTGATGACCGTCGCCGGGGTCCTGGCGCTCGAACTCGGCGGGTGACGGACCTACTGCTCGGGGTAGACGGACTGGATGCGCTCGGCGACGTCCGGGAAGCCGCTCCGCTCCAGGATCTCCACCTGTTCGCGGACGAACGCCGCGCGCTCGCTCTCCCCCGCGACGGAGTCGATGAGCCCGCGCAGGATGGCGACCTGGACGTCCTGTTCCATGCCGCCCTCGTCCACGTCCTGCTCCGCGGGCCACCAGTAGCTCTCGTAGCCCTCCTCGTCCACGCCGCTACCGGCGGTGGGAGCGTGCTCGGGCTCCTCCAACAGGTCGGGCAGCTCGTGTGACGGGGCGGGGAACCTCGGCTCCGGTTCCAGGTCGGGCTCGGGGCCGGGGCCCGGGCCGCGGGACAGCGCCTCACGCGTCCGCGCGGCCTCACGCTCGGCGGCCCACAGCGCACGGTCCTTGCGCAGGTGGGCCATACGGCCGAGACGATCCTCGTCCTCGTCGTCCAGTTCGAGACGGACGTTCTCCGCCCAGACCTGGATCGTGCCTCCGGCGACCGGCTCCTCCACCGCGAACACCGACTCCAGCTCGCTCTCCGCCACCGCACGGTCCTCGGGGTGGGCGTCGCGGAGGATCTCGCGGGCGCGCAGCACGACCGAGCGGACCGCCGGGCCCGCCGGGTTGCGCAGGCTCAGGTCGACCCGGTGGGCCCACCGCCAGTGCACGAGCGCGGAGAACCCGAAGGCGTAGTCGTCCAGGGCACTCGGGAGGTCGATCCGACGCGTGCGGACGCCACGAGTCCCGCTCTGGCCACGCGGCGCCTCGACCGGCGCGGGCTCGTCCCCCTGGTCCGAGCGGTCCCGGAGTTCGTCCCCCGAACCTCGCACGTCGGTCTCCTCCCGCCGCTCGGTCTCCCCGGTGCCGCCGGTCACCAGCTCCGTCACCGTGACCAACAGGTCCGGGCGTGCCAGGACCACGCCCAGCAGCGCCATCGTGAAGGGCAACCAGAGCAGAGTCCATTCCCCGACCAGCGGAAACAGCACCGCGGGGACGATCAACACCACGATGACCGCCACCAGGCGGATACGGGCGAAGGTGGCCACGGGGTGTCTCCTCGGGCGGGGGCAGGGGGCTGGGCAGGAAGGTTCCTCAGGCCAGTGTGCCCGAGAACCGGCGCGAACGCGTCACCAACGCCGAGTCGGACCCCGCCCCGAGCCCGCTTCGGTCGCACTCCTCCGCTTTCCTGAACGCTGACCCCCGCCCGGGACGGAGTTCCTCACGGCACCTGTTTCCCGACCCGGACCGTCGGATATGACCCCTGTGTCCGACCGGTGCCCCGGGTCGCCCCGCCCCAGGCCGTTTCCCGCTGCCTCCCCCAACAGGCACCGGACACCCCCGTTCCACCCCCCGTGAGGTGACAAGAATGTTCGGTGCGGAGCTCCGCCGCCGTCGGCAGGAAGCCGGGATGACCCTCGAGGACCTCTACCAGAGGGTTCACTTCAGCAAGAGTCACCTGAGCAAGGTGGAGACCGGGTCGAAGAACCCCTCCCGGGACCTGGTGAGAGCCTGCGACGTGGCCCTCGGAGCCGAGGGCCGGCTGGCCGCACTCGCCCCCGGACCGACCGAGGGTCGAGCCGACCGGGCGGAGCCTCCTTCGGTCGACCAGGAGGTATGGCTCATGAGTATGACCCCGGACGGAGAGACGGGCTTCGCCGGAATGGACCGCCGGACCGCCCTCTCCCTCAGCGGCCTGAGCGTGCTGGGGGCGGGGCTGGGTGGTGCCACCGGGCCCGGTGGCACCACCCGGGGACACACAGACGCCGAACCCGCGCTCACGAGCTTCCGTCACCAGTTGGGCGAGCTCAGGACCATGGGGCAGCACATGGCCCCGTCGATGGTGTTCCCCATCGCCATCGTCCAGTCCAACGCCCTGCGCCAGCTGGCGAGGACCGCTCCCCCGACCCAGCGCCCAGCCGTGCTGAGGCTGGCCGCACGGTTCGCGGAGTACACCGGGTGGATGGCCCAGGAGAGTGGATCGGAGCGCTGGGCACTGTGGTGGACCGACACCGCCGTGTCGCTGGCACGTGCCGGGGACGACTCGGAGATGGGCGAGTACGCGCTGGTGCGTCGAGCCCTGCTGACCATGTACGCCCATGACGGCCCGCAGACCGTCGCCCTGGCCCAGCGAGCCCAACTGTCACCCGGAACGTCCTCCCGGGTACTCGGTCTCGCTGCCAGGCGCGAAGCGCAGGGGCACGCCCTGACCGGTGATCTGGTGTCCTGTGAACGCTCCCTGGAGCGGACCCGTGAGCACCTCGCCGCCGACCGGTCCGGAGCCTCCGGGAGTGTCAGCCCGGAGATCCTGGGGTCCCGGCACGTCGACGACCCGGTCGGGGTCACCCGGGGCTGGTGCCTGGTCGATCTGGGCCGGGTCGAGGAGGCGGCCCAGACCCTGGACCGCGCGTGCGCGGCGCTGCCCGCGAACGCGATTCGGGCGCGGACCCGATTCGGGGTGCGCCGCGCGCTCGCGCACGCCCTGTCCGGGGAGGTGGAGCAGGCCTGCACCATCGCCACCGAACTCCTGACCGTGGCGCCGAGGGTGGACTCGGCCACCGTCCGCCTGGACCTGCGCCGCCTCCACCAGACCCTGGCGCGGTACCACGGCCACCGATCCGTGCGTGAGCTCTCCCCACGTCTCCTCACCGCTCTGAGCACGGTCTGAGCACGGTCTGACACAGCGCGGTCCGCGCCCCGAGTCGGGGTGGGGACCGCACCAGCGGAGGGGATGAGGGCCGTGCCCGGAGAGCTCCCCGGGCACGGCCCCGCTCTCGTTCAGAGGTGCGTCGAGATCAGAAGGGCACCCCGTCACCGTTGGGTGAGGGCACCGCCTCAGGCGCGAGGTAGGTGAGGCCGACCAGGGGCGGATCGTCACCGTCCGCCTCACGTTCGGGCTCGAGCGGGTAGCGGCGACGGATCATCTCCGCGATCTCGGTCAGGGAAGCCAGTTCGAAGCTCTTGGCCCACCGATCCACGACCTGGATGCGCAGGTCCTCGTTCTCCATGCCCTCGATCTCGTCCATGAGCCTTCCGACGGCTCCGTCGAGCGCACCCTCGACACTCGTGGACGCTCCGCCACCGGAGGCCCGGGCGACCGTCACCTCGTCCGCCCAGTCCCGGCCCTCCGGCCACTCCCACACGGGACTGTCCGGTGAGCGGACGGGGAGCCCGGTGCCGTTGAGGAAGGAGAACGACTCCGGGGAGGCCGACCTCAGCCGATCCAGGAGATCGGCGGAGTCGACGCCCTTCGAGGCCTCCGCGACCCGGGTGAGCACCTCGATCAGTCCGTGGGTCCGGTCGACGTCGGCGTCCCCTCGCACCAGGTCCCACACGACCGCGCTGCCGGGGGTCGCCAGCACGTCGTCCGCGTAGTACCTGCGCTTCGCGGACTCCACCGAGCGCTCCACCTCCCAGAGGACGCTCTCCTTCCGAGCCTTGGCGATGCGGGCCAGCCGGGTCTGGTCCTCCTCGGAGAGCGCGAGCGTGACGTCGTCCGCCCACACCTCCACGGCTCCGCCGAACCCGTGGGACGCCACTCCCAGCGTCGCCGCGACCTGGTGGAGCGCCATGTCGTGCTGCTCGGGTTGGTACCCCTCGCTCACCCGCCGGGCCTGTTCCACGACGAGCTGTCGGGCCAGGCCCTCGGGGTTGCGCAACCGGTGGTCCGGCTCCCCCACCCAGCGCCACCAGACCATGGCGGAGAGGACGAACGGGTACTCCCTGTCCTGACTGGGTGCCAGGGCCGCCTTGATCCGGGCGTTCTTCGGTCCGCTCTCCACGAACGGGTCCGGTGGACGCACCGTCTCCCCGGGGGTCGCCGCCTTGGTGCTGTTGACCATGAGGGCGAGCACCCCGATGAGCAGCAGAGGCGGCGCCAGGACCAGGGCCCACCAGTCGATCGTCAGGTACAGGACCACCCCCAGCGAGACCAAAGCCGCGGTCAGGATCGCGCCGCGACGCTGTGCGGGACTCATCCGTGCTCCTTCCTCGGTGTTCCGTCCGGGGTCGAGGTGTCCGCCACCGGTGGCTCACGACCGTCCAGACCCTCGGCGGCGTCGACCATGCGCACGAGGAGCTCGCCGTCCGCCCGGTGCAGCTCACGTTGCTCCGGGGTCGCCGTCCCTTCGGCCCAACGCAGCCCTGAGGTGTAGAGGGTGGACAGCGTCCCGGCGGAGACCGAGGCGGCCAGCAGCACCTCCATCAGCCGCCTTCCCGACCCGATCCACCGGGCCGCGTACGTCCGCGTCTGGGCCCGTTCACGTTGGAACAGAACACCCAGCCCCGACTTGAGCCGCCACTCCAGGGCGGTACGACCGGAGCGCTCCCGCAGGACACCCGCCAACCGGTCGGGCGCGGTGAGGTCCCAGAGCAGGTCCCGCTCCGTGCCGTGGTCCCAGCCCGGCTTGTGGCCATGCTCCCGAAGACGGTCACAGACCCTGACCAGGAGCTTGCGGTACAGGGGGTGGCTGGTCGTGAGGGAGGCCAGCTCGGCCCGCGCCGCGTCGGCCACCGCCGCCTCCCTGTTCCCGGCGAGCAGGTGCAGCCGGACGACGGCCTGTCCCGGGTGGGTCGCGGACAGCTCCCGCGCGCAGACGGCGACCAGGACCTGACCGAGATCCGGGGAGAGGGCCGGGTTCCTCGCCCTCGAGTAGATGAACTCGCGGCCGTCCCACCCGTACCGATCGTGTCGCAGCACGCTCGTCAGCAGTACGGCTGCCTGCGGGGAGGTGCGTCGCCGCTGCCTGGACCACACTTCGACCCTTTCCAGGACCTCGCGGTGATTCGCGACCCGTAGCGTCTCCTCGGCCCAGCGCTCCGCGATCCGCTCGCGGTCCACGGGCGACAGTGAGCGGTCGGCCACGAGTGCGTCCACCCACTGGCCGAACGAGGTGTGGAGCCGGGGGTGCGCGTCCCAGAACGCCGAACGCAGCATCCGGGCACGACCCGCCCGAGTGAGGTACACCCTGCGCTCCGAGCGTGTCTCGATCCCGCAGAGACGGAGCTCGTCCTGGAATCCCGGCCGGTCGAGCAGGGGCGTCTCGTCATCGGGGAAGGACACCTGGGACAACAGTCGGTCCACACCGACGGCCAGGTGCTCGACCGGAACCCCCTCCATCAGGGAGGTGGCGAGCAGGATCGCCCGAGCACGCCCCTTCACGGCTCCCAGGTCCTCCGGTGGAGCCGGCTCTCCCGACTCCAGGGCCCGGTCCACCCAGATCCTGATCGTCTCCCCGGGGCCGGCCTCCTTGTACTCGGTGAAGGTGCGGCGCGCCACCTCCTCGATCTCGCCCATGGTGGCGGTGTCGGCCCAGGTACGAACCCTCGGTGTGGCGTAGGCGGAGCCGGTACCCGGAACACGACGGGATTCCAGATGCCGGTCCAGCACGGCGAGCGGGCTCGGACGGCCGAGACGCACCACCAGGTCCCGCAGGGAGGAGGGGAGCTTCTCCTCGTCACCCCGTCCGACCAGCACCACCAGGGAGGATCCAGCCCGGCGGGACCGCACGCGCAGGCCTTCCAACGCGTCGCGCAGGGGGATCAGGGAGTATCCGCTCTGGCTGGTCAGATCCACGAGCAGGCGAGCGCCCTCCTCAGCCGGGTCCTCCACGAGGACCGGCTGACCGTCGGGACCGGTACGCACGAGGTCGTCCTGGACGTCCCCGTTCACCTCCGCTCCCCGGGGAGCCAGGACCATCAGCCCCGCCGTCCTGGCGCCGTCGCCCGGTGCGGAGCTGAGAACGACCGCGCCATACTCGGCGATGACGGTTCGGCAGTGGCCCTCGTCGAAGTCGAGCGGCGCGACGAACCGTCCGCGCAGAGTGGTCAGCCAGTCACCCGCGACGATCCGGTGTTCCCTGACGTACGTGACGCCACCGTCGGAATCCGACCGGAGCAGTTCGGAGTAGGCGGACCCCACGATGTACTGGTTCAGGTACTGGTCACCGGTGACGTTGTTGACCGTCGCGTCCTGGTTGACGTCGCCCGACCCGGTGTGGGTGGTGGCCCGGTCGCCGGTGACGGACGTGGCGGGCGAACCGGGGGGACGAGTGGTCTCCTGAGTGGTCACCCACGCCCCCGCCGGTCGACGCGGCCCGTGTGCTGACCCTTGATGCTCTGGTCACCGGACACATGGTTCACGGTCGAGTTCTGGTCTCCGGCGACGTGGTGCACGGTGGAGCTAAGGTCTCCGGACACGTGGTTCACGGTGGAGTTCTGGTTGATGTCACCCGAGCCGGTACTGGTGGTCGCGTGGTCGCCGTTGACGACCACGCCGTCGTTGCTGAAGTCCCTGGCCTGGATCGCGGTTCCCTCGACGTTTCCCATGGTGTTGCCCGTACCGGCCTCGGCCCGTTCCGCCGCAACCGCCTCCTCTTTCGACCGCACCCTCTCCTCCAGCTCGGGGGCCGCGATCAGGACCGCCTCGGCGATCTCGTCGAGATCGGGGCCCACGGTCCGGTGTCGGAGCCGCCGGTACTGGCAGCGAGCCAGGGCCGCGATCTCGTCGGGAAGCTCGGCGGCGCGCAGGCGGGGCGTCGAGTCGATCAGGACGGGGATCACCGTGGCTCCGGCCTGGAAGGCCGCCGCGATCTCCCACCGTGTCCAGTCGTCCGCGTCGTCGATCGCCCTCAGGCCGTCACTCTCCCGCTTCTCCAACCAGCGGGTGCCAACCACCGCCAGGAGGACCTCACAACCACGGACCGCCTTTTTGAGCCGCCGCTCGAAGTCGACACCGGCCGGAATCGAGTCACTGGCACGAAACACCTCACTCTCACCGAAACGCTGAGAAAGTTCCCGCCCGAGGTGCGTGGCGACCTGCTCGCCATCTCCGGTCCGGTAGTTGATGAAACAGCTGGTCACGGATTTCCTCCACACTGAAACACGTCATTCGAACGAACTTCCCTGGACCATGGGCAGCATTGGCGACGATGTCTGATATCGCCGTGATCCGCCTTTTGCCAGCGCTCCGATAATGTGCCCCAACAGCTGATTCAGAAAGGCCAATGGGCTTGTTTCCCTCCGCCCGGGCCAGGGGAAACGGGAAATCCGCCCGGGTATTCGACTCCGAGGGCGTCGGGGGCACCGCCACCGGAGGGTCCCGGGGCACGGGGGTGGAGCGCCGTCCCTCGGGCAGGCGAAGACTCAGGAAACACTGGCGAAAGGCTTCCGCGTTCGCTCCACAAAGGCCGCGGCGGGGCACAGTATGACTGCATGCGATCACCCGACTTCACATCGCCGCAGGCCGGGGCCGATCCGGAGCGGGCCCGGTCCAGGGGCCGTGGGAGCCGCTTCCGCCCCGAGGTCCAGGGGCTGCGCGCCGTCGCCGTGCTGCTCGTGCTCGTCTACCACCTGAACCCGGAGCTCCTGCCGGGCGGGTACGTGGGCGTCGACGTCTTCTTCGTGATCTCCGGCTTCCTCATCACCTCGCTGCTCCTGCGTGAGGTGCGTGAGCACGGCCGGGTGTCGCTGGCCGGGTTCTACGTCCGCCGGGTCCGACGCCTGCTGCCGGCCGCCACCGTGGTGCTCCTGACGACCGGAGCCGCCTCCCTGGTGCTGCTGCCCGTCACCCGGCTGGGAGACACCGCCTGGCAGATGCTGGCCTCCGCGGCGTACGTGGAGAACCTGTACCTGGCCGACCAGACGATGGACTACCTGGCGGCGGAGACCGCGCCGAGCCCGGTCCAGCACTTCTGGTCGCTGTCGGTGGAGGAGCAGTTCTACCTGGTCTGGCCTCAGCTGTTCGTCCTGTGGGCGCTCTTCGCGCGTGGACGGCTCCGCGTGCTCACCATGGCGCTGACCTCGGTGTTCGCCGCGTCGTTGGTCTGCTCGGTGATCCTGACCGGGAGCGGGGATCCCTCCGCGTACTTCCTGCCCACCACCCGGGCCTGGGAACTGGCGGCGGGCGGACTCCTGGCGGTGTTCCTGGCCGACCGAGAACTGCCGCGCCCCCTGCGTCCGCTGTTGGGGTGGGCGGGACTCGCCGCGGTCGTGGCCTCCGCCGTGTTCTACGACTCCGGTACCCCCTTCCCGGGGTACGCGGCGCTGCTCCCGGTGCTGGGTTGTGTGGCGGTGATCGCCGCCGAGCGTTCCGAGGGCCCCTCCGCCGCCACGGTGCTGAGCACCGGACCGGCCAGGTTCGTCGGTGACATCTCCTACGCGCTGTACCTGTGGCACTGGCCCCTGATCGTGTTCGCGCTGGTCCTGCTCGAACGGGACACCCTGGGGCCGCTCGGGACGGTGGCGGTCGCGGCGACGTCGCTCCTGCTGGCGTGGCTGACCAAGCTGTGGGTGGAGGACCCGGTGGCCCGGCACGGCCTGGTGCGCACCGGGCGCGGCGCCCTGTCCGTGGCCCTGGTGGGCCTCCTGGCCGTGGCCGCGGTCTCCGCCACGGCACTGGTGCGGGTGGAGCGGTTCCAGGTGAGCGACTTCGACCCGGAACTGCACGTGGGTCCGAAGGCCCTCGGCCTGCCCTCCCCCGAGGGAGCCTCGATGTATCCCTCACCGATCGGCGCGGAGGACGACACCCCCGAGGCGTACGACGACGGCTGCCACGCGGGTTTCGACCGACGGGACCCCTCGGATCCGTGCTTCTACGGCCCCGACGACGCGGAGACCACGGTGGCGCTCACCGGGGACTCGCACAGCACCCAGTGGTTCCCCGCCCTGAACGAGGTCGCGAAGGACCGGGGCTGGCGGCTCGCGGTGTTCAACAAGTCGGCCTGCGCGTTCACCGCCGCCGAGGTGGGCCGTGAGGGTGAACCGTACGAGGAGTGCCAAGCGTGGAACCAGGCGGTCGTCGAGGAGATCGAGGACATGGAACCCGACCTGGTCATCAGCAGCTCCTCGGTGGCCGGACTCCCCCACGGCCTCCAGCCGGGGCCGGAGGCGCGCGACGCCATGGCGGAGGGGATGGTCGAACTGTGGGAGGAGGTCACCGCGTCCGGCATCCCCCTCGTCGCGATCCGGGACACGCCGCGCACCACGTCCGACGTGCTCGACTGCCTGGCCAAGAACGCCGACGACCCCTCGTCCTGTGACCGCCCGGTGGCGGACGCCCTGGAACGGGACGACCCCCAGGAGCTGGCGGTACGTGAGGTCGAGGGGGCCGCGATGGTCGATCTCAACGACCTCATCTGCACGGACCACACCTGTCCGGCGGTGGTCGGGAACGTGGTCGTCTACCGGGACTCGCACCACCTCACCGAAACCTACGCACGCCTGCTCTCGGACGACATGGGCACGAGGATCGACAAGGTCCTGGGCGGTTCCTGAGCTCACCCAGGGGTGCCTTCGGGGCGGAGGGCGAGAAGTCGGGTCGGCTCGCACCGAACGGAGTACCGGGCACGCGGGCGGCGGCCCGGACGGGGACGCCCCTCCTCCGACCTGGCATCCTGGCTCCGGACCGACCACCCCTGCCCCCGGGCAGCCCGAACAGGAGGCACCCACCATGGCCGTCTACGCCGTCACCTACACCTACGCGGAGAACAGCACCGAGGCGCGCGACCAGCACCGCCCGGCGCACCGCGCCTACCTGGACGAACTCTCCCAGCGGAACATCAACCTCTGCTCGGGCCCCTTCGGCCCCGACGACGCCCCCGGTGCCCTGCTGCTCTTCCGGGCGGACTCCGCCCAGGAGGCTCTGGGCCACACCGAGCCCGACCCGTTCCGTCTGGAGGGCCTGGTCACCGACGTCTCGGCGCGGGAGTGGATCCCCGTCCTGGGCCCGCTCGCCCAGGAGTTCTGAGCCTCGACCCTCGGTGACGGGCCCGGGGAGGGGCGGGCCCGTCACCTCCGGGGGTTCACTCCGCCTCCCCTTTCGCATGTTCACATCATTCAGATGATTGCAGTATCTTGATGCGGAACGCGGAGGGGGGTCCATGGAGCCAGCGAGCACACCGCACGCCACCGAGCCGGACCTGTCGGTCCTGCACGCCCTGCGCTGCGCCGGGTTCTCCGGCACCGCGCGGTTGTCCGAGGTGACCGGTCTGGGCGAGTCGGAGACCGAGTCCACGCTGATCGACCTCGCCGTCTCAGGACTGGTCACCCGCACCTCGGGGTCCTTCGGCGGTTGGGGCCTGAGCGAGGCGGGTCGCACGGAGGGCTTCGCGCGGATCAGCGCCGAACTGGACGCCACCGGAACCCGTTCCCTCGTCGAACACGCCTACGGAGGCTTCCTCGATCTCAACCCGGAGCTGCTGGACCTCTGCACGGCCTGGCAGCTACGGACCGTGGACGGCGTACCGACCGTGAACGACCACACCGACCCCGACCACGACGCCCGGGTCCTGGGGCTGTTCTCCGACCTCGACCGACGTCTGGCGACCGTCTGTGACGGCCTGTCCGAGCGGCTCCTCCGCTTCGACCGCTACCGGGTCCGGCTCTCCGGTGCCCTGGCGAAGGCCCGAGCCGGGACCCCGGGCCAGGTCACGGACGACACCGCCTCCTATCACGCGGTGTGGGCCCAACTGCACGAGGACCTGCTGGTCACCCTGGGTCTCCCCCGGTACTGACGGACCACGAAAGGCGGTCGCGATGGCGTGGACGCACCCTCTCTCCGCGCGGGTCGAGCACGGCCCGGACCTGTTGGGCGGCAAGGCCCACGGACTCCTCACCCTGAGACGCCTGGGCCTGCCGGTACCGGCGGGGTTCGTCGTCACCACCGAGGCCTGCCGCTCCTTCCTCCGCGAGGGACGGGTCCCCCGTGGTCTGCGCGGTGAGGTCGCCGCGGCCGTCACCGCCCTGGAGGCCGAGACCGGACGCCGGTTCGGTGATCCGCGCTCTCCTCTGACCGTGTCCGTACGCTCCGGCGCCAGCGTCTCCATGCCCGGGATGATGACGACGATCCTCAACCTCGACCCGTCCCACGACGCGGACGGCACGGACCCGCTGGAGGCGCTGCACCGGGCGATCACGGAGGTGTTCTCCTCCTGGGACACCCCGCGCGCCAGGACCTACCGCGCACTGCACGGTGTGCCCGACGACCTCGGCACCGCCGTGACCGTGCAGGTGATGGTGCGCGGGGACCGGGACGAGCACAGCGGCAGCGGGGTCGCCTTCACCCACGACCCCAACACCGGTGAACACGGCCCCTTCGGTGAGGTGCTGTTCGGCCGCCAGGGGGACGCGGTCGTCTCGGGCACCACCCTGACCAGCCCCCTCGGCGAGCTCGCCGACCGCCAACCGGCCGTCTGGACGGACCTGCTGACCGCCCTGGACCGGGTGGAGGAGCACCACCGCGACGCCTGCTACGTCGAGTTCACCCACGAGTCCGGGCGGCTGTGGATACTCCAGCTGCGCCCCGCCCGCCTGGTCGGAGCCGCCGCCGTCCGCGTGGCGGTCGACCTCGCGCAGGCCGGTGTGATCACCCGCGAGGAGGCCCTGTCACGGGTCGCCCCTCCCCACCTGCGGCACGTGCGCACCCCGCGCCTCGTCCTGCCCGACGGACGTCCCCCGCTCGCACGGGGCGTGGGCGCCTGCCCGGGGGTGGCGGTCGGCCGGGTGGCGACCAGCGCGGAACGGGCGGTCCGGATGGCCGCGCGGGAACCGGTGGTCCTGTTCCGCCCGGAGACCTCCCCGCTGGACATGCGTGGCCTGGCCGCGTCGGCGGGCATCGTCACCGCACGGGGCGGCCCGGCCAGCCACGCAGCCGTGGTCGCCCGGTCACTCGGCACGCCCGCCGTGGTGGGTGTGGGAGACCTGACCGTCGGGCCCGAAGCGATCCACGTGGGGGGACACCGCGTCGCCGAGGGCACACTGGTGACCGTCGACGGCACCGGCGGTGAACTGGTCCTGGGCCGCGCCCGCGTCACCACGGGCGGTGCCGGGGCTCGTCTCGAACAGCTGCTCACGTGGGCCGACGAAGTCTCGGGCGGGTCCGTGGAGACCGGCGCGGACACCGAGGAGTCCCGCCTGCGCGCCGCCCACGCCGTGCTGCGCGCGTGAGTGCGTGGGAGTCACACCGGCCGTCCGGGATCGGCGGCACGCCGCCGAGGGGTCCCTTCAGAGCACGCCCCGCTCGCTGAAGTAGCGGGCGGCACCGGGATGGACCCGGTCGGCGGCGACCCCGCTCAGCGCCTGTTCGACGGTGGCGGTCACCTGGCCGGGCACGCGGTCTCCGAGGTCCTCGTACACGGCGCCGACCAGCTCGTAAGCCAGGTCCTCGTCGAGGTCGGCGTGGGCGTAGAGGGTCTCCCAGGAGGCCATCATGTTGACCTCCCCGTCGTGACCGGGCAGCGTCCCCGCCTCGACGGTGAGGCTCGTGTAGGAGGGGTCGACGCGACCGACCGTCGCCACCACCTCCTCCGGGATCTCCAGGACACGCGGGTCCATCCCCTGTCGCTCGAAGTGGTCGAGCTCCGCGTTGCCGACCTCGTCCAGGAGGACGTAGACGTCGACGTCACCGTCGATGAGGACCTGCTGCGGGGTGTGGGTGTCGAAGTCGTACCCGGAGGTGACGTCCATGGCGAGCGGGTCCAGCCCGGCGGCGAGCAGGACCAGGTCGCTCAGTTCCAGGGTCTCGGGGTCCTCCCAGGCGATGAGCGCCGTGGTACCGGCCAGATCCTCCAGGGTGTGGATGTCGGAGTCGGCCCCGACGACGTACTGGAGGGTCAACGGCGAGACGTTGCCCAGGACCATGACGTTCTCGGGTTCCCGGACCGGATCCCCGTCGAGCACGTCGAGGGTTCCCTCCCGGAGCCGGGTGTACCAGGTGTTGTGTGTGAGGACGACGTCGTTGCGGTAGGACGCGCCGTTCCTGGGCGCGTCGATCTCCCTCTCCAGGGCCAGGAACTCGGCGCCCGGGTCCAGATGGTCGCTGGCGACCTGCTCGGAGAAGGTGACCCCGTCGACCTCCTCGGTCCACGTCTCACAGATCGTCCGGGCCAGGCGCGAGGTCGACAGACCCCAGGCGGCCTCGCCGACCAGGTAGTCGCCGGCGTAGGAGGGCGTGTCCGCGTCCTCGTCCACGTGCACGGGTTCGGATCGGCCGACGAGCCCGGGGAGCGCCCAGTGCAGGGCGCCCCCGAACAGGGCGACCGAAAGTACCGTGGCCCCGACGATCAGCGGGGTCCGGAGACGCCCGGGCCTTCTGGGGGATGTGTACACGATTTCCTTGGGGATGATGGTGCGGCCTCGGACTCCCCGGGTCCCGAGGGACCGGGGGATCCGGTCAGCGGCGCTGTCTCTGGTGGGCGGCCGCCCGCTCCGGGCCGGGGTGGTGACCCGCGGGTCCGTTCTCACTTTGGCCGGGGCTCTGGCTCTGGTGGCCGCCCGGGTGCCCGCCCTCCTGGTTGGCCCGGGCGAAGGCCTCCTGCGCGTGCTGCCCGCGCTCCCAGACGACGAAGCGTTCGCTCTCCCCCAGCGCCATGGTGGTGAGCCAGACGGCGACGGCGACGTCGTCGACCAGGCCGAACACCGAGAAGATCAGCTCGGGGACGAAGTCGATCGGAGAGATGATGTAGCCGACCAGGACCAGCATCATGAAGAGCTTGCCGCCACCGAGCTCCGGGTAGCGTCCGCGCAGCTTCGCGCCGAGCATGCGCGGGATCGCCCGGACCCGCTCCCACAGCGAGACCTTGCTGTCCGAGTTCTGGATGACCTGCCAAGCGGCCG
Source organism: Nocardiopsis sp. NPDC058789 (assembly GCF_042745575.1). Classification (NCBI taxonomy): domain Bacteria; kingdom Bacillati; phylum Actinomycetota; class Actinomycetes; order Streptosporangiales; family Nocardiopsidaceae; genus Nocardiopsis; species Nocardiopsis sp. NPDC058789. The sequence goes on from NZ_JBHYOW010000004.1 coordinate 232,930, forward strand.
CACCGGCCGCGGCCCGGTTTGCCTTGCGCATCGTGTTCGTCTCCTCAGGGGGCACGTGACTTCTCAAGATATGACGCGAAGTCTCCCTTGTTCGTTCCCCCTGGCACGGAGGACAACCCCGAACGAGACCGACGCGACACCCCGCGCGCCCCACTCCTCGAACCCCGAGTTGTCCACAGGGGGGACCGGTGGCACTGGTGGGCCCGGAGCAGGAGGGGCATGCTGGAGGTGACGGCGCCTCTGCCCCCACTCGCCAGCACACCGCCGCCGCTCGTCACCGAACCCACCCGCGCGACCTCCCACCGGTGGCGCCACCGGCCGACGGAGGTCGTCCCGGGGCCAGCCGCGACGACGCCGGAGGACCAAGGGGACAAGGAACACGCAGGACATAGGATCTCCCGCATACGGCCCACACGTCCCGAACCGGTCCGCAGCACTCCGGACACACGACCGGCCGACCCGCCCCGACCGACCCCGGTGACCCGACCCGTTATGCAGGTCACCTTGGCCTCATTGACGAAAACCCACCACATGGCGCAACCCGTGCCCCAAGGTGGTGAATACCGGGCCTCCCGCTGCACCGCACCCATTCGTTACGATGCGTGCGAGTGGCACCTGAGACGCGGGGCGCCTCCGAAGCAACCGACATCGCCCGAGCGCGCAGAACCGATGGAGCCTTTCCAGTGTCCAATGCCCTACCGCGGTCGGAGACGACCGTAGCCCTGTTGGCGGACATCCCCAGCACGGGCCACGTGGGCGAGACCGGAGCACGGCGGTTCGCCATGACCGGCGACGACGTGGGCGCGCGCAGCGCCGCCTTCGTCGCCTTCGCCATGGAGGAGGTACGCGCGGGTCGCCGGGTCGTGGCGCTCTACCCCGCCTGGCGGTCCACCGACGCCCAGAAGGCGGTCAACTTCGCGCGGGGCGCCCTGCGCACCGACCACATCGCGGGGATCGGCGTCGATCTGTCCCCCCTCGCACTCTCCCTCATCGCGGACCAGCTCGCCTACCTCGCCCCCTACCTGCCGCCGGGCATGGTGGCGGCGCTCAGCGCGGAGCTGCCCAAACACCTGTTGGCCGGGGCCTGGCTGAGAACGGTGTCCGGTCTGTCCACCCTCCCCACGAGCCTGCGCCAGCACATGGGTTCGTACGCGCCCACGGTCTCCTTCCTCGCCTACTGCGCCCCCTCCGCCCAGGTGGGCCGCCTACGGCCCTCGGACGTGATCAGTGAGCTGCCCTTCCGCCCGGTCCAGCCGGTGCAGCTGCTGTGCTCCACCCCGGACCCCAGCATCACCCGGGCGTTCGACGAGAACCTGCCCCAGGCCATCCAGCCGGTGGCCACCCGGACCCTGCCCGTCCAACCCCTCGGCAGCACCTACTGGGGCACCAGCAAGTACGTGGAGTTCGTGGCGTTGAGCGCGCACCCCCAGGCCCTCGCCTACGCCGCCGGGGCGCTCCGGGCAGCGGAGTGCACCTGGTGCGGTGAGCCCGTCACCGCCACCTCCTGTCCGTTCTGCGGGGGTGCCAGCAGCGGTACCCCCACCAGGACCCACCACACCGGCCCCGCCGCCCCGGCCCCCGCGTCCCGGAACGGTGTCGCGCGGGACGCCCGCGCGTACCGGGGCCCCTCCGGAGCCCAGGCCCCCGTCTCCCCCGCACCCCCGGGCGCACCCGACTCCCCCGTGTCGCGGCCCGACACCGTGCCACGAGCGACCCCGGGCCCCCACGGGAACCCCGACCACTCCGACCCGCGTGCCACACAGGCGGCCCCGGCCCCTCAGCCCACCGTCGTGCCGCGGGGCGCCGAGCCCCACCGGACCGGGCCGAACCCCCTCAACGGGACCGGCGCTCCCCCCTCGGGCCCGTACACCGACCGACCCCCCGTACCAGCGAACGGGCACAGGCCGCCCGTCCCGCCGAGCCCGCCACCGGGCACCGCGAACCCGGACACGATGCCGAGCCCGGAATCCCCCAGGACCTTCTCCCGCTAGGGTCCGCCGCTCCGACGCCCGGACGGACGGCCCCCGACGACACGGAAACGGATACCACCCCCTATGAACCCCCGTCAGCGACGCGGCGTACTTCTCATGGTCGTGGCCGCTATCGGCGCCGTCGCCGTGTTCGCCTCCGTCTTCACCTACGTCAACGGCCAGCAGGACCAGGGGGGCAGGGTCGCCACCGTCCTGAGACTCGTCGAGGACGTCGACGCCAACCAGCCCCTGGGCCAGGACTCGTACGCCCCGGTCGAGGTACCCGCGTCGTACTTCGACCCGGAGGTCTTCATCTCCGACCTCGAGGAGATCGACACCCCCGAGGGCCAGGAGCTGGTGGCCGCCAGCCACCTGACCGAGGGGGCCATCCTCCAGCACGGCATGGTCAAGCCCCAGCCGACCCTGACCGCCGGCGAGCGCGAGATCGCGATCATGGTCAGCGCCGAGACCGGGATCGCCGGCAGGATCCAGCGGGGGTCGGTCGTGGACATCTACGGCACCTTCCAGGCTCGCGACCACGGTGAGGCCTGCGCGACACGGATCGTCACCGAGGTGGAGGTCCTGGACATCGGGGAACTGCGCAGCCAGGAGTCCGACGCGGGCGGGGTGACGGGCGTCGTCCCGGTGACCTTCCGACTCGACCCGCAGACCGCGCTCCAGCTCGCCTACGCCGAGGAGTTCGCGACCAAGCTCCGTATGGCGCTGGTGAGCGCGGCGGACGGCGGCGATCCCGGTGACACCCAGGTGTGCAGCGGTGACTTCGAGGGGATCTTCGAGAACGCCTCCGGCGGAACCGGCCAGGGCGACCAGAGCGACCAGCGGCGCACGCCGCATGAGGGGTAAGTACCAGTGAACTTCCGAGTCCTGGCGGGGATGCCCAGCTCCGAGACGGAGATGGTGATCGCGGCGCGCTTCGAGGAGCTGGCCGGGGCCGACCTCGTCTCGTCCCGCCTCACCAGCACGGACCTGATCAACGCCGCGGGCGAGTACTCCGACCTCGACGTGGTCCTCGTGCACCGGGAACTGGGCCCCGCCCCGGTCTTCGACACCATCCGGGACCTGTCGCACCGGCATCCGCAGCTGGCGATCCTGCTGGTCTCGCCGTCGATGGACCCGGACACCTTCACCGCCGCGATGGAGGCCGGAGCGCGGGGCGTGGTCCCGGCCGACTCCGGGGCGACCGAACTGGAGACCCGGGTCGCCAAGGCCGCCGAGTGGTCGCGGACCCTGCGCCGGCACCTGGAGTCGGCGTCGCTGGAACTGCCCGCCTCCGGGGTGCGGGGCCGGATCGTCACCCTCAGCGGGGCCAAGGGCGGCGTGGGCACCACCACCTGCACCGTGCACCTGGCGATGGCCGCGGCCCGGCGGGACCGGCTGGTGTGCCTGGTCGACCTCGACCTCCAAGCCGGTGACCTGCCCTCCTACCTCAACCTCCAGCACCGCAGGTCCATCACGGACCTCGTGGACGCCGCCGACGACATCAGCCCCGGGATGCTCGCGGAGACCCTCTACGTGGACCCGCGCGGCCCCCACGTGCTCCTGGCCCCCCAGCACGGCGAGCGCGGCGAGGACGTCACCGCCCGGGCCACCCGCCGCATCCTGAGCGCCCTGCGGTCCCGCTACGAACTGGTGATCGTGGACTGCGGCTCCACCATGAACGAGGCGACCGCGATGGCGGTGGAGGTGGCCGACAGGTCCGTGGTGACGGTGACCCCGGACGTGCCCGCGCTGCGGGGCGCCCAGCGGCTGATGGCCATGTGGGAGCGCCTCCAGATCCGCTCGCACGAGGACGTCTACTCCCTGGTCACCCGGCACAGCCGCAAGAACGAGATCCAGCCGGACTTCCTCCAGCAGCTGCTGGGCACCAAGGTGCTGCGCACACCGGTCCCGGCGGCCTACCGGGCGCTGGAACCCGGGGAGAACAACGGGGACCCCACGAAGGTGACCGACGAGGGACTGCGCAAGGCCTTCGCGCGGCTCGCGTCGGAACTGGACCTGCTCGTCCCCCCCACCGCACTCTCGGGGGGAACCGGGCCGGGCGGTCACACCACCCCGTCGGGCGGGCTCCCCCAGGGGCTGGCCGGGCTGGCCTCGCGTCCGCAGCCGCCGGGCGGCCCGACCACCCGGGACGTGTCCGGGTTCCTCAACGCCATGGGCCAGGACCCGGCCTCCGGGCACCAGCCCCGGCCGGTCGGGCCCTCCCCCTGGGGTCCGGGCCCCCAGCACCCGGGAGGGGGGATCGGTGGCTGACGACCACCGGGAGTCCGGGAGGAGACGGGGCACCGGAGACGACCGCGGCGCGATCTTCGTGGAGTTCGCGGCCATGGTTCCGTTCATGATGCTGGCACTGGCCCTGGTGTGGCAGGTGCTGCTGGTCGGAGTCACCTCCATGTACGCCTCCCACGGGGCCGCCGAGGCGGCCCGGCAGGCCTCCGTCACGCCGGACGACATGGCCCGCATCGACGAGGAGGCGCGCAAGCGGGTGCGGGCGCCCTGGGACGGTGAGGACGTGCTGACCACGGAGATCGTCGAGCGCGACGGCGACCGGTTCGCGCGGGTGAGCCTGGACATGCCGGTGTTCCTTCCGGGTGTGACGGCTCCGTGGCCGATCACCGGGGAGGCCAGGGTGGTCACGGAGGTGCGCCCGCGCGGGGGCACCGAACCCGAGGGGGTGGAGTCCCCCTGAGCGGCACTCCCACCGCGCGCGGCCGTGGATCCCGGGCTCCCGGGACGGGCCGCCCGGTCACTCGCGGAGCGGGGACGGAGCCCGGTACACGGGCCCCCGTCCTCCGGAGGCTGCTGTTCGGCGACCACCCGCGTTCGGACCGGGGCGGACCCATCCTGGAGTTCGCCGCGACCCTGCCGATCCTGCTGTTCACGGTGGTGGTGGCTATGGAGGTCTTCCTGGCCTTCACCGCTGTCGAACGCATCGAGTCCGCCGCCAGGGCGGGTGCCCGGGCCGCCGGAACCCAGCAGCTGACCGGGGCCGAGGAAACCGCCCGCACGGCCCTGCCCGGCTGGCTGGACGACGCCACCATCACCAGTGGGACCAACGACAGCGACGGGTACTTCGTGGAGGTCTCCCACCCGCTGCCGATCGTGTTCTCGTCGGTGGACCTGAACCTGACACTGACTCGACGGGTGGACATGCCGAACGTGTGAGGCGGGCGGAACCCGCGCGACCAGGACGGCATCGGCTAGGGAGGACACGAGGGACATGGGGCTGAAGGACCGGCTGGAGGAGGACCGCGGCGTCGAGGAACGCGCGGACCGCGGCAGCGTGACGCACTGGCGTCGGCGCCTCCTGGAGGAGATCAACCTGGAGGACCTGACCCAGCTGACGCTCGCCCAGCGCCGCGTCCGCCTGGAGAGGGTCGTCGGGCACATCCTGTCCCGTGAGGGCCCGGTGCTGTCGGACCGCGAACGGTCGGTCCTGATCCGCCGGGTCGTGGACGAGGCCCTGGGGCTGGGCGTGCTGGAGCCGCTGCTGGCCGACGAGAGCATCACCGAGATCATGGTCAACGGCCCCGACAACGTGTTCGTGGAACGCGGTGGCCGCATGGAGCGGATCGACGCCGCCTTCAACGGCGAGGAGCAGCTCTACCAGACCATCGACCGGATCGTCTCCCTGGTCAACCGGCGCGTGGACGAGTCCTCACCGATGGTGGACGCCCGGCTGCCCAGCGGCGAGCGCGTCAACGTGATCATCCCGCCGCTGTCCCTGTCCGGTCCGGTCCTGACCATCCGGCGCTTCCCCAAGCCCTACCCCATCGAGGAACTGGTGCGGATGGGCAGCCTGGACCAGGCGACCGGGGTTCTGCTGTCCGCGATGGTGCGCGCCCGGTTCAACATCGTCGTCTCCGGCGGAACCGGCACCGGGAAGACGACCTTCCTGAACGCGCTGTCGGCCTTCGTGCCCAGCCAGGAGCGGATCGTCACGATCGAGGACTCCGCCGAGCTCCAGCTGATGCAGGAGCACGTGGTGCGGCTGGAGTCGCGGCCCGCCAACATCGAGGGCCGGGGCGGCATCGCCATCCGTGACCTGGTGCGCAACGCGCTGAGGATGCGTCCGGACCGCATCATCGTCGGCGAGGTCCGCGGCCCCGAGACCGTCGACATGCTCCAGGCGATGAACACCGGCCACGACGGGTCCCTGGTGACGGTGCACGCCAACTCCGCCGAGGACGCCATCCACCGGCTGCAGACCCTGGCCACCCTGGGCGACGGGAACATCCCCTACGACGCGATCCGCGACCAGATCAACAACGCGGTGGACGCGGTCGTCCACCTGGGCCGCTGGCCGGACGGTTCCCGCCGGATCAACGAGATCGCCGTGGTGTCCTCGCGTCGCCGCGAGGAGTTCCGGCTGGACCGGCTCATGGAGTTCGCGGCGCTCCCGGCCACCCCCGACCGCACCGTCGAGGGGCGGTTCCGGCACCACCCGCTGCCACGCCACGTCGCCGGTCGCATCCACCACGTCGGGGAGAGCGTCCCCGCGGTGTTCGGGGTCGTGTCCGACGACCCCGTCCGGGACAGCCGTTGAGGGCCCGCACCACGTCCGCGACGGCGTTCCCCCCGCGAGGTACGACGCCGGGCCGACCGACGGCACCGGCCCGAAGGGAGACCGGGTGAACTGGCAGATTCCGGCGATCCTCGGCGGTCTCGCCCTGGTTCTGATCCTGGCGCTGTGGGCGCTGTGGGAGTTCGTGGCCAGCGCCGAGCAACGGCGGCTGATCGCCGCGCGCAGTGCCCTGGACCAGGCGGAGTACGCCGCCTCCACGCCCATGGCCAGGTTCGACGCCTGGCTTCGGCGCACCCAGTGGGGCGCTCGGCTGGCTCGCCGTATGGCGCGGTCGGGCACGGACATGCGCCCGGCCACCTTCGTCGTGGCGCTGGCGTCCGGCGCGCTGCTGGCCGTCCTGATCGTGTGGCAGGTCCTCGCGCCGTTCTTCGGCCTGCTGGCCGCCGCGGGCGTGGCGTTCCTGTTCTTCTCCTATCTGCGCCGGGCCGAGTCCAAGCGCCGGGAGGAGTTCACCAACCAGCTGCCCGACCTGGCACGGGTACTGGGCAACGCGACCTCCGCCGGGCTCGCGCTGCCGACGGCGGTGGCCATCGCCGCCGACGAGCTGGACGGCCCGGCCGGGGAGGAGCTCGGCCGGATGGCGGAGTCCATGAAGCTGGGCGCGAGCTTCGAGGAGGCCATCGCGGACCTGCGCCAGCGCATGCCCTCCCGTGAACTGGGCGTGCTGTTGTCCACGCTGCTGGTGTCGTCCCGGTCCGGCGGATCGCTGGTGACGGCTCTGCGCAACATCTCCTCCACGTTGGAGAGCCGCAAGGAGACCCGGCGTGAGGTGAGCACCATCCTCAGTGAGACGACCTCCACCGTGTGGGCGCTCGGGTTCATGTCGGTGGGTGCCCTGTTCCTGATCAACGGCATCGAACCGGGGATCATGCGCACGATGACCAGCTCCGCCTCCGGGGTCGCCGTGCTCTTGGTCGTGGCCGCGCTGTACACGACCGGATTCGTGCTGGTCGCCCGCATCACCCGGTTCAAGATGTAGCGCCCCCACGTCACGTCCCCGCCCGCACCTCGAAGGACACCCCCATGAACCTCCCGCTCCTGATCCCCCTGGCGGCCGGCCTCGCCTCGGCCCTGGTCGTGCTGCTCGGTGTCTACGGCCTGCACCTGACCCAGTCCCAGACCCGGGTGACGGTGGACGATCCGGTCAACGCCCCGGTGACCACCAAGAGCGACGACACCTTCTTCCTGCACCGGATCACGGAGCGGATCGGTCGCCCCTTCTCCAGGGCGCTGATGGGATCGATGAGCGAGAAGGCGAAGGCGTCCGTCTCCTCCCGGATCGAGGCGGCCGGGCGACCGGACGGCCTGACCACGGAACGCTACGTGCGGCGCAAGGTCGGTGAGGTCGCCATCTACGGGACCCTCACGGTCGTGGTGCTGCTGGCCGGTTCCAGCCCGCTGCTCGCCCTCCTCGCACTGGCCTTCGCGGGACTGACCGACCTGAACCTGTACGTGCAGACCCAGGAACGCGCCGACGAGGTGCAGACACAGCTGCCGGACTTCCTGGACGTGCTCGCGGTGACGGTGAGCGCGGGCATGTCCTTCCGCGCCGCCGTCGCCCGGGTGGCGGTGTCGATGCCGGGGGTCCTGGCGGACGAGTTCACCATCGCGCTCCACCAGATGGAGCTGGGCACCTCCCGCCGGGAGGCCTTCGAGTCGCTGCGCCGCCGCAACCGCAACGAGTCGCTCAGCAAGTTCGTCACCGCCATCCAGCAGGCCGAGGAACTGGGCGCGCCGCTGAGCGACACCCTGGTGGACATCAGCAGGGACATGCGCCTGGCCGACGCCCAGTACATGCGCCGCAAGGCCCAGCGTCTGAATCCGAGGGTGACGATGGTGACCGCCGCGACCCTGCTCCCGGGTCTGCTGATCCTCATCATCGGCTCGATGTTCCTGGGTACCGAGATCGAACTGAGCACCCTCCTCGGAGGGTAGGGCCACCGGCCTCCCGGACCGTGTCGCGGCTGGTGGCGCGGCGCCCCGGGGACCGGCGGGCGGTCCCCGGGGCGCCGCACGTCCTCGGGCTCAGGCGGGCGGGAAGGGGATCCCGGACAGCGTCGGGATCAGGGCCTCCTCCTCGAAGTCCAGGTGGGCCTCGAGTTCCTCGGTCAGCCGGTCGAGCTCCGCCATGAACCGCACCGGGTCGGCGGTGCGCACGTCAGCGAGCAGGCCCTCCAGCTCGGCCCGGACCCGGTCGACCACCCGGTGCTCCTCCACCAGGCGCTCGACCGGTTCCCTCAGGTGCGGGTACCCCTCGGCGAGCGCCGGGAACATCGAGTCCTCGCTGGTGTGGTGGAAGTGCAGGGACTCGCAGAAGGCCAGGCAGTGCTGCCGGATCTGGAGGTTGAGACCGACCGGCGGAGCGGTCGACGCGGCGTCGCGTTCGGCCAGGTACCGCTCGGCCTCCGCGCGCACGTTGGTGAGCTGACCCCGCAACCACGCGTGGATCTGGAGCAGCTTGTCCGCGAGGTCGCGCACCTCACCGGAGCCGAGCTCGGGCGAGGGCTGGAGCTCCACCACCGGGATACGGCGCTCCACCTGGTCCTGGTAGTCGCCGTACCCCGGATGGCGGCTGACGATCTCCCGGAAGATCCGGTCGCGCTCGTCGCCCGCCAAGGGGACCGCGATGGACTCGCGGGCCTCGTCTCCGGGCATCTCGACGGTCACCATGGGGTGGGCGAGCAGGTTGCGGTACCAGTCGGGGTCCTTCGGAGAGCCCCCGGCCGAGCCCACCACGTGGACGCGGTCCTCGATCCGCACGAAGCCGAGCGGATTCGTGTACCGCTGACCCGAGCGTGCCCCCGTGGTCGTGAGCAGCAGCAGGTCCCCGCCGGCGAACGGGCCGCCCACACGGCCGCCGTTGGCGCGGAACTCCGCCACCACCGGTGCGTTCAGGGGGCTCACCCTGGGCTCGGGGCTCTGGTGGGGCCCGGCCGGCGGCTGGTCCGGGCCGCCGGTGTTCTCCTCGTTCGTGTTCCTGTCGTCGATCTCCGTCAAGGGACGGTCCTCTCACTGGTCGTGGAGGCGGACGTCCCCGAGGGCGCGGATGTCGCGCTCGGTTCCGGGTGCGGTCAGGGCAGGGCACCGGGTGGCCGTCAGGCCGGAAGGGGCTCGGGGAGTCCGCCGGAAGGTGGTGCCAGGTGCACCGGTTCGGCGGGTGTACGGCCGGGTCGGGGCGGGGCAGCGGCTCGGACTCCTACGGCCCGGTCTCTCACCGGGCCCGAGGGGGAAGGGTCTCGACAGCGGCGTCACACCGGCGCCGCGAACGGCTCAGCCGATCAGATTCGGTACGCGACGTGTGTGCTCACGATGGCTCCCCGAACAGGTCATGGCGCCTCCATGTACTCCGGCCGGCCCACTGCTCTTGGCCGGAAACACGCGACGCCCGACCATCATAGGCGCTCGTTCGGGTGGGGACGGACCCACCCGAAGAGTCGGGAGGGCCCCATCGGAACGGCGTCCACGGCTCCGTACCTTCGTGGACGGGCCCCGAACCGGCCCCGCCCCCTGTCTCCGCCCGTGAAGGAACCGACATGAGCCCGTCCCGCCGTCCTCCCTCGGCCGTCGCCCCGCCCGTGCTCGGGCCCGGGCGCTCCCTCGCCCCCGACCTCGCGCGGGGCTTCATGCTGCTGTTCATCGCGCTGGTCAACGCCCAGTTCTTCCTCACCCATCCGGACACCGTTCGCACCCTCGCCGACCAGGTGCTGACGTTCGTCCAGAGCACGCTGGTGAACGGGCGGGCGATCCCGCTCTTCTCCCTGCTCTTCGGCTACGGCACCGTGTGGATCATGCGCCGGGTCCTCGACGCCGGCGGCGGGTGGGTGCACGCCCGCGTGGTGTTGCGCCGTCGCGGACTGTGGATGCTGGTGATCGGGCTGGCGCACGGGGTCCTGCTGCTGCCGGTGGACATCGTCGGGGCGTACGGGCTCGGTCTGCTGCTGTTCGTGGGATTCCTGCGCGCACGGGACGCCGTCCTGCTCTGGACCGCGGGCGCCGTCGCCCTGGCCTCCGCCGCGCTGAACACCGTGCTCGGCCTGGGTGACGCGTTCGGCACCTCCCCCAAAGACACTGATCCGGCGTCGGCGGTGCCCTCGCTCGTGGAGTCGGGCTTCCTCGCCGCCAGTGCCGAACGGTTCGCGGAGTGGACCCTGTACACGCCGGTGACCCTGGTGCTGGTGGTGATGCCGCCGTTGCTCGTGGGGATGTGGGCGGGCCGCCGGGGCATCCTGGAGCGCCCTCGGGAGCACCTCACCCTGTTGGTGCGCACCGCCGTCGTGGGCCTGGGCGTCGCGGTGGTCGCGGGGCTGCCGGACGCCCTGGTCACCGCCGAGTTCCTGCCGGAGCCGGAGCCTCAGGTCCTGGTCTCGTTGTGGATCGTGCACGACCTCGCGGGCTGGGCGGGCGGGCCCGGCTGGGCGGCGCTGATCACCCTGGTCGCCCTGTGGCTGACCGAGCGGGCCACCTCGCGCGGGGACGGCGACGGCTCCCCTGGCGCGATCGCCACGGCGATCGCGGCCGTGGGAGAGCGTTCTCTGAGCTGCTACCTGGCCCAGGCGGTCGTGTTCACCGTGGTGTTCGCTCCCTACGGCCTGGGCCTGGGCGCCACCGCGAGCGCCTCCGGCGCGGTTCTGGTCGCCGTACTCACCTGGGGGCTGACCGTGGCCCTCGCGGAGATCTCGCGCCGTCGCGGCCTGCGCGGACCGGCCGAGGTGCTGTTGCGCCGGCTCACCTACGCCCGCACCCGTCTGCCCGGCTCCCCGGAGGGGCGGCGGTGAGGCGGGGTCGGGAGCTCGGAGGTCAGCCCTGTCCGGGGGCCCCGTCCACCGGGCACAGGGTCATGTCGCTCTCCCCGGGGACGGTGCTCGGCAGGGCGAAGTAGCCCGACCCCAGCCGACTCCCGTCCCGCCACTCCTCCGTGCCGTCCACGTCGTAGCAGTGCCCGCTGAGGTCGTGCACCAGGGCTCCCGCGTACTCGGACGGACGGTAGGCGACACCCGCCCGCTCGGGGGCTCCCGGGAGCAGCACGGTGATCTCGGCGAACGGGTGCTGCGGGCTGAGTTCCGTGAGCGTGGTCATCGGCTGTCCCAGCTCACTGCCGCTCCCGCCCCTGACGGTCTCCTTGTCGATCCCCCCGTTCAGTTCGGGGTCCAGGGGCGTCAGGGCCAGGAAGTCCTCCTCGTACACACGGTGGCTGCCCACGGTGGGGTGGTAGGTGAGCTCCGCCGTGAACTCGACCCCCGCGCCGGTGTCCCGTGCGCCGGTCATGCACACGCTCATCACCGGGAAAGCCTCCAGACTGGGGGTGACCAGACCGAAGTCCATCGTGTCGTGGTCCAGCGGCGAGACGAACGGCCAGACGTCGGGACTCGTGTTCGGCTCGCCCTCGGGGCCCGGGACGAGGAGCGGGGCGTACGAGTCCGGCGAGACGGTGTCCGTGGTGAAGGGGCGCCAGGGAGCGTGTTCGCTCTGGGCTCCCCTCCGCTCGGCGTCGTCGCAGGGCAGCTCGGTGGGGGCCGCCGCCCCCTCCTCGGTCTCCTCCTCGTCCTCGGACGCGGCCGGTTCCTCGGCGGCTCCCTCCGAGACCACGGTGTCGGCGGGCGACTCGCTCAGGGCGTTGACCAGCAGGTAACCGCCCCCGAGCACCGCGACCATTCCGGCGGCCCCCACCGCGAGCCAGAGGCCGACCCTGCCCCGGGAACCGGCGCCGTCGTCCTCGTCGAGGTCGATCCCGCCGCTGTCCACGCCCGACAGGTCGTGGCCTCCGGTCTGTGAGGGCCCGAACAGGTAGTCCGCGCCGCCCCTCCCGGCCGTGCCCGCGCCGCGCGCCCCGGGCGGGGCCCCGGGGCCGTCAGCCGTCGGAGCGGGGAGGGCGTGCCCGTACGCCTCCGCGGCGGCCTCCGGCCCCCACTCCTCGTCGTCGGCACCCGTCTCGGCGCCGCCTCCGAGGGTCGTGTCATCCCGGAGGGTTCCGGGGCCGACCGCGGCCCCCTCGGAGGCGGTGGCTCCGTCGACCGACGCGACCGCTCCGGTCTCCGCTCCCCCGTCACCGGTCCCCGCCGCAGCCTGGGCCAAGGCGTGCGCGGACCGGACCCAGCGCTCGGGGTCGTGCCAGCTCAGGTCGGGGATCGGCCAGTGCCGCGCGATGAGCGCGCGGAGCTGGTCGGGCCAGGTGTCGGCGGTCGACTGCTCGTCGATGCCGAGCATCAGCAGGCACTCCAGGTAGGCGTCCTCGGCGGAGGGACGCAACTCCGGATCCGGGGAGAAGGCGCGCAGGAGCAGCGAACGCAGCTCCTCCGGAAGCGCCCTGAGATCGACTCGCGCCTCGCGGGTGCGGCGGGCCATCTCCCAGAGGATCTGTCCCGGCACCCGTCCCGGGGTGTGCCCGGCCGGGGAGGCCCCGAACGGCGGCTCCCCGGTGGCGGCGAACACCACGAGGCAGGCCCAGGCGTGCACGTCGGACCGTTGTGTGGCGGGTGCGCCGTCGTAGCGCTCCGGGGACAGCCAGCCCAGGCTCGTCCCGCTCTGTACGGAGGCCGTGTCGTCGATCCGGCGGGCGATCCCGAAGTCGAGCACGCGGGGCCCGCGCGCCGAGGACACCACGCTCTCCGGGCGCAGGTCACCGTGCACGGCACCCGTGGCGTGGGTGGTGGCGAGCGCCTCGGCCATGCCGGCCGCCAGCGCCAGCAGGGCGTCGCCGCCGACGGGGCCGTGCAGCCGCACGTGCTCACGCAGACCGAGTCCGGGAAGGTACTCGATAGCGGACCACGGCCGTCCCTCGTGTGTCCCGAGGTCGCGTACGCCCACCGCGCACACGCCGTCGCTCCGCTCGGCGGTCGGGGTCCCATCGACGGCGAGGGCGTCCCACCCGGGGCCCGCGATCCGGAGGGCGGTCGGTTCGTGGTCGGGGGAGACGGCGGCGAACAGGGTGCTCACACCGTCGGCGCCCAGACGTCCGATGACGCGGTAGCCGCCCACCTGGAGCGGGTCACCGTCGGTCAGGGGGTTGACGTTCGGCGGCGGATCAGGGAGGGAGAAGTCCATTGGGGGCAGCTTTCCACACATCAGGGACGGTTGTGGTGGGCTGTGCCGGGATAGCACATTCGATCCCGTTGTTCTGCGAACCTACCTAATTCGTGAGGGAGCCGACACAGTGATCCCCCCGTTCTCCGCGCGAACGGGACCCGCTCACAACGCATGCCCCGCCCTGCGCGATCACGCGCCCGCACCTTGGAGCGCGGGTCGGTAAGCCCTGTTCACCAAGGATCGTGGCGGTCGTCGGGACGTCCTTGCGCCGCCCGACGCCACCACCCCGAGGGGCACCGGTGGCGGACACGGTGGGTGAGGACGTTATGGGAAGGAGAGGAAATCGGTGCAATCCACCGTCAACCACCCCGGCCACGACCCCGGGGCAGCTCCACCCTCTGGCCCGGCCACGCGGAGGGTGCGGAGGGTCCCGCAGAATCGTCACGAACTCCCGCTGACAGCTCGACGCCCCCACTTCCCCGCGGAGAAGACGATGGCCGACGACGCCAGGAACACCGCGCAGCACCCCGCCGACCACACCCCCGAGTCCGGCGGCACGTCCCCGCCCTCGGCGGACCCGCCGAGGGACGCGACCACGAACGAGCACCCACGGGAGCCCCGCCCCTCCTTCTCCCGGCTGGTCGGCGCCATCGCGGGAAAGGCCCTCCCCCTCTACCTCTCCATGGTCGCCACGGTGTTCGGCACCCTCGTCACGGCGGGGGTGCTGGGGCACACCGGCACCACGGTCCTGGCCGCCTACTCCCTGACCATCGCCCTGTACAACCCCGCCTCGATGGTCGTCCAGGGCGCGCTGCGCGGTTCGATGCCGTTCGTCGCGCGGAACACCGAGGACCCCGCCGCCCTCGCCCCGGTCCTGCGTGACTCCCTCTGGCTGTCCCTGTGCCTGGGCCTGGTCGGCGGTTCCGTGGTGGCGTCGGTTCCCCTGGTCGCCCGGTTGATCGGAGCACCCGCCGAGACCGTGGCGGCCTTCGGCCCCTTCCCCCAGCTGATGGCGCTGGCGCTGCTCGCCAACGCCTTCCAGTCCTGCGCCACGGTCCTGTTGATCGGCCTGGGGCGGTCGAAACAGGCCATGGCCGTGGGCCTCGTCGGAACCGCCTCGTCCGTGGTCCTGATCCCCACACTGGTGCTGGCCCTCGGTCTGGACATCGCCGGCGCCGGCCTCGCCATGCTCCTGACCGCCCTGACGACCACCGCGCTGGCCCACGTCCTGCTGAGACGCGGCACCGCGTTGACCACCCGGTCTCCCGGAGCGTGGAGACCGGACTGGTCCGGCGTCTGGCGTATCGCCCGGGTCGGACTCCCCATGGGGTCGACGATGCTGATCAAGTTCGGCGTGCTGGGCCTGCTCGCCATGGCGGTGGCACGGATCGGCACCACCGAGGCCGCCGCCCACCAGGTGATGGTGACCCTGGTGACCTTCGTCTTCCTCCCCGCGACCGCTGTCGGCCAGGCCGCGGTCCCCTTCATGGCCCGTGCCGCGCGGGCGGCCGAGTCTCCCGGGGAGAGTGCCTCGGGGTTCGGCGAGGTCCGCAGAGCACTGGTCGCGGGACTGACGCTGGCCCTGCCGGTGATCGCCCTCAGCATGCTTCTGCTCTGGGTCGCGGCGGGCCCGACCGTCGGCGTCCTCACCCCCGACCGGGCCGTCTCCGCGCTGGTCATCGGGTTGGTACCGGTCGTCTTCGTGGTCGTTCTCGCGGACGGCGTGCAGGCCGTGCCCGGGATGGGGCTGCTCGCCCTCAGACGCACCGCCCCGACCCTGTACACCTTCGCGGTGTGCTTCGGGCTGCTGGCCCTGGCCGCGTTCCCCGTGGCCTCGGCGGGTGGCCTCGCCTGGCTGTGGTGGACCTACGCTCTGGCCAACCTCGGACTGGTGGTGGGACAGGGTGGTGGCTTCCTCCGACTCACCCGGGACCGGAACTGACCGATGAACCCCCGTTCCGGAGGAGGCACCGTCCGGGGTATTCGGGGCCGACGGTTCCGGAACGGTCCACTTCATGCGCGACTCGCATAGAACTCATGATTTCGCACCGGAGTGACGCCCCGAGCCCGTCCCGCCCTCCCCTGCCACACCCCCACCACCAGCGGCCTCGGCGGAGTCCCGCACCGACCGCCGAGGCCACTCCATTCCCCTGCGAAACGACGCTCCATTTCCTGGAATCGTCCATTCGCATTCCTCCGGAGAAACACACGGGAAAGCACGGCGGCACCCCGTCGGCATCCCTCCGGTCGTCGCCTCCCGCCACGCGCCACCAACGGCCCGTCCGCAGGGCGGGAATTCCCCCCACCGCCACCCCACCTTCCGGAGCAGCGGGAGGGCGGCAGTCGTACCGACTCGTCCTCGCCTCCAGGGAGGACCGCCCCGCCCAGCCCGCCCCGGGCATCCTTCACCCTGGGGTCCCCTCCGCCCCACCGTCGCGTGACCCAGCGGATCCCCCCGGCAGCCCCGCCCTCCTCAGCCAGTCCCACGCCCCCACGAGGGAAAACCGGACAGTCGACCCACCGAACGAGACAACAGTCGATGTCTCCCTTCAGGTCGAAGAACGCCCCCGAGGCCCCCAGCGGCCACCAGGAGCCCCGGCCGTCGCGCGGCCGACCCCGTGGCGGCCGAGGCCCCGTCCTCGCGCCACGGGGCCTCCTGAATCCACAAGGGCTCCCAGGGAGCGGACACCCCCGAAACCGTTGTTACGAGGGTGTCCGGTTTCCGCCAAGCGATGACTTTAGACACCAAACCGCCTACAAAAGACGGCACGCGGCTCCGACCCGAACCAATCCGGACCCCGCCAATGACCACCCTGAGTGCGCCACTCAGCCAGGTCGGAGAATCAGTTCGAGAAATTGCCGCGGAACGGCTGCGGAGCACCCTCGATCTCAGGCATACTCAGACCGTCGGTCGCCCGGTCGGCGCTGGCTTCGAGCCCGATGCCAGCGCGTGTCCTGGCGTCCGCGCCATGCACTCGACGTTCCGTGCGTCCTTTCGTTCCCGGGGCCCGTGGGTGGGTTCTCGTTCACCACAGAACGAGGCTCCCGGGGATGGACAGAATGGTTGCGCGAAGCGATAGAGTGCACCTGCGGGATCTCGCTTTCTCCCGTTCGTCACACGGGAGAGGCGCGAGTTCGATGGGGAGTGACTTCGTGGAAGTTGCGATCTAGGGGGAACTTCCGCCAAGAAACACTCTCACCCGCCCAGGTGGCAGGGGATTCGGGGGAATTCACGTTCACCGAGCACGTGAATGCTCCCTTCGCCACCAAGGGGCCCCAGCCCTCTGTTGCCTCCGGGCGACAAAGCCACCGGGGGGAAAAGGGGAACAGAGGGATCGCGGCCCCGAACCATGAGGAAAAAAGGGGGGCACTCTCCCCTCCCGGTGTCAGGGGGAGACACGGGAGCGGAGGCCAACCTCAGGCGCGGCCCCGGATCGTGTCGGCTCACAGGGAGCCGACGGCGACCGGGGCCGCGACTCGTGACGACCGCTCCACAGCCGAGCTCATCCCACGAAAGCGGCCCGGTGTCGAGCCCTCACCCGGATCCCGCATACGACCCCCGGGTGGTCGTCGCCGCTCCGCTGGCGGAGGCGTTCCGCCCAGAAACCGAACCCGGACGGGAACTCGGCGTGACCGGGCTTCGTTGCGCCTGCGTGAGTGAAGACATGAGGTGTTCGCGCCGCCGGGCCGCGGCGAGGCGTGTCCTCCGGATCATGGGGCGCTCGCGACCACCAGGCCGTCCCTCGCCGAACCCGTGGAGCTCGAACGGCCACGGGCCCGACCCCGGCGCGTCGTCGCGCCGGAGACGCTCCCTGCCGCCGATCGTGCCGACGGCGACTCCGTCGTCACCGGCGAAGGCCTGCGGGAAGCCCGCCCTAGTGCGCGTCCCGACAGCTCAGCACGGTCTCCAGCAAGCCGGGGAAGCGCCCGTCGAGCTCCTGGTCGCGCAGCGAGACGAAGCAGCGCGTGCCCTCGGTCCGGTTCTGGATCAGCCCTGCGTTGCGGAGGATCTTCAGGTGGTGGCTCAGGGTCGACTGCGCGATCGGCAGGTCGATGTCCTTCCAGGCCCGCTCACCCTCGAACTCCGCGAGCATGCACACGATCCGCATCCGGGTGGGTTCGGCCAGCGCGGAGAGCACCGTGACCAGATCCACTTCGGACAGGGCCGGATGCTCGCGCCCCTTCGCCGTCCCCTTGGGAACCAAGACCCCACCTCCGCTTCCTCTGCCACACAGCCGTTCCGCGCGTCCGCCCGGGGGCCGCACCGTCCCACCCGACCCCGCCCCGCGGCCGAGCCCATCCGCGATCAGGATTTGGTGTGCGTTCAGCGGCGAGTGTACCGTCACTGTTCGATGTTCGTCGATCATCGAACGATTCAGGCCAGTGGGGGTAACTGAGATGACGGAAAACACCGGGGCCACGAAGACCGGGGCATCGGGGGCGGGGCCCGCCCTGTCCGTCCTGGACCACGCCAGCATCGTCGAGGGCTCCACCCCCGGCGAGGCCCTGCGTGACGCCCGTGAACTCGCCCAGAACCTGGAGCGGTGGGGCTACACCCGCTTCTGGCTGTCCGAGCACCACAACATGCGGGCCATCGCCAGCGCCGCCACCTCGGTCTCGCTCGGCTTCATCGCGGAGGGCACCTCCACCATCCGGGTGGGTTCGGGCGGCGTGATGCTCCCGAACCACTCCCCGCTGGTGATCGCGGAGCAGTTCGGCACGCTGGAGTCCCTCTACCCGGGACGCGTCGACCTCGGTCTGGGACGTGCTCCCGGAACGGACCCGCGCACCATGCGGGCGATGCGCCGTGACCACTCCGCTTCCTCGACCTTCCCGCAGGACGTCCAGGAGCTCCGGTCCCTCTTCGAGCCCGCGAGCCCCGGACAGCCGGTGCGCGCCGTTCCGGGCGAGGGCCTGCGGGTGCCCCTGTGGATCCTCGGGTCCAGCCTGTTCGGGGCCCAGCTCGCCGCGCACCTGGGGCTGCCGTACGCCTTCGCGTCGCACTTCGCACCGAGTGCGCTCTACGACGCGCTCGCCGCCTACCGGGAGGACTTCGCCCCCTCGGAACAGGCCTCGAAGCCCTACGCCATGGCCGGGATCAACGTGGTCGTCGCGGACACGGACGAGGAGGCGAAGGACCTGTTCACCTCGCAGCAGCAGGCCTTCCTGGGCATCATGCGCAACGCGCGCGGACTGCTCCAGCCCCCGGTCCGGAGCTCGGCCATGGACACGATGTGGCGTCCCGGCGAGAAGGAGCAGACGAGCGCGATGCTCCGCTACTCCTTCGTCGGTTCCCAGGAGACCGTGCGGAGCAGGATCGACCAGTTCGTCGCCGACACCGGTGTGGACGAGCTGATGATCTCCTCGATGATCTACGACAAGACCGCCCGCTTCCGCTCCTACGAACTGCTGGCCGACGCGTGCGGCCTGGCGGCGCCCGACGGGAGCTGAGGTCGGCACGGAACCCTGACCGGGGGTACTGGTCAAGGGTGCGGGACCGGATCAGGCAGGATCCGGAACCGTTTCCTCCGGTGACAGGGGTGGGGCGGGGTCGTCAGGACCCCGCCCCACATCACGCCCGGGCATCGGTGCCCGGGCCGCCCACGCGTTCGGTCAACCCCTCTCGGCGCGTTCACGGCCGTCCTGTCCACGGCCGTCCTGTTCACGGGCGGCCGCGCGGTCCAGCTCCCTGCGCGCGGGGCCGCTCAACGGGATGCGCCTCCACCACCACTGCTCGTCGGTCCGGACCTCCGCCTCGGGTTCGGCCAGGGCCAGCAGACCGGCGTCGTCCTCCTCCGTGAGGGAACGGAAACGCGCGTCGATGTCGGCCAGGGCGGCGTCCACGCTGGCGGTACGTTCCGAGCCCAGGGTGGCGACCCCCCGGTCCACGAAGTCACGCAGGACGAGCGCGGTGACGAGGTCGTGGACACCGCACGCGGAGGGGGCCGCGTCCGGGAGGGGCAGATCCTCCCGCAGTCTTCGGACGTGGGTGTGCCAGGCGCCGAGCAGGCCCAGCAGTCCGAACTCGTGGCCTGTGGGGATGCGGACCGGGAACTGCTCGAGCCGGTCCAGCTCCTCGGGGGCGAAGTAGCGGCGAAACCACTCTCCCGCCTCTGGTTCCGCTGGTGCCGGAGTCATGGAACTCCTTACTGGGGTGAGCCGGGTCGGTTCGGAGGCCATCGGTAGGGATCATCCAGGCGGGAACAGGGCCGGGGCGGACTCGGGAATCGGGGCGCCGGGACCGTCCCCTCGGGCCCCCGAGCCAGGCACACCGTCGTGGCACCCCACACACCTCGCTTCCCCCTGCATTCTCTTACGCCGGACCCCCACTCCGGCGGTTCACCCCTTTCCTGGGAAGCGGATGCGGAGCGACCGTCGGCGGTGTAGGGGCCTGTCCGGACGTCAGTCCCCGCCGCCACCACCGCCTCCGTCACCGCCCCCGGAGTCACCACCGCCGGAGGCGTCACCGGAACCCCCGTCGAAGAGGCCGCCGCTCGGGGAACCACCGTGGGAGCCGGAACCGTCCGAGCTGACGGAGTGACCACCCACCGAGCAGAGTCCGGCGAACTCGCACAGGCTGCCCCAGTCCAGTTCGAACCCCTCCCTGGGCTCCGGGGTCCGCTCCCCGACCCTCCCCGCGGGCTCCTCGACCAGCCGCGCCG
This sequence comes from Nocardiopsis sp. NPDC058789, assembly GCF_042745575.1. Taxonomy (NCBI): domain Bacteria; kingdom Bacillati; phylum Actinomycetota; class Actinomycetes; order Streptosporangiales; family Nocardiopsidaceae; genus Nocardiopsis; species Nocardiopsis sp. NPDC058789. Next base: position 253,188 of record NZ_JBHYOW010000004.1, read on the forward strand.
AACCAGAGTCCGTCACGACCCGCACCGCGTCGCCGCCGGAGCCGTCCACTCCGCGCCCGCGCTGCCCGCCCTCGCGGCCCATCCGGCCGAGTCCGATCACCGCGACGTGCCGCAGCGCGACCTCACGCACCATCGAACGCTCCTCGACCCGGCCGGCGGAGTAGGTCCGCTCCGCTTCCACGAGCACTTCCGTACCGGCGGGGGTCCTGGTGGTGACGTTCCGACCGCCGCGCGCCAGGTACAGCCCGGAGGTGAGCCCGTTCAGCACCGAGAGGACCCCGCCGAGCACGATCATCGCGACCGTCCACCCGTTCTGTTCGTAGGCGGTCACCAGCACCACCCCGCCGATCAGCAGCCCGGCGCTCACGAGGGAGAGCTTCTGGGCGATCCAGCCGCCGTCGTGGAAGTCCGCGAGAGCCTTGGTGAGCTCGCCGGAGTGGGCGATCAGACGCCGTTCCGCGAGCCGTTCCCGGACCCGGTCGATGCCCCGGCTGAAGGTGGCGGTCCGGATCATTCCCCGCGCGGTCAGGCCGGTGCGGTCCTTGAAGGCCTTGACGATGTCCCGGCGGACCTGGTCCTTCTCGGTGACGTAGGCGTTGGAGGGACCCACCAGAGTGAAGAACCCGCCCCTGGTCTGACGCCGGACGCGACCCGAGAGGAAGAGGTCCATGAGGACGACCTCGCCGACTCGGGTGGCCCCACCCACGAGGTGGGCGAGCTCGCTCGGGGTGAGCTCCTCCGGTCGCGGCCGTCGAGTCGGAACGGGAACGGACGCGATCGCGGCGCCGATCGAACGGTACGCGTGGAACACCTTGACGAGGGGGAACACACCGATGGCCAGGCCGAGCAGGGCCCCGAGGATGGGGATGAGCACCGTGGCGTCCAAGGTTCGGGCCTTTCTGACGGGTCGGCCGAGGACCGGCCGGGAGGATCAGCTGAAGCGGGGGGTGCGGCGGTGAGGGGTCACTGGGGGGCAGGGGGCGAATCCGGGGGTAGGGCATTCGAGAACTGGACAATTCAACACCATGGCGCCGACACGGCCCCTGGCCTGGGCCTTCCTTCCTCAGGGGGAGTTCGGCCGCAGACGCACACTGTCCGACCCCCTGTCAAGGGGCGCAAGGCGAGCGACGGGTGGCAACCGATGCCCCCAGTGATGCGAGGGAACCCCTGGGGATCACCCCTCACCTGTGCGTTCCTCCGTGAAGGGGTTGTGGGCAGAGCTCAGCGCCCGAAACGCACCCGGAAACGATCTGGCCACATCCGGCCAGACTCTGGGGTAGGACACCGCGTGATGTCCGATAGTGGAGGGGCACAGGTTCAGGGCACCGCCATGCGCGGACCCGGATCCGTCAGACCCGTGAGGAGGTGTTCGCGATGACCACGTTCGAAGCAGTCGTGGACGAGCGGGCCGTCAACGCCACCCCTCCCCCGCCCCACGAACCAGGCGAACGCGTCGGCAGCACCGAAGTCGCAGCCCCTGTTCCCCAAGGAGTCACCCCGTGAACCTCACGCACCAGGTCTGGGTCAAGCTCAGCTCCCTCGCCCTGCCCAGGGCCGAGCGGAGCAGCGACCGAGGCGCTGGCTTCGTCGAGTACGGGGCGATCCTGGTGTTCGTCGCACTCGTGGCCGTGGTCATCATGAACGCCGGGATCGGCAACCGCATCGCGCAGGGTGTGATCACCACCATCGACGGAATCTTCGCGGGGCCGCCGCCGTAGACAGGGCTTGCAGACTCAACAGCAGTCGACACCACGAGCACGACGCGACGCAGGCGAGAGAGAGACGGGAAGACCTTGTCCCCCAGCAGCCAGTCGCCCAAGGCGAGGACTCCCGCCTGGGCAGCCTTGGGCACGGCTCTGCTCCTGCTCGTCTCCTCGGGTTGTGTCGTCTCGTCGGAGGAGTCACCGAATGGCGGCGAAGGGGATCCCGCTGAGGCGGGCGGAGGTCCACCCTCTCAGCCGGAAGGCGAGAACGGTCAACCCGAGATTCTCGCGAGTTCCGTGACGACGTCAACCGGGATCGGTTCGGATCTCCAGATCGACGTCAACGCGCTGGAGAGACTGGACAACGAGCTCCTGCGCCTACGGCTCAGCATCACCAACAAGTCCGAGGAGAGCTTCGACGTCGGGTTCGGCCTGGCTGAGGACCTCGACCGGCGCACCGGCAGCAAGATCAGCCTCCTGGACTCCGCGAACCAGCAGCGCTACCTCAGTCATGATCAAAGCGACGGAAGCTGTTTCTGCGACACCCTGTCCGGACCCATCGAGAGCGGATCCACGGAGACTCTCTGGGTGATGTTCCCCAGTGACCAGGGCGAACTGGACAGCATGACCGTCACCACACCCCTGACGTCCCCGTTCTTCGACATCCCCATCAGCGATGTCTCGGAGTCAGTCGAGCAGAGCAATCTGGGTGAACCTCGCATCCTTGATCTCACCCTGATCTCCGACAGTCTCGAAGAGGACCAGACCGGACGTACGGAAAGCGGGGACGAAGTCAGCATCATTCTCTCCTCGGACGTCCTGTTCGGAACTGGAAGCGCCGATCTCAGCGACGAGGCACAGGAGATCCTGGAGCAGGTGGCCCAGGAGATCGACGACGCGGATTCCGCGGAGGTCTCGGTCGACGGTTTCGCCGACAACACCGGAGACGACTCGGTCAATCTGCCGCTTTCCAAGGAACGGGCGGAAAGTGTGGAGTCCGCGCTGAACGACCTGGTCACTCGACAGGGTGTCACTTTCGCGGTTGAGGGGCACGGTTCCGCCGACCCCATCGCCGACAACACCACTGAAGAGGGCCGCGAACGCAACCGCCGAGTCAGTGTCACGTTCGAGAAGTAGGGGGACCGATGAACCGGCAACTTCGAACCACAGCGATCTCCGCACTGGTACTGACCCTTCCCCTCACCACTGCTTCGAGCGTCCTCGCTTCTCCGGCCCCGCTGACCGAAAGCCTGGACTCCCACGGAACGGCGGATTCCAACGAGGCGATCAGCGCTGGCCTCTCGGCTGAGGCGCACACCGTCGAGAGGAACGAGTCCGGGAACCTTCTCTCCGTCACCTGGAGCATCGAGAACGAAGGGGACGCTCCCACCACGTTCAGTTGGCCCTCCGGAACGTCCTACATGTACGACGACCCGAGCTCGTTCTCCGGTGTGACCATCACCTCGACCGACGAGCGCCGGAGATTCCACCCGCTCATGGACAGTGAGGGTGACTGCCTCTGTTCGGGGAACGTCTCACTGGATTTCAAGGCCACCATTGATCCGGGTGAGAAGGTCGCCTACTGGTCGATGTACTCCGTTCCCGTCGACGTGGACGAGATCGACCTGGAGATACCGGGCTTCGACGCCATCGAGGGAATCCCCGTCTCCTGATCAGCGCGACCTTCCCGTTCCCGGAAGCGGGGAATCGATTTCGCGTCGGGTCACAGGGACTCCCCTATCCTGAGAACTGCCCCCACGTTCGCTCCTGGACTCTTCTGGAGGCGGAGTTGACCACCCCTCACCGTCCCGAGCTCGGGGACACGCGCCGTCCCTCCTCCAGCCGGCCCCCCAACCGTTCGGACGGGCGTGACCGCCCGCCTCGGATGTCCGCTCGGCGACCGGGGCTCCCGCGCTGGGCCGGGCCCGCCCGGGAGGGCCGCAGGGACCAGGGAGCGGCCTTCGTGGAGATGGGGGCGACGATCGTCCTGGCCGCGCTGATCATCACCACGGTCTACGCCTCCGGGATGAGCTCCACCTTCAACGAGGGCGTCCGGCAGATGGTGTGCGTCGTGAACGGCCCCGGCTGCGGCGACCGGACGTGGGTGGACGAGGACCGCCCCGAGGAGCCGGAGCAGTTCGAGTGGGGCTCGGGCAACTCCAACGCCAGTGACAACAAGAACCTCGGCATGCAGGCGGCGGCCGCCGAGCCGTACAACTGGACCGACCAGGAGTGGACCTGCCTGGACAGTCTCTGGGGATCGATGTCCAACTGGGACCCGGGACTGGTCGACCCGACGACGGGGGCGCGCGGGATCGTCGGCTTCAACGCCGCGCAGCACGGGTCTCTGCCCTCGGGGTTCGACCAGAGCGCGTCCGCGCAGATCAGTTGGGGCCTGGGGCACATCCAGGAGCAGTACGGATCCCCGTGCACGGCCTGGCGGTACTGGCAGAGCACCGGCACGTACTAGACGAACGCACGCCCGTGGGCCGGGCGTGCTTCCCTGGGATTTCTCACCCTGCGCGACCTGCCGTTTCCTCACGGTGGCCGGATTCGGCCACCGGAAGCCCGCCGGAGCCCCGCGATCTTCCGGCAGAGTGTCCTTCACAACCAACGTCGCGTTGCTCCTGACGCGACGTCGTGGGTGGGCCGACCACCGAGCGGTGGTCGTCGAATCCCACGTTCGGCGCCGAGGGTGGTGCGCCCCCTCCGGCACCCACGGACCAGGAGACGGCACCGACGCGGGGGGCGGGCCCCGCCCGGTTTGGGTCGGTCGGGGTGGTGCTCGGGCCTGGAGGGTCTCCGAGCACCCGCCCGACGAGTTCCCCGGAACCGACCCGTGCCGTCTCCCACCACCGCTCCTCCGCCCCGTCAACGGCTCCCCTTGCCGGGGGCGGGGGAGCGGATCTCCCACGTTCGTGTGGAACCGCCGCAAAACACCCACAGATGGCGGCAAACCTTTGGACAGCTCGGGTCAGATTAGGACTTTTGAGGCCATTTCGCCCATAACCTGATGCCTCAATCCCCACCGAGTCCCTGGCCGTGGGCCCGGTTCGGTGAGGGGGACGGGGCCGGGGCCGCCCCCGCACGCACACCGCGCGGGCGGTACCGAGGACATGGGGGCTCGATGAGGATCGCCTATCTGATCAACGACATGTACGGCATCGGTGGCACCGTGCGCACGGTCGCCAACCAGGCGGCGGCCCTGTCCGCCCGGCACGAGGTGGAGATCGTCTCGGTGTTCCGGCACCGCGCCGAACCCGTCCTCCCCGTCCCCGCGCAGGTCAGCCTGCGTCCGCTGGTCGACATCCGTCAGCAGGACGACCGTCCGACCGGCGTGGACGGGCGCCCGCTGTACGAGGGATCGGAACGGGCCGGGCTGCCGCCGCTGCTCTTCCCCGTGGAGGACGGCCGGGGGGACACCCACAGCCGCCTCACCGACGACCGGTTGGAGGAGTACCTGGCCACCACCGACGCCGACGTGGTCGTGGGTACACGGCCCGGTCTGAACGTGGTGATCGCGCGGGCCGCGCCCGGCCGGGTCCTCAAGGTCGGCCAGGAGCACCTCACCTACGAGCAGCACTCCGAGGAGCTGCGCCGGGTCATGGCGGCCGAGTACCCCAACCTCGACGCCTTCGTCACCGTCACCGAGGCGGACGCGCGCACCTACGCGGCGCGGATGCCGCTGCCGGGGGTACGGCTGCTCTCCATTCCCAACTCGGTACCCGCGCCTCCCTTCACCGTGAACGGGCACGACACGCGCACGATCGTCTCCGCGGGCAGGCTGGCCCCCAGCAAGCGGCACGACCTGCTCGTCCAGGCGTTCTCCATGGTCAGCGAGGAGTTCCCGGACTGGACGCTGCGGATCTACGGCCGGGGCAGCCGACGCGGTGCGCTGGGGAGGCTGGTGGGTTCCCTGGGGCTCCAGGACCAGGTGTGGCTGATGGGGCCGCATCCCAGGGTCGAGGAGGCGTGGGCCCAGGGGGCTTTCGCCGCGGTGACCTCCAGCGAGGAGCCCTTCGGGATGACCATCGTGGAGGCCATGCGCTCCGGCCTGCCGGTGGTGAGCACCGACTGCCCCCACGGACCCGCGTCCATCATCCGGGACCGGGAGGACGGTCTGCTGGTTCCGAACAGGTCCGTCTCGGGGATCGCTGAGGGTCTGGCCCAGCTCATGGGAGACGACGAGCTGCGGCGGCGTATGTCAGCGGCCGCGCTCACCGACTCCGAGCGCTTCGATCCGGCCAACGTGGTGCGGCTGCACGAGGAGCTGTTCTTCGACCTCGCCGGGGTGGGGGCGCCGCCCTCACCGGCGCCCGTCCTGCCCGTGCCGCGTCCGGAGCAGGCCGCCTCGTGCCGGGTGGAGGCCGGTCCCGACGGGGTCACGGTGCTGTCCTTCGGTTCACCCGAGGGACACGTGGTCGGGCGGATCCCGGAGCGGGTGGTGCTGACCAAGCCGGGCAGGAAAGTCGAGGTGCTCCCCGAGTCCGACGGTCGGTTCCTGGTGGACGCCGCCCGCACGGGGACGGAGGGGCCCCGCGAGGACCGGCCGAGAGGGCTGGTCACCGGAGTGTGGCAGGTGCTCCGGGTGGACGAGGGCATGGAGGCGCCGGTGCGCGACGTGGAGATCCACCAGCACGGCTTCCCGTTGTCGCCCGCGCGGACCCGGGAACTCTCCCTGGTCATCCCCACCCGGTCCGCGAAGGGACGCCTGGTGCTGCACGTACGGCGTGCGGAGCACCACGCGGAGATCTCGCACGTGGAGGTCGCGGACGGACTGGTCACCGTGCAGGGACGGCTGCTCGGTCGGCACCGCCCGGACGCGCGTGCCCGGCTGGTGGTGCGTCTGCGGACCTCGCCCCAGACCCGACGCGAGTTCCCCTCGGCGGTCGCGACCGGAGGCGAGTTCACCGCCGTGATCGACCCCGAGCTGGTGGTGCGGGGGCGGGAGGGCGACTCCGAGAAGTGGGAGATGCGCGTGATCCTGTCGGACGGCACCGAGCACACGGTGGGGCGGCACCTGTCCGGGGTGGTCGGGTACAAGAAGATCATCCGGTACGCGCCCCTGAAGGTGCGGCCCGAGCGTGGTCTGGGCACCAGGGTGCGCCCGTACTACACGGTCAACGACCGGCTGGGGCTGCTGACCGCGCCGCTCGCGCCGTCGCTGCCGGTGGACCGGGTCCGGGCTCGGCCGATGGGCCGCCACGGCGACCTGTTGTACGTCGAGGTGGTGCTGGGGACGCCGCTGCCCGAGGACACGAGCTTCGCGCTGGAGGTGGTGCGGGGCGCCGGGGCGGGGCAGCGGTACCCGTTGGAGGTGATGCCCGCCCAACCCGGCAGCCAGGGGGGACGGCTGGTGGGGACCCTGCCGTTGCTCGATCACGAGGACTTCCGGGGGAGGTCGCTGTCGCGCACCTCGTGGCAGCTCAGGTTGAAGGCGGGGCCCGCGGGGGCGCTGGCCAAGCTGGGGGCGGGGGCCGTGCCGGACCAGACGGCGCGGAGGTGGAGCCACGGCGCCTACGTGCGCTCCGCGACGGTCTCCCCGACGGGGTCGGGGGACCTCCGGGTCACCGTGGCCGACGTCCACGTGGTGGCGGCCATCAACCGCCGCATCCACTGAGGCACGCGGGGAGGCTCCGAGGTCGGGGCAGGTCAGCCACCCCGGCCTCGACAATCGTGAACACACCGCTACAGTTCCCCTCATGAGCGGTCACACCTCGACCTGGCGGTGGGGCACCCTGGTGGTGCCCCTGGTCGCCGTCGTCGTGCTGTGCTTCCTCTGCGCGCTCTGTTATCCCGGCGTGGGCGCCTCGGGTGAGGCCGGTTCCCGTGTCGCCGCGGAGTGGTCGGCGGCCTCCGACTCCGCTGAGGACCCCGGGTTCTCGCACGCCTGCCCCACGCCGGACGAGCGCGGGCTGTTGACCGCGCAGCCGATGCTCGCCCTCGGGGCGGCCCTGGTGCTGTGTGTGCCCGTGCCGCCTCGGGTCGGCCGCTCTCCCCGCCGTACGCGCGGCGACCCCGCCGGTCCCCACGGCCACCGCCTGCTCACCCTCCTCTGCGTCCAGCGGGTCTAGGAGCACTCAGGAGCCCCGCCCCCACGCGCGGGGCTCGCACGCGTGCCCTCGTTCGCCACGGACCCTTGGAACCCTCACATGAGCAAGAACCTGATCATCACCCTCTGTCTCCTCGTCGTCGCCGCCTTGGGGATCGGCCTGCTCGTCTACCTGGACGGGGACGAGGCCACGACGGCGCAGGGCGCCGCCAGACCGACCGCCCCCGGGGACGGCCCCGAGGAGCAGCCCACCGCCCCCGCCGACGTGCTCGTACGGGAGAACAGCCGCTACCTCGACCAGGTGGAGGACGCCCAGGTCACGGTGGTGGAGTTCCTCGACTTCGAGTGCGAGGCCTGCCGTGCCCAGTACCCCGTCATGGAGCGGCTCCGCGAGGACTACGACGGTCGGATCAACATGGTGATCCGCTACTTCCCGCTCCCCGGTCACCTTAACTCCGGGCCGTCCGCTGCCGCGGTGGAGGCCGCCGCGCGGCAGGACGCCCTGGACGAGATGTACCAGCGGATGTTCGAGACCCAGGGCGAGTGGGGCGAGTCCCGGGAGGACCAGAGCGAGGTGTTCGTGGGCTTCGCGGAGGACCTCGGTCTGGACATGGACGAGTTCGTGGAGACCATGGAGTCCGAGGAGACCGAGGCGCGGGTCCAGGCGGACTTCGACGACGGGCTCCTGCTGGGCGTGCAGGGCACCCCGACCATCTTCGTCAACGGCCGTCCCGCGCCGAGCATGCCGAGTCACGAGGTCCTGTCCGCCATGATCGACTCGGAGCTGGAGTGATGGCGGCCCCCGTGCGGCACGACACCGCCCACGCCCCGGACCCGTTCCCCGGCGCGGACGTCCCGATCGTCAGCCGGGCCCTGCCGTGGCTGCTGGTGCTGGGTGGACTGGTCGGCCTGGTCGCGGCCGCCGCCCTCCTCGTGGAGAGGATCCGGGTCCTGGCCGACCCGGACCACGTGCCCGCGTGCAGCATCAATCCCGTGCTGTCCTGCGGGACGGTGATGGTGACCCCGCAGGCCGAGGTGTTCGGGGTGCCCAACCCGCTCGTGGGGGTGGCCTGCTTCGCGGTGGTGACGGCGGTGGGAGCTGCCCTGCTCGCGCGGACCGGTCCGGGCGACGGGTCGGGTACCGGGGCGGACCCGGGCTTCCGGCGCTGGTTCTGGCTGGGCCTCCAGGCGGGGTGCCTGTTCGGTGTGCTCCTCGTGCACTGGCTGATCTTCCAGAGCCTGTACCGGATCGGGGCGTTGTGCCCCTACTGCATGGTGGTGTGGGCCGTGACGATCCCGATCTTCTGGTACGTCACGCTGCACAACCTCCGCGCAGGGCACCTTCCGGTTCCGGGGGTTCTGCGGGGGCCGACCGGTGTGCTGGTCCGCAACCACACGGTGGTGCTCACCGTGTGGGGCGTGGTGATCGTGGGCGCGGTGGCGGAGGCCTTCTGGAGCTACTGGACGACCCTGCTCTAGGTGATCGGTCCTCGGGGCGGGCGGCCGGTTCCCGGTCGCCCGCCCCGAGGACCGGGTGGGGGGCGGTGACCGCGTCCCCGGCGTGTCACCGTCGTCACCTGGGGTGACCGGGTGGTCGTCCACAGGGCCGTCGGCGTTCCCTTTCCCTCTCGAGCCCGGCCGGGTTAAGCTGCGCCGGACAGGGGTTTCGCGGTGTCCACGCGCCCCGGTCCGTCCCTTCCGCCCCACCGACCGCTTCCGCTCCCGTCTCCCCGCCCCGAGCGCGGGGACCGAACCCCCGGACCGCCATGCGAAGGCCCCCCTCCTCCTCGGTACGCAGACGTCGTCTCCAGGGACGCCGCGACGACGGACAGGCCAACGTCCTCCTCCTGTTCGGCCTGACCCTGAGCCTGCTCGCGCTCACCGTGCTGTTCGTACGCGTCGGCGCGGCCAATGACATGCGTTCGCAGGCGCAGACGGCCGCCGACGCCTCGGTGCTGGCGGCCGTGGCGGGGCTGAGGGACCACGCGGCACGACAGCTCTCCGACGGTGTGCACCCCATGCCCCGGTACGACGAGGAGATCGCGCGGTCCCGCGCCGAGACGTACGCGCGCAACAACGGTGGCGTGCTCACGGACATCCGGGCCAGCGACAACGCCATGGGGCGCTTCGGCAACATCGTCCGGGTGGAGGTGCGCGGCGCCCTCTGTCAGAAGGAGCTGACGGAGGACGGGTCCCGGGCCTGGAACGACGTGGTGTGCGACGGCGAGGAGGACGCCTCCGGGTCCTTCGAGGGCACCGCCGCCGCGATCGCGATCATCGACCTCTCGGCGGAGTGCGGCCGGGAGTCCGACGGACTGGTGTGCGGCGGACAGGACGTCACCGACCAGGACCAGGCGAGGGAGTTCTTCGACGTGCACCTCATCGACCAGGAGGGCCGGTTCAAGTTCGACCCGAACTCGGTCTTCGGTGGAGGAGCGATCACCGACTGCGGATCCCTGGGCGGGCTGCACCCGCAGATGTGCGCGGCGCACGAGGCACTCAACCAGGAGTTCCCCGGCTTCTACCTGAGCGCCGGCGGCTACCGCGACGAGGCGGGCAGTGACCACGGCTACGGCCAGGCGGTGGACTACATGATGGCCGACCTGGGCGCGACGCCGACCCCGGAGATGGACGCGACCGCCATCGAGGTGATCGACTTCCTCATCGCGAACGCCCAGGACCTCAATGTCAAGGGAATCATCTACAACTACCACATCTGGAGTCCCAGCCGTGATAGCACGGGGCCCTGGATGGAGGTCAGGCGACCCGCGAACAGGGTGTACGGCAACCCGACCCTGGACCACGTGGACCACATCCATCTGTCCGCCGGTCCACCGCCCTTCCGGTAGCCGCCCGCCCGTGGCTCCCCGTGCCCGGGGAGCGTCGGTCGGGCTCGGCCGAGGGCGCGCGGCCGGTTCCCCCGGCCGTGTGCCCCCACTCCGCCGGACCGCAGGCGCGTTGTCCACAGATCCACGTCGGGGCTTGTCCCGGGTGGTCCGTCGGCCGAACCTGGAAGCATGACGCGAGACCACCGTGTTCCCCCTGGTTGTTCCCCGCTCTTCCCGCTCCCCCGCCCCGCACCCTCGACCCGGGCGGCCCGTACCGAAGCCCGTACCGAAGCCCGCCCCGGCCAGCCGTCCCTGCTCGGCGGCCCACCCCCCGACCACGACCTCCTGCTCCGGACGCTGCGGCCGGTGCTGGCCCAGCTGTCCCCGCGGGCGGTGGCGTTCGGTCGGACCGCAGCCTACGTGTGGGGGGTCGACCTGTACCCCCGGGGGACCTCCGTCACCCGTCGTCGGCTGCACGTGGCGGTGCCTCCCGGCGTCGAGGGAGCCGCCCGCTCGGGGGTGATCGCGCACCGCGAGTGCGTTCCGGAGTCCGAACGCACGCGGGTGAGCGGGGTGCGGGTGACGACGAGCGCGCGGACCGCGCTGGACGCCGCCGCTCAGTCGGGCACCCTGTACGCGGCGACCGCCGCCCTGGACCGCTTCCTCGCGCTCCGCCTCACCTCCCGGGAGAGGTTGCGCGCGGCCGCCCTGACCCACCCCCTGCGGGCGCGGGGGCATCTGAGGCGTGCGCTGGGCCTCGCTGACGGGCGCAGCCAGTCCCCCGCCGAGAGCTGGACCCGGGTCCTGTTACACCAGGTGGGTCTGCCCCGGCCGCTGCCGCAGTGCCCCGTCTCCACCGTGGAGGGGGAGTTCAGGGTCGATCTGGGCTGGCCCGCGTACCGGGTGGCGGTGGAGTACGACAGCGCCGAGCACCACTCCCTCCCGATCGACCGCGCCCGCGACCGACTGCGGTACCGGGCCATGGCGGAGGCGGAGTGGATCGTGATCTCGATCGGGGTGTACGACCTGTGCTCACGTCCAGCCGGTTTCCTGCGGCAGGTGCTGGCGGCGCTCACCGACCGGGGCTGGTCGGGGTCGCCGGAACGGACGGTGAGGGTCTGGCGGTCCATCCACCGCGTCGAGCGCCGTCCCCCGACGTTGGGTTAGGCCGTGCCGTGCGTCGGTTCCGCCGTCACGTCCGCCCCCGCCCCGCCTGCTCGTGGTCGGGCGCCAGGGGGGGTCGGGGGCCCAGGTGACGGCCCCGGGTCCACGGCCGCCACCGTCGACCCTCCGACCCGGGAGGGGAGACAGGGGTGCCACCGTCTCGACAGCTCCGTCCCCGTGGCGCCCGGGCGGCCACATGCGGCCACGGCACGGACGCGCACCGTGGCGGATCCGCCTCCGAAGGCCGCGCTCGGGAGCCCCGCGACGTCCCCGGGCGCGTGCCGCACCCTGGTCGAACGCGACGGGGCCGGAGGGAGATCCCCGTGGCCGGGGACGGCCGTGCCTGGGCCCGGGAGCCCCGGGGACCGGCCGTTCGTCGGTGGCCGCGACGATGATGTTCACCCGACCCCCGAACGGAGCGGTGAGTTACCGCGTCGTACTCCGTGTAAGCGGCACCCCCCGAACACCGAACCGCAGAATCGAGGCGTTGTCCGTGTCGACGTCGATGCCGTCCATGGAGCAGGAGCTGGAGGACGCCGCCCCAGGACCTCACTGGTTGCTCAGCCTGTTGGTGGCCCTGGCGAGCCTGGCCGTGGTCGCCAGTGGTTGGACCGTAGCCCGGCTGACGCTGGACGGAGGCAGCGCCGCCCCGCCGGTGGTGGACCCCGGCGGGGTGGAGTCCCCGATGGTGCGGGCCGTGGACGCCGATCCCTCGGACCCGGAGGTGTTCCTGGAGTCCGCCGTCCAGGCCGTCCGGGACGCCCCCTCCTTCCACGTGAGCTACACGCGGACCGTCGAGGGTGCGGCACCCGCCCGGGGGTGGGCCCGCCACGAACCCGGCTCCGACACCGTCTTCGAGCACTACTTCGAGACCTCCGAAGGGGTGCGGGTCCACCGCTACGACCTGCCCGGCACCGGATTCATGATGACCGCGGAGAAGGGCCTGCCCGGCATGACCGTGCTGGACCGGCCCACGGAGGCCGACCGCCGCCTGTGCTCCGAGGAGTTCGTGCTCGCGGTCCTGGAGGACCTGGAGGAGACCGCGACCGACCTGGAGCTCGTGGGATCGGAGGAGATCGACCTCCCCGAGAGCACACGCGGGGTTCCGGCCAGCACCCACACCGCCTACCGGTACACGGGCACCTTCGCGACGGAGGCGGGCGACTACCTCTCCGACGTCGGCCGCAACGACCTGGTCCGGATACCCGAGGCCCGGTTCGACCTCTGGGTGGACGAGGCCGGTCACCCCCGAAGACTCGGCTACACCACCCCGAACGGGTTCGGCGAGACCTACGACTACCACCCCGTGGCCACCTAGGGTTCCGGCGGCTCAGTCGCTTCCGGCGCGGCCCATCACGAGTTCGGGGACGTTGACGGTGTCGTCGAGTTCGTAGGCGTAGGGAGGGTCGGGCACGGTACCGCGCGGTTCGGGCTGTTCGGAGTCGACCAACAGGTTGTCGCGCGTGACCACGTTCCCCGGCTCCTCGGACTCGGTGGACACCGAGACCGGGGTGTTCTCGAAGTAGTTGCCCTCGACCAGCACCTGCGAACCGTGGGCGGACCGGACCCCGTACTCCGGGTTGGCGCGGAAGTAGTTGTTGAACACGTGGACGTGCTCGGCGTTGTGGGCACGCGGATGGCGCTCGGAGGTGCCGTCGAAGAAGTTGTGGTGCACGGTCACCCGCAGCGCGCCGGGCTCCTCGTCGCCGCCGCCGATCGTGACCGCCGACTCCGCGTCGGTGAAGTGGTTCCAGGAGAGGGTGACGTGGTCGGCACCGTCGGCCACGGTGATGAGCGAGTCGTCCTCACCACCGGAGAAGGTCGAACCGTCCACCCACACGTGGTGGGCGCCGCCCCGGATCTCGACGGCGGGACCCTCGGAGACCATGCCCAGGTTGGCGAGGACGACGTTCTCCGCGCCGTCCACGAGCAGGCCACCGCCGGTGAACTCGGCGCCCTCCCCCATGCCCACGAGGGTCTTGTCCGAGGCGACCCGCACGGTGCCGTCGAGGTCGAAGTCGCCCTCCACCTCCACCACCAGGGGCTCCTCGGCCTCCAGGTACGCGGTGAGCTGCTCGACGTCGGCCGCGGTCACGGTCTCCCCCGCCTCCCCTCCGGTCACTCCGGGGTGTTCGACGGGTGCGTCCTCCGTGTCCGTGTCCTCGTCCACCGCGTCCTCGTCCGCGCCGTCCTCGGTCTCCTCGTCCTCCGGAGCGGGCAGGGCCAGGGGCTGGCTCGCCCAGCCGACGGGCGTGCCGAAGGGCCGCTCCTCCTCAGCGGTCTCCGGGGGCGGACTGGACTCGTCCGCCTCCCCGGGGTCCGGGTCCACGGCGGCACCGACGGGGGGTTCGGGGGTGCCGTCCGCGTCCTCCTCCTGACGGGAGCAGGAACTGAGGGCCACACACAACAGGACCGCCAGGCACGCGGCGGGAAGAGGGCGGAGTCGCATCGGGAACTTTCCAACGAGCGGGGCGGGGGGAGATGTCGGACTCCGACGATTCTCTCAGGAGGCGAGAGACACCCGACACACCGCCCGTGCGATCCCGAGGGGCTCCGGACACGGCGCAGGGCGCCGACCCCGTCCGATGGGGGCCGACGCCCTGTCTGTCACGTTTCGCGAACGCTCACCCGGATGGGTTCCCCGGTGTCCGCGCGGACACCGGGGAACTCCGGAGGTTCACCCTGGGGTGACTACTCCTTGGCCCAGCCGATGTCCTCGTACACGTAGTCGGCGGCGAGACCGTACTCGCCCCAGTTGTGCAGGTCCTCGTTGACGACGTAGAGGCCCGGACGCTCGAACAGCGGGATGGTGAGCACCTCGTCCCAGAGGAGCGCGTCGATCTCGTTGGCGATCTCGGCGTACCGCTCGGGGTCGGTCTCGATCGAGAGGTCGTCGAAGAGCTCCTCGATCTCCGGGGTGGAGTGCTTGCTGTTGTTGGCGCCCCAGTCCTCGCCGTCCTCGTCCAGCGGCATACCGTAGTTGCCCTTGGAACCGGCGGAGAAGGGCGAGGTCCCGACGAGGACGTAGGTCACCATCTCGAAGTTGCCGGGGGTGACGTACTCGGAGAACAGCGCGTTCGCGGGCACCTGCTGGACGTCGACCTCGATGCCGACCTCGGCCAGCATCTGCTGCGCCATCTCGCCCTCGTCGACGGCCAGGTCCATGCCCTCGGAGGCCACGTAGGCCAGGGTCAGGGTCTCGCCGTCCTCGTTGGTCCGGATCTCCTCGCCCTCCTCCAGGGTCCAGCCGGCCTCGTCGAGCAGCTCGGCGGCCCGGTCGAGGTCGCGGTCGCCCAGGTCACCGCTGTTGTCCTGGTAGCCGTTCTGGCTGGAACGGAGGAGGCGGTTGACCTCGCCCGTGATGGGCCAGTCGACGGCGCCGAGGGCGACCTCGGCCATGGTGTCGCGGTCCAGGGTCATGGCGATGGCCTGGCGGACGCGCTTGTCCTCCAGTCGCGGGCTGGAGCCGTTCAGCGCGGTGAAGCGGTGACCGTGGTTGACGGCGCGGGTGAAGTACGCCCCGTCGCCCTCCATGTCCTTGACGCGCTCGTAGCCGGCGGCGTCGTAGCCGAGGTAGAAGCCGTCGACCTCACCGTTGGCGAAGGCGCCGGCCTGGGCGCTGGTGTCGAGGCCCGCGAAGATGATGCGGTCGAGCTTGGCCTCGTCACCCCACCAGTCCTCGTTCTTGTGCACGGTGATACGGGAGGCGACGTCGTCGAACTCCACGTCACCGAACGGACCGGCGGTGACGGGGATGTCCTTGTTGTAGCCGTCCGCGAAGAGCTCCTCGTCCTCCATGTACTCCTTCGGGTACAGGGGGGAGAAGAGGGTCGGCCACTCGCCGTACGGCTCCTTCATCTTCAGGGTGAAGGAGTACTCGTCGTCGCCCTGGACGATCTCGTCGATCCACTCGTAGCCGGTCGTCGAGAGGATCTCGAAGTCACCGTCGCGCTCGCCCTTGCGGGTGATGACGGTGGCCTCGTAGTCCTCCCAGGTGATGGGCTCACCGTCGGACCAGACGGCGTCGGGGTTGAGCGTGTAGTCGACCTCGAGGCCGTCGTCGCTCACGCCGTACTCGAGGACGTAGTCCTCGTTCGGAGCGAACCCGCCCTCGGCGTCGTAGCGGCTCGCCGACGGCATGACGGCGGCGATGACGCGACGGACGTCGCCCTTGTTGCCCTGCACGTGGTTCATGTTGTGCTGCTCTTCGTACTCACTCAGAGCCCAGACGAAGTCACCCCCGTCCTGGAGGTCGTCGCGGTCCGCCGGGTTGAGGTCCTCGGCGGCGAGGGAGGCCTGCTCCTCGCGGGCGTCGTCCTCGCTCTGACCTTCATCGCTCGCGCAGGCGCTGGCCATCAGCACCAGTGCGGCCACGGGCGCGAGATAACGCGCTTTCCCGATACGCATGGGGATCTTCCTCCTAGGGGTGGTCTGACCGGCGCGCGGGGCGGCGTCGGCCTTGCCTTGGGTGAACCGTGGGTCAGGCAAGACCCGCCTGCCGCTCCGAGAAGTGGCAGGCCGAGGCCTGGTCTCCTCCGTTGGTCGGCAGGATCGCCGGTTCTTCGCTCATGCACCTCTCCTGATCGGACTCCGAGAGGGTGATGAACTTCTGGCACCTCGTCCGGAAGCTGCAACCCGTGGGCGGGTTGGCGGGGCTCGGCAGGTCGCCTTCCAGAACGATGTGGGTGCGTGCCCGCTCGCGTTCCGGGTCGGGAACGGGGATGGCGGACAGCAGGGCTTGGGTGTACGGGTGGCTCGGGTGGCCGTAGATCGACTGGGTGTCACCCACCTCGACGATCTTCCCGAGGTACATGACCGCCACCCGGTCGGCGATGTGCCGGACCACGGACAGGTCGTGCGCCACGAACAGGTAGGCGAGACCGAGCTTGGCCTGGAGTTCCTCCAGCAGGTTGATCACGCCCGCCTGGATGGACACGTCCAGGGCGGAGACCGGCTCGTCGAGGACCAGGAGCTTGGGTTCGAGGGCCAGGGCACGGGCGATGCCGATGCGCTGGCGCTGACCGCCGGAGAACTCCGCCGGGAACCGTGTGGCGTGCTCGGTGTTCAGGCCGACGAGCTGGAGGAGCTCGTAGACGCGCTCGGTGACCTCCCGTGTCGGGACCCTGTGCGTGCGCAGCGGTTCCGCGATGATGTCGAACACCGGCATGCGCGGATCCAGTGAGCTCATCGGGTCCTGGAACACGATCTGCATGTCGCGGCGGAGCGCGAACCGCTCCGAGCGGGACAGGGTGGAGACGTCTCGGCCCATGACCTCGACGCTGCCCCGCTGCGGCTTCTCCAGGCCCAGGATCTCCATGAGGGTGGAGGACTTCCCGCAGCCGGACTCCCCGACCAGCGCGAGGGTCTCCCCCTCCCGGATGTCGAAGTCGAGGCCGTCCACCGCGTACACCGTGCCGACACGGCGTTTGAGGACCGCCCCCTTCATCAGGGGGTGGTGCTTGATCAGGTCCCGGACACGGAGGACCTCGGGAAGGTCCTCTCGGCGCGCCGAGGCGACCTCGACCTCGGGGATCTCGGGTACCGGGTAGATGTCCCTGGCGGTCCAGTCGTTGGCGTCGATCTCTCCGGAACGGATGCACGCCGCGCGCTGGACCCCGGTGTCCTCGACGCGGACGGGGTCCTCGTCGAGGTCGTGCCGGGAGCCGATCACGAGCAGGTCCGGTTCGGCGGCCTCGCACTCCTCCTGCGCGATGGGGCACCGGGGAGCGAAGGGGCACCCGGGGGGCAGGTCGGTCAGCGAGGGCGGGGTGCCCTTGATCGGGACGAGGGCGCCCTGGTCCTCCAGGTCCATCCGGGGGACGGCACCGAGCAGACCCATCGTGTAGGGCATCCGGCTGTTGTAGTAGATCTCGTCGACCGTGCCGATCTCCACCGGCCGTCCCGCGTACATGACCAGGAGGCGGTCGACGAACCCGGCGACGACACCGAGGTCGTGCGTGATCATGACGATCGCCGCACCGGTCTCCCGCTGCGCGGTACGCAGCAGGTCGAGGATCTGCGCCTGGATGGTGACGTCGAGGGCCGTGGTGGGCTCGTCGCAGATGATCACGTCGGGGTCGTTGGCCATCGCCATGGCGATCATGACGCGCTGGCGCATACCGCCGGAGAACTCGTGCGGGAAGGAGCGGTAGCGGTCCTCGGCGTTGGGGATGCCGACCAGTTCGAGGAGCTCGACCGCGCGCCGCCGCGCCTTGTCCCTGCTGCCCCTGGGGCTGTGGACCATGACCGCCTCGGCCAGCTGGTCCCCCACCGTGTACACGGGGGTCAGACCGGAGAGCGGGTCCTGGAAGACCATGGAGATGACCTTGCCGCGGATGCGGGCCATCTCCCGGTCCGGCTTCCCGAGGAGCTCCTGGCCGTGCAGGCGCACGGAGCCGGTGATCTCGGCGTGTTCGGGGAGCAGCCCCATGGCGGCCATCGACGAGACCGACTTGCCGGAACCGGACTCACCGACGATGCCGAGGACCTCGCCCCGGTTCACCGCGTAGCTGACGCCCCGCACGGCCTTGACGTCGGGATTGTTGTTGAAGCCACGGAAGGTGACCGTGAGGTCGGTGACCTCCAGGACGGGGGTCGGTCCCGTGGTGGCGGTGTTCTCGGACTCCGTGTCCGCGATGGTCTCGGTACTCATTGGTGGGCCTTCCCCTACTAGGACCGACGCGACTTGGCGGTGGGGTCGAGGGCGTCGCGCAGCCCGTCCCCGATCATGTTGACGGCCAGGACCAGCAGCACCAGCAGAGCGGTGGGGAACACGAAGACCCACGGCGCGGTGGTGGCGAAGGAGGCTCCGTC
Organism: Nocardiopsis sp. NPDC058789; assembly: GCF_042745575.1. Classification (NCBI taxonomy): domain Bacteria; kingdom Bacillati; phylum Actinomycetota; class Actinomycetes; order Streptosporangiales; family Nocardiopsidaceae; genus Nocardiopsis; species Nocardiopsis sp. NPDC058789. Next base: position 271,748 of record NZ_JBHYOW010000004.1, read on the forward strand.
AGCGATGACGACACCGAGGCTGACGTCGGGAGACTGCACACCCAGACCGAAGTAGCTCAGCGCGGTCTCACCGATGATCGCGGTGCTGACCGTGATCGTGGCGTCGGCGATGAGCAGCGACGACATGTTCGGCAGGATGTGGCGGAGGATGATCTTGTAGGGGGGCACGCCCATGAAGCGGGCGGCGTGGATGTACTCGCGTTCGCGCAGGGAGATGGTCAGACCACGGACCATCTTGGAGGTGACCATCCAGCTGAACGCGGCCAGCAGGACGACCAGGATGAGCCATCCGCCCTGACCGACGAAGTGGCGGGACAGGATGGCGAGGATGACGAAGCTGGGCAGGACCAGGGCCAGGTTGGCGATCCAGGTGAGGGTGCGGTCGGTGATCCCGCCGAAGTAGCCGGCGAAGGCACCGATGAGCGCCGCCATCACCGTGGAGATCGCGGCCACGAGGAGGCCGATGAGGAGCGACTTCTGGAGACCGGCCGTGGTCTGGGTGAAGATGTCCAGTCCGGTCCGGTTGGTGCCGAACCAGTGGTCGGGTGAGATGCCCTTGAGCAGGGCCCCGTAGTCGCGCTCTCCGACGTTCCACGGGCTGATCATCGGTCCGATGAGGGACAGCAGGACCAGCAGCACGAGGATCACGATGCCGACGATGACGCGCCGGGTGGAGATCAGCTGCCGGACGATGTCCTTGAGCCGGCTGGGCGCGGGCGGCGAGGTGGGGACGTCCTGGGGCGTCTCTGTGGCGGTGGTCATGGCGTGGTCTCCAACATGGCTGCTGCGGTGGCGTCCGGGAAGGGCTCGCTGGTGCTGGTGGCGGGGCTGTTCGGCATCGTCACACCCGGACCCTCGGGTCGAGCCAGGCGTAGAGGATGTCCGAGAGGAACGACGCCGCCATGATGGTGACGGCCATGAACCAGGAGACCGCCGCGACCACGTGCACGTCCTGGCGCGCGATGGAGTCGATCAGCCAGGCGCCCATGCCGTGCCATCCGTAGATCTTCTCGGTGAAGGTCGACCCGGAGACGAGGGCGCCGAAGGTGAAGGTGAAGTAGGTGATGGTGGGGATCAGCGCGGTCCGGAGGGCGTGCTTGAACAGCGCCTTCCTTCGTGTGAGCCCCTTGGCCATCGCCGTGCGCACGAAGTCCGAGCCGAGCACGTCCAGCATCATGTTGCGCTGGTAGCGGGCGAAGGCGGCGAACAGGGCGAGGGCGAGAACGAGGGTCGGCAGGATCGCGTGGTGCACGCGGTTGAGGAGGGTCTCCCAGAGATTCCCCTGGAAGCCCGCCGAGTACTCGCCGACGTACTTGAGGAAGGTGAACCCGAGGCCGTCGTTGATCGCCACCGCGAGGACCTGGATGACGATCGCGATCACGACGGTGGGGATCGAGAGCACGAAGAAGGAGGCTCCGGTGGCCGCCTTGTCGAAGGCCCGGTACTGGCGCACGGCCGCGTAGGCGCCGATCGCGATTCCCAGGGCGCTTCCGAGGAGGGTGGCGACGGTGATGAGCCTCAGCGTGACCCCGGCCTTCAGCCACATCTGGGCGGTGACGTCACCGCCCTGGATGTTCTTTCCGAAGTCACCGGTGAGAACCCCGCTGATCCAGGTGACGTAGCGCTCGGCGAGCGGCGTCTGGTCGTTGAGGTTCAGTGAGTCCAGCTGGGTGTTGACGACCTCGGGCGGCGGCGGTGGCTGCATCTGCTCGAAGTAGACGCGCGGTTGAAGATTGGTGGCCGCGAGCAGGTACGCGAAACTCGTCGCGATGAAAATCAGCACGACGTAGTTCAGCAGCCGCCTGGCCAGGAACTTGCCCAAAACTATCTCCGAACCTCACAGCCGAGCCCGGCGCTTGACCTGTCTTGATCTGTTGCGAGTCGCCGGCACGGGGAGTGACACGGGTCGGGCAAGGTTCGTGCGCTCCGGCCGGTTAGCCCGGGTAAGCGCGCAAGCTCTGCCGACACCGCGGGGGTCACCCCCAGTGACTGCCGAAACACACTGGCATCCGGTTCACGGTCAGTGACCGGAATGTCAAGATTGTGGGGGACCACGAGACACTTGCTGGTAACCACCGCATCAAGAAAGGACAACGGTGGCAATGTGGGCAGCAAGTTCGCATGCAATTGTCAAGTCTGACACGCAAAGTAGCGGTTCAACTCCAGAGTGCCATGAATACCCCTTGAGCTGGGACTATGGAAGGCTGGAGCGCCGCATGCGTAAACGTCGTTTACAGAAAATCGCCCCTCCTCGACGATTCACCACGGTGACGGACGGCGTTTGCCGGATCCCGAGAAAGACCTTCCCCTCCCACCCTGGACGAGACCGGACCGCCAGGTCCGCATATTACCGTGAGTCACGAAAATCGTGATTTCCGGCAACCGGAGATCCCCCCGGAGGCGCGGAACGCGTCACCGTACGTAACACGCGTTAACACGGACTAAGCACCGCACCCGGTCCGGGCTTACGAACCGAGCCCTCCGGACCCTCTTCCACCTGCAACGATTCAAGTGATGAGGCCGACACCGGCGGACGGCAACGCGGTACCAACGGAGCCGGGGAACCGGAACGGACGACACCCCACCACGTGCCCAGTGAGCGCGCCGCGTCACCGGCGACGGCCAGGCCGGTCCACGCCAGGGGGCCCACCGGGGCCACACCGTGGTGACGCCGCCAGGAGAGCAGGTGCGGAAGGGTCAGCGCCGCGGCGGCCACCAGCGCTCGACGCCCCGGACGTCCGCGTCTCGGGGAACCGGCCCCGCGTGGGCCCCGGGCGGGCCCGCCGGCCGACCGCTCCCGCGACCAGAGCACCGCCCCGCCGACCGCCACCGCCGCCACCAGCGGCCAGTGCGCGGTCCGCGCGAACCGTGCCCCGGTCCGCGCCGTGTGGGCGAGGTCCACGACCACCGGCCGCACCGTGTCCTCCACCGGGACGCCGGAGCCCCGCGCGAGCCCCCGCGCGGTCACCACTCCCCCGAGGGCGCTCACGGCCAGGCCCGCCAGGGGACGACCGGACAGGGCCAGGCCCAGGCCGACCGCGCCGGACAGGGTCAGTTCGGGACCGGCGGCCCTCCGCCCGTGCCTCCGTGCCATCGGCCCGGCCACGGCACCGACCTCGAACCGGGAGCGCAGGTAGGAACGCAGATCCGTGCCCGGTGTGGCGCGCACCCGCGACCGGGGCTCGTACCGCACCGACCACCCCCGCGCGGCCAGAAGCCACAGCAGGTCGACGTCGGCCGCGGCTCCCAGGGAGGGGTCGGGGTCGAGCAGGCCCCGACGCACGAACAGTGCGGGGACGGGTTCCGGGGACGCCCCCGGGCCGTGGGTCGGAGCCGGAGCATGACGGCCGTGGCCCCAGGGCGGGATCGGCGCGGGGTCCGGCCCCCGATCGCTGTGGAGGGTGTTGAGGGAGGCGACGAGCATCCCCGGGGGACCGCTCCGTACGCGTTCGGACAGGACCCGGGGCACCACCGCGGCGACTCGGGGGTCCGCGAAGTGGGCGAGTGCCGTGGCGAGCCAGCCGGGAGCGGGTCGGGCACCGGCGTCGAGCAGGGCGACGACCGGGGCGTCGCAGACCCTGAGCGCGATCGCCCGGGCCCGGGCCCCGGTCAGGGGGCCGGGCACCACGTGCAGGCCCCGGGCCCCGGCCGCCCGCGCCCCCAGGCAGGTCGCTCCGACGACCACCGGCCTCAGGTCCGGGTGCTCGTACCGGAGCCGGTCCAGGGTCGCCTCCAGTCCGAGGTGGTCCCCGGCGCCGACCACGGCGACCTGCACACCGGGGACCGGGGTGCCGGAGGCGGGTCGGGGGTGGGCCAGTCCGGCCTCCAGCAGCGCCCGGGCGAGCCGACGCTCACCGTGGCGGTCGGGCGCGGCCCCGCTGAGCCAGCGGATGACCGAGCTGACGCCCTCGGGGGGAAGGCGCAGGGCACTGGGCGGTGAACCGCCGACGAGGACGTGGCCCTCGTCCGTGAGCCGGACGGCGCGGTCGATCTCGACGCCGAGGCCCACGGGCAGGGGATCGGGGATGGGCGAGGCCATGACTCCCACCCTCTCGGGTGATCCACGGCACGCGCAAGACCGAAGCAAGTAGCAAAATTCGGGAGGTCTTCACCAAATCGTTATTCACTCTTGAACCCGCGCAGGGGTACGCATCCCCGTCGATATTCGGTCCCCGTCGAGCCCACCCACTCGACCGGAACCCTCTTTGGGCAGCTCAGAGGGGGTTACCCTGTCCGGACCAGGTCGGCTGGGTCGTCAAGGAGGCACGGAGCGTATGCTGAGCGCGAGTAGGCCCTTCAGTGTCGTAGGGCACACCCCACCGCACACATGACCATCCGCCACGGCCGACCCCCGGCCACGCCACCGTCCCGTGTGAAGCCCCGCGGCTTCTCCCCCACCGCGCGCCGCCCTCGTGCCGTGTCCCCAACGGCACCGAGCCGTGTCCCTCCCTGCCCCCGGGGGCTTCTTCGCCCCGTGTCTGCACCCAGCGCCGTGACCCGTTCCGGGCATGGACGCGTCCAGGGCCAGGCGCCGTTTCGGCCCTGCCCGCGAACACACGTCCTCGGGGAGTGAACCCACTTGTGTGAGACCGCAGCCCCTCGTTCCGCGCCGACGCCACCGCTCCCTACGGCGTCGGCCCCCCTCCACCGTCCCCAACGCCCGGCCAGTCCCATGGAAGAGTCCAGCAGCGCCCCGCCCACCACCGAGTGCCGACACGTACGGCGGCGCTTCCCCGGCCTGCCCAGTCAGATCGCCTACGCGCGCAGGTTCGTCGCACGTCAGTTGGCGGTCTCGCCGGAGGTCACCACCGCGACGCTGTTGACCAGCGAACTCGCCACCAACGCCATCACGCACAGCGACTCGGGGCGTGCCACCGGGAAGTTCGAGGTGTGCGTGCGGCACGCGCCCGGATGGGCCCGGGTGGAGGTCCGCGACCTCGGCAGCACGACGGAGGCGCCCGCGCCCCAGCACCGGGACCCCTACGACACGGCCGAACACGGCCGGGGTCTGGATCTGGTGGAGGCGCTCGCCAGTAAGTGGGGGACCGAACCACGCCGCGACGGCCGGGGCCGCCAGGTGTGGTTCGAGTTGGTGTGGGACGGCGACGACCGGGGATCAGACCAGCCCCGGTAGAGGGGCCGACGCGGTCCGGAGCGGGGCGTTTCCGGTCGTGAGGTCCGTGCGTCGCCGTGCCGGGGACGTGTGCGGTCCTACTCCTCGGCCGTGGTCGGAGCGGCACCCTTGGGGTCCGCGGTGGTCGCACCGGTGTCCGTGGCGGGCAGCCGGTAGCGCTCGTAGAGTTCGCGCGCGTAGTCCTTGGCCTCCTGGGAGGGCTCGTCACCGAGTTCGTCGCGGACGAGGTCGTCCAGGCTCTTCTTCGAATCATCCATGTGAGGAAGCCTGCCTGGACTGCGCGGATAGCACAAATCGACATACCGGTGACACAGAGGAAGGGCCCTGGATCCCCTGATTCACAGGGCTTCCCGGTCCGTGGACGACTTCGGGCCCCACCCGCCCCCCGGTGCCTCCGGGGACACGGAGGAGGGTGCCCCGCACACGGCTCGTGCGGGACACCCTCCCGTGGTTCGGGCGCCGGAGCTAGCCTCCGGTGACCGTGTCCCGCTTCTCCGGGACCTCGCCCGCGTCGCCCTCGGTCGTCGAGCCGTCGTCGGCGGTCGGGGACTCGGCCCGGGCCCGGCGCTTGGCACGGCGCCGCTCCCGGCGGGCCGCCGCCCTGTCCTCACGGCGCTGACGGCGCACCTCCACCAGCTGGTAGAGGACCGGGACCAGGATCAGGGTGAGCAGGGTCGAGGTGACCAGGCCGCCGATCACCACGAGGGCGACCGGGGCGGACACGAAGGCGCCGCCGCCCGCCAGCCCCGTGGCCATCGGGACGAGCGCGGCGATGGTGCCGACCGCGGTCATCAGGATGGGGCGCAGGCGGTGCCGGGAGCCCTCGACGATGGCCTCGCTGAGGTCCATCCCCTTCTTCCGGTTCTGGTTGATCAGGTCCATCAGCACGATGGCGTTGGTGATCACGATGCCGATCAGCATCAGCATGCCGATCAGGGCCGCCGCGCCGATCGGGGTGCCGGTCAGCATCAGCAGACCCAGCGAACCGGTGGCGGCGAACGGGACCGAGACCAGCAGCATGAGCGGCTGCATCAGGCTCTTGAACGTCGCGACCATGATCAGGTAGCAGATGATGATCGCGGCGAGCAGCGCCAGACCCAGCTGGGCGAAGCCCTCCGTCTGGTCCTGGCTGACGCCGCCTAGGCTGGCGGTGGCGCCCGAGGGCAGGTCCATGCCGTCCAGCGCCTCAGTGATCGCGAGGCTGACCCCGCCGAGGTCGGAGGCGGTGGGGTTGGCCGACACCGTGGTGCTGGTGACGCCGTCGATGCGGGTGAGCTCCGGCGGCTGCTCGACCTCGGAGACCTCGGCCACGTCGGCGAGCTCGATCTCCTGCCCGGTGGGCGTGACGATCGGCAGCTCCCTGAGCTCGGCCACGGTGCCCGGCGCGTCCTGGACCAGGACGACGACGTCGCGGCGGATGTGCTCGATGGTGGCGTCACCGACGTCGCGGCCGTTGAAGGCAGCGGAGACGGTCTGGCCGACCATGGTCTCGTCGAGACCGTACTCGGCGGCCTCCTCGCCGTCGACGTGCACCTCCAGCGCGGGCTGCGACTCGGAGATGCCGCTGGTGACGTCGTCCGCGCCGTCGATGCCGCGCAGTTCGTCCTCGATCATCCCGGCCGCCTCGACCAGGGTGTCCTGGTCCTCGGCGGTCACGCGGACCTCGATACCGGAGCCGCCCATACCGCCCGTGGAGTCCAGGCGCGGCTCGTACTCGGTGTCGAGTCCGGCGAAGGTGTCCCGCAGGACGTCGCGGTTGCGGATCTGGTCGGTGTCGGGGTCGGCGGTGATCGTGTAGTCGATCTGGTCGGCGGCACCGCCGCCCATCATCGGGTTGCCTCCGACGTTGACCTGGTAGGTCTCGATCCAGGCCATCCCGGCCAGGGCTTGCTCGACCTTGACGGCCTCGGCGTCGGCGGCCTCCAGGGACATGCCCGGTTCGAGCTCCTGGATGACCGTGTAGGTGTTCTCCTCGGCCTCGCCCAGCCAGTCCGTCTCGGAGTTCGCGGCCAGCACGGCGGTACCGGCGAAGATCGCCACCGAGGCGGCGAGCGTGACCACCGTGGCGGTCCTGCGCTTGGTGGTGATCCACCGGATGAGCGGCAGGTAGGCGCGCTGGAGCGGGGTGCGCCTCTCACGCTCGTGGGCCGCGCGCTGGATCTCCTCGCGGGTGGCGTCCCCGACCTCGGCGGGCCGCAGGAACCAGTAGCACAGGACCGGTGTGATGGTCAGGGCCACGAGCAGGGAGCCGGCCAGGGCCAGGCTGCTGGTGACCGCGAAGGGCATGAAGATCTCGCCGACCATGCCGCCGACGAACGCCAGCGGGAGGAACACGGCGATGGTGGCGAAGGACGAGGAGGCCACGGCGGTGGCGACCTCACGGACACCGTCCTTGACGGCGGTCATCCGTTCCTTGCCGTAGTCCATGTGTCTGCGGATGTTCTCCAGCACCACGATGGAGTCGTCCACCACCCGGCCGATCGCGATGGTGATCGCGGCGAGGGTGAGCATGTTCAGGGTGAACCCGAACGCCTGCATGCCGACGAAGGCCGCCAGGACCGACACCGGGATGGACACCGCCACCACGAGCGTGGAGCGGATGGACAGCATGAAGACCAGGATCACGATGACCGAGGCGACCAGGCCGTAGGCCCCGGCCTCGAACATGTCGGTGATCGAGTCGTTGATGAAGGGCGCCTGGTCGAAGACGACGCTCAGGGAGATGTCGTCACCGAGCAGGTCGGACTGTTCGTCGAGGACCTTCTGGACCCCGTCGGAGATCTCGACGGTGTTGCCGTCCGGCGTCGCCATGACCATGAGCGCGACGCTGGGGTTGCCGTCCAGACGGGCGATGGAGGAGGACTCCTCCGTCACCATCTCGACGTCGGCCACCTCGGAGAGCTGCACCGGGGAGGGCGCGGGGGCGGGCGGGGCGCCGGGCATGGCGCTCGACGGGTCCGCGCCCTGGGAGGGCCGGATCCACACGTCCTCGATGTCGTCGAGGCTGGTGAGCTGGTCACCGGTGGTGACGCTCAGGCTGCGGCCGTCCTCGTCGATGCTGCCGCCCGCCATGAGCAGGCCGCTGGCCTCCAGCCCGTCGGCCAGGTCCTGGGTGGTGATCCCGGCGTCGGAGAGCTCGTCCTCGTCCGGGGTGACCTCGACGCGCTGGTCGGGAACGCCGGAGAGGCTGGCCGAGCGGACGCCGGGGACCGACTCCAGCTCGGGGATGAGCACGTTCTCGATGGAGGAGGCCATCGACTGCTCGTCGCCGTTCTCGGTGCTGGCGGCCAGCATCATCACCGGCATCATGTCCATGCTCAGGGCCATGACGGAGGTGGAGGCGTCGTCGGGGAGCATGCCGGAGATCTGGTCGACGGCGACCTGGGTCTCGCGGACCAGGGCGTCCTGGTCACGGCCGTAGTCGAACTCCGCCATGATCTGCGCGGACCCGGTGGTGGAGGTCGAGGTGATGGTGTCGACCCCCTCCACTCCCTGGAGGGCCTGTTCGAGGGGTTCGGTGAGCTGTCCCTCGACCACCTGCGGGGTGGCGCCCTGGTACTGGGCGGAGACCATCACCATCGGCAGTGACATCTCGGGGAAGAGCTCACGCTTGGCCGACATCGCGGCGAGGACGCCGAAGAGCAGGACGGCCAGGGTGATGAGAAGGACCAGCGCCCGGTTGCCGAGCGACATGACCGAAAGCCGGTTCACGGGTTCGTCCCTTCCACCGGGTGGGCGGTGCCCCGGGTGTGGGGGTGCTCCGCGCCGAGGGCCGTTGGGGCCTGTCTGGACATGAGAGGTGCTCGCTCCTAGCTCGCCGTGTGTGGGACGGCCGGACCCGGGTGTGCCGCGTTCGCTCGTCGAGCGCGCGCTCACCGGTGCGGTCTCGGTGCCGATCCGCGAGGACGTGGGTGTGGGGGATGCGGGGTGTTCGTCCGCCTGGTACGAGGCCCGCGAGGGGCTGCGCATCCGCCGGGCGCACCACTCACCATACGTCGCGTTATATCGGAAGTTGGGCGGAACGAGGGAGGTTCAGGGATCTCTCAGGGACATGTCAGCCTTCTGTCAGGGTCCCACCCGACCAAAGTTAGGGACATCATCAGAAAGTCGGAGGTCCCCCGCCCCGAAGTGGGTCTTCGCGCACTCCGAACTCACGCACCCCTGTAACGGACATCACACGGGACGTTCTGGCCCTCCGAAACCCCCCGGAGGCGACTCGTGCCCGGCACCCGACGGCGCGGCGCGGTGACTCAGACGACCGGCGCCTGTTCCCCTGGTTCTCCCTGGGAGTCCAGGGCCGCGTGGGGCTGCGTGGTGCCCCAGACGACGCCGAGGAGGTCCTCCAGCGCGTGAGCCAGGGACGCGTCGACGAGCTCGTAGCTGACCTGGCGACCGCGCGCCTGGGTCCGCACGAGTCCGCAGTCCCGGAGGCAGGCGAGGTGGTTGGAGACGTTCTGCCTGGTGAGGCCCAACCGGTCCGCCAGTCCGGCGGGGTAGTCGGCGCCCTCCAGCAGCGCCAGGAGGAGGCGGCAGCGGGTGGGGTCGGACAGGGCGCGGCCGAGACGCTGGATCGCGGAGAGGCGCTGCTCGGAGGTCAACATGAAAGTCATTGTACATCGTTTGCTGTATAGACAGCCCTCGCTGTATAAACAGTGAAGGCTGAACTGTTTGGCCGGGACACCCGGGACCGCCCCAGCAGGCGGCCCCACCGCAGCGGACCACCGCGAGGCGTGGCGACGCCACCGCTCGCCGAACCGAGGAGGCAACCCATGGGCGCGGGACACGACCACGGGCCGATCACCGCCGGAGCCGCCAACAGCAGGAGACTGGCACTGGTCCTCGGGCTGATGCTCGTCGTCGCCGTCGTCCAGGTCACCGGCGCCACCTTCAGTGGCAGCCTCGCCCTGCTCGCGGACGCCGGACACACCGTCACCGACTCCTTCGGGGTCGCCCTGGCCCTGGCCGCCGTGTGGATCGCCGCGCGCCCCGCGACGAGCAAACGGACCTTCGGGTTCCAACGCGCCGAGATCCTCGCCGCCGCCGTCAACGCGATCGTGCTGTTCGCCCTGTGCGCGTTCATCGTGGTGGAGGCGGTCGACCGGCTCCGCGACCCCGCCGAGGTGTCCGGGCTCGGCATGGTGGTGGTCGCCGCCTTCGGCCTGGTCATGAACATCGTCGCGATGCTCGTCCTGCGCTCGGGGGCCAAGGAGAGCCTCAACGTCAAGGGCGCCTACCTGGAGGTCATGAGCGACGCCCTGGCCTCGGTCGGCGTGATCGTGGGCGGCCTGATCGTGTGGCTCACCGGCTGGCAGCAGGCGGACACCCTGGTCTCGCTCGGCATCGCGGCGATCATCGTGCCCCGAGCGTGGGCCCTGCTCAAGGAGGCCGTCCACGTCCTGCTGGAGGCCACCCCCAAGGGCATGGACCTGAGCGAGGTCCGCGAGCACCTCATGAACCACCCGGCCGTCATCGACGTCCACGACCTGCACGCGTGGACCATCACCTCCGGGGTCCCCGTGATGTCCGCGCACGTGGTGGTCGCGGAGGACGACCTGCGGGACTCCGGCAGGATGCTCGACGAGCTGCACGAGTGCCTGACCGGACACTTCGACGTCGAGCACTCCACCCTCCAGCTGGAGCCGCCGGGCCACGCCGACCACGAGGGCGCCCGGCACCCCTGAGGTCTCCCGCGGCACACGGTGGGGCGACGTGCCCGGAGCGGGGGGCTTTGGCAGTATTGTTCGGGTCCCCGAGCAAGGAGTGCCCGTGTCACTCAGCGCCGATCGCCAGGCACGTCGGCGGTGAACCCACCGCCCGCGCACCGCCCTCCCAGGGCGCTGCGTCAGTTCGTACGCGGCGTGTTCTCGATGTGGGGGGCGGCGCGGAACCGGACCCCCGCGTCGGAGTGGCGTGCCCCACGCGAGTCCCGCGTCTGGCTCAAGCCCGCCCGCGTCTTCCTGCTGATGTTCGTGACCGTCGACCTCGTCGGCGCCGCCTTCCTCAGCACCCCGTGGGCCACCACGGACGGCCGGGGACTCCCCTTCGAGCAGGCCCTGTTCACCGCGACCTCCGCGCTCTCGGTGTGCGGCCTCAGCGTCGTCTCGATCGGTGACGACCTGAGCGGGTTCGGCCAGGGCGTGGTGCTGGCGCTGATGCAGGCGGGCGGCATGGGCATCATGACCCTGGCCTCGCTGCTGGGCACCGCCGTGATCCACCGGTTCGGGCTGCGCATGCAGCTGAACGTGCAGGCCGAGGTGCGCACGCTGTGGGTCGGTGACGTGCGCGGCCTGGTGAGTCGGGTCCTGACCATCTTCCTGGTCTGCCAGGGGATCACCTTCCTCCTGATCACCCCGCGCATGTGGCTCGGCTACGACCTCACCTTCGGCCAGGCGGTCTACTCCGGGTTCTTCCACGCCATCTCGTCGTTCAACAACGCCGGGCTGTCCCTCTACCCCGACAGCTTCATCCGGTTCTCCGGAGACGCGTTCGTGCTCCTCCCCATCGCGCTCTCCTCGATGCTCGGCGGCATCGGCTTCCCCGTGCTGCTGGAACTGCGCCGCCAGCTGCGCACCCCGCGCCGCTGGACCCTGCACACCAAGCTCACCGTCACCGCCACCAGCCTGCTGTTCGTCGCGGGAGCGGTGCTGGTCACCATCATGGAGTGGAACAACCCCGCCACCCTCGGCCAACTGCACTGGTGGGCCAGACTCACCGACGGCTTCTTCGCCGGGGTGATGCCGCGCAGCGGCGGCCTCAACTCCGTGCCCACCGGCGAGATGCAGGACTCCACGCTGCTGCTGACCGTCATGCTGATGTTCGTCGGCAACGGGAGCGCGGGGACGGCGGGCGGCATCAAGGTCGCCACCCTCGCCGTCATCTTCCTGGTGGTGCTGGCGGAGGTCCGCGCCCACGACCGCGTGCACGTCTTCGGCCGCCAGCTTCCCTACGACGTGATCCGCCAGGCCCTGAGCCTGGTGTTCCTGTCCGCGACCGTGGTCGCCGTCAGTACCGTACTCATGCTGTACGCCACCCGGTTCACCCTCATGCAGGTCCTGTTCGAGGTGGTGTCCGCCTTCGGCGTGGTGGGGCTGTCCACTGGGATCACACCCGAGCTCGCGCCGTGGAACCAGTACCTGATGGCGGTGCTCATGGTCGCCGGGCGGATCGGGCCCGTCACCTTCGTGACGGCCCTGGCCTTCCGGGACCGGCACCGCCGCTACGAGCTCGCCGAGGCCCGGCCGATCATCGGTTGAGCGGCGGCCGCACACAGCACTTCCTCGGAGGAGAGGGCACATGCCACATCGAGACAGACCCGACGACAAACGCGTGCTCGTGATCGGCCTCGGCCGGTTCGGGAGCTCGCTCGCGCTGGAACTGGTCAACCGCGGCTGGGAAGTACTCGGTCTGGACTCCAACCCCCGTCTGGTGCAGACCTACGCCGACGCGCTCACCCACACGGTGGTCGCCGACGTCACGGACGAGGAGGCGTTGAAGCAGATCGGCGCGGCGCAGTACGCGCGGGCCGTGGTGGCGATCGGCAGCCACCTGGAGGAGAGCATCCTGGCCACCTCGCTCCTGGTGGACATGGGCGTGCCCTCGATCTGGGCGAAGGCGACCAACCGCAGGCACGGGCGCATCCTGGAGCAGGTCGGTGCCGACCACGTGGTGCTGCCCGAGCACGACATGGGCGAGCGTGTGGCCCACCTCCTGTCCGGGCGGATGCTGGACTACGTGGTGCTGGACGCGGGCTTCGCGCTGGGCAAGACCCGGGCGCCGAGGTCGCTCCTGGGTCGGACCCTGCGTGAGACACGGGTGCGCCAGCAGTACGGGATCACCGTGGTCTCGGTGAAACGAGTGGGCGCCTCCTTCACCTACGCGACCCAGGAGACCGTCCTGCACAAGGGCGACGTGATCGTGGTGGCGGGGCGCACCGACGACGTGGAGCGGTTCGCGGAGTCCACCTGAGCCGGGTTCGGGCAGGTCGGGAGGGTCTCGACATTGCAGACAAATTGACAACCGTTTTCATTTTCCCGATGATGGGTCCATGAGAACTCCCATCGCGCGAGCCGCCGCCCTCGGCGCCACCACACTCCTGATCGCCACCGGGTGCGGAACCGACGGAGGCGGGAGCGGAGGGGACGAGACCTCCCCCGCCGACGCGGACCTGACCGTCGTCACCGGGGTGTACCCCCTGGAGTGGCTGGCGCAGGAGATCGGCGGTGACGGCGTCGCCGTCGTCCAGCTCACCGAACCGGGCACCGAACCCCACGACCTGGAGCTGACCGGTCGGCAGATCGGCGAGGTCAGCGAGGCCGACATCGCCTTCTACGTCGAGGGCCTCCAGCCCGCCGTGGACGAGGCGATCGGGCAGGAGGCGAAGGAGTCCGCGCTCAACGTGGCCGACGTCGTCGAGCTCCGCCCCGCCGGCGGCGAGGAGGAGCACGCGGAGGACGACCACGGCCACGACCACGGGCACGACCACGGGCACGACCACGACGAGGAGGACGGGCACACCGAGGACGACGGCCACGACCACGGTGACCTCGACCCGCACTTCTGGCTGGACGTGGAGCTCATGAAGGAGACCGCCGAGGCCCTGGCCCAGCGCATGGGCGAGGTCGACCCCGAGGGCGCCGACCGCTACCAGGAGGGCGCCGAGCGCGTCGTCAGTGAGCTCTCCACCCTCGGTGAGGCCTACCAGACCGGCCTCGCCACCTGCGAGCACCGCGAGGTGGTGGTCGGCCACACCGCCTTCACGTACCTGACCGAGCAGTACGACCTGGAGCAGATCGGGGTCAGCGGCGTGGACCCCGACAACGAGCCCTCCCCCGCACAGATCGCGGCGATCACCGACGTCGTCCGGGAGCGGGACATCACGACCATCTTCACCGAGCCGCTGATGCCCGCCGCCACCGCCGACACCATCGCGGCCGAGACCGGCGCCCGGGTGGAGGTGCTCGATCCGCTGGAGGGCGTGACCGACCGGTCGCCCGGCGACGACTACCCGTCGATCATGCTCGGCAACCTGGACGCGCTGACCGCTGCGCTCTCCTGCGAGTGAGTTCCGGAGGGTGAGCACACCCCCGAACCAGGCCCCGTCGGATGACCGACGGGGCCTTTTGCTACCACAGGGCATTCCAGCCGGAGGGTCCTTTCCAACAACGGTTCCTCGATCGTCACAAAACAGGCCAGATCTGCCAGTAAAACTACTCTGACCTGGGACGGAAGGGGGTTGGAGGGGTTTCCGAAACGCATCTCGATTACATGGCGCTTACATCCTCACAAACGCGCGGACAAGTGGCGATGGTCACGCTATGCTCGGAAGAGTGTCAGTGCTTTTGCACGTGCATCTGGCAGTGCATCCGCACGCACTCCCCCTCAGAGAGACCAAGGAGCTAGACGAACATGACCGCACACAACGGCATCCGCGCGACCGAGCTGATCGAGGCCTCCTGGCAGAAGGCCAAGCGCAGCAACTCACAGGGCGCCTGCGTGGAGATGGCCCGCCTCACCGACGGTTCGATCGCCATGCGCAACTCGCGCTTCCCGACCGGACCGGCCCTGGTCTACACCCAGGAGGAGATCGACTGCCTCATCCTGGGCGCCAAGGACGGCGACTTCGACAACCTGCTCAGCTAGGACGTGTTCCGCCGCACCTGATCGGCGCGCCCCGGGGCGGTGCGTCAACCACGGCCTGGTTCGCCTCACCCTTGCTCTCTCCCAGGCCGCAGGGGCTCCATGAACACCGAAGGGCTCCGTCCGGCGTGGACGGAGCCCTTCACACGTGTGCGGACCGGTCAGGCGGGGCGCCTCCGGTCGGGGGACGGCTGTGGTCCCGGGGTCAGTTGCCTTCGAGGTCCTTCAACATGTCCTTGAGCAGGGAGAGGGTCTCGTCGGGAGTGGCCGCGGAGACGCTGAGCCGGGTCATGGCCTTGGTGTAGGCCTCCACCGTGGCGGGCTTGTCGATGACCTCGCCGTCGGTGAGCTGTTCGAGGTAGACGATGTCGGAGAGCTCGAACTCGGAGTAGCGCAGCAGCGTGAAGGAACCGGCCTCCGCGGCGTGCGCGCCCACCTCGAAGGGGATGATCTGGAGGGTGACGTTCTCGTGGTTCTCACAGAGGTGGATCAGGTGACGGAGCTGGCCGGCCATGATCTCCGGCCCGCGCTCCCGGCCCCCGATGGGACGGCGCACGGCCGCCTCGTCGAGGATGATCCACATCTTCTTCCCGGCTTCCAGGTGCTTCTGTCTGGTGAGTCTGGCCTGGATGCGCTGCTCGGTCACCATGTCCGTGTCCACGCCACCCGAGATGATCTCGCGGGCGTACTCCTCGGTCTGGAGCAGGCCGGGAACGAACTGTGACTCGTAGATCCTGATCTGGTCGGCGGCCTCCTCGAAGCCCACGTAGCGGATGAACCACTTGTGGAGGGCGTCGCCGTACTCCTTCCACCAACCGGGCTTGTTGGATTCGGCGGCCAGTTCGCGGAATTGCTTGAGCAGCTTCCGGTCTGTGACGCCGTACAACTTCAGGAGGTCCTCGATATCACGGGTCTTGAATCCGACCCGGCCGAGTTCCATGCGGCTGATCTTGGAGGCGGAGGCGCGAATCTTCTCGCCAGCGGCCTCTCGTGTGAGACCGCTGCGCTCCCGATGCTTCCTCAGCTGGTGCCCGAGGAGCATGCGACGCACGGTGGGTCCACTCCCCTGACGCAATTGAGCGATATCCACCTTCGCCGCCTCTCTGTCATTCTCCGAACAAGGGTATCGGGTCGACCGAACCCCTTTGCCGCGCGGTCCGGACACTACACGTACACGATATAGCCCGTACCCCGCGGCACCCACGGATCCGGTCCCGTCGACCCCTCCGAGACGACGGACCGCTGGGTGGGCCCCCTCCGGGGCCAGCCAAGCGGCCGGTGCCCGGGAAGGGGGCCCATGTCATCGACTCACACGAATTGCGCCCAAACGAACTTTCCGCCGGGCGGCGTGGGAATCACTCCCCACTCTCGCGCGAAAGCGCTCACCAGGGCAAGCCCTCTGCCCCCCTCCATGCTCGGCTCCGCTTCCCTTCTGCGGGGCAAGCGATCTCCGCCGTCACGAACGGCACAGATGAATTCTCCGCCGCTGCGCATGAGGGACAGCTGAATACCGGCTTCGCCCTGCCTGGTCAAGGCCAGGGGACCACCGTGGCGTACCGCATTGGTGACCAATTCGGAAACAACCACCGCCACATCACCGGACAAGTACTCCATCCGCCATTCGAGGAGCAGAGCCGCGGAAATCTCCCGGGCGGCCGCGACCGCCCGGGGACGGGGCTCGAAGGTCCACGTGACGGCGTCGTGCCGGTCACCGCAGACCGGGGTGTTCCAACGGCGCGAGCCGTGGGTCAGGACCCTGAGCCACCAGGCGCCGGTCGGCTTCGCCACCGCCTCCGCACACTCCATGCCCCTCAACTCCTCACTGACGCTTCGCGCGCCGGGCCGCCGACGAAAGGGAGGGCCCGTGCCGGTGCACGACCCGAATGCACGTGCATCTCGGTGTTGCAGGCAATCGTAGGCCACGCCCCGACAAAGTGCAGGCAAACGCGGACACGAACCCGAAAGGATTACCGGCACGCAGGTGGGAGGTATGGAACAGCTGTCGCGGAAGCGTTACCTGAGCGTTTCGCAAGTGCGGCGCAACCACCACCCGGGCACGTACCGACCGGTAGGCATGCGGATAGGATTCCTCCGCGCCCAGCACACGAATTACGGAGGTAACACCATGTCCCCAACGCCTCGTGTGGCGATCGTGACCGGCGCGGCCCGCGGCATCGGCGCCGCGACCGCCGAGCGTCTGGCCCGTGAGGGCCGCGCCGTGGCTGTCCTGGACCTCGGGGAGGCCGACGCCCAGCGGGTCGCGGACCGGATCACGGAGGCCGGAGGCACGGCCGTCGCGGTGGGCTGCGACGTCTCCGACGAGGACCAGGTCTCCACGGCGGTGGACACCGTCGCCGAACGGCTCGGCCCGCCCGCGATCCTGGTCAACAACGCGGGCGTGCTCCGCGACAACCTGCTGTTCAGGATGTCGGCCGACGACTGGGACACCGTGCTCGGCGTCCACCTGCGCGGATCATTCCTGATGAGCCGGGCCGCCCAGGCGCACATGACCTCGGCCGGGTGGGGCCGGATCGTCAACCTGTCCAGCTCGTCCGCCCTGGGCAACCGGGGCCAGGCCAACTACTCGGCGGCCAAGGCCGGGCTCCAGGGATTCACCAAGACCCTCGCCATCGAGCTGGGCAAGTTCGGCGTCACCTGCAACGCGGTCGCCCCCGGCTTCGTCGAGACCGCGATGACCCGGGCCACCGCCGAGCGGATCGGTATCGACTACGACGACATGAAGGCCTTCAAGTCGGCCGAGATCCCGGTCCAGCGGGTCGGCTACCCGGAGGACATCGCCAACGCCGTCGCCTTCTTCACCGGAGAGGACGCCGGTTTCGTGTCCGGTCAGGTCCTCTACGTGGCGGGCGGCCCCCTCGACTGACCGGGCCCCCGGACGGTGCCGTCGAGCGCCGAAGGGCTCCGTGATCCGGTGGCCGGTTCCGGCCACCGGATCACGGGGCGCGGGAGCTCAGGAGGACGTGCCGTCCGGCTTCGGCCGCACCAGCACCTCGGTGATCGTGCGCCCGTTGGTCTCCGCCACCTCGGCCGTCCAGCCGCCGAAGTCGACCCGCTCCCCCGGCGTCCGCGGGATGTGCTCCAACACGGACAGGATCAGCCCGGCCACGGTGACGTAGTCGCCCTCCGGCGGGTCCGGCAGGTCCAGGTCGAGGTCGGACAGGTCGTGGACCGGGTAGGTGCCCGGCAGCGACATCGACCCGTCCTCGTGCCGCCGGACCACACGGACGTCGGTGTCGGTCTCGTCGTAGATCTCCCCGACGATCTCCTCCAACAGGTCCTCCAGGCTGACGATCCCCTCGATCCAGCCCATCTCGTTGACCACCACGGCGAGCTGCGCGCGTTGCTCCGTCATGCGCTCCAGGGCCAGGGACACCACCAGCGAGTCGGGGAGCAGCATCGGCTCCCGCGCGACCTCCCGAACGGTTCCGGACCCCCGCACGAGGTCGGACCAGTGCACCACGCCGAGGACCTCGTCCAGGTCTCCCTCGGCCACCACCGGCGCCCTGGAGTGACCGTGCTCCGCGAGCATCCGCAGTGCCTCGTCGGGCGGTGTCCCGGCCGGGATGACGAACACCTCCCCGCGCGGCACCACCACCTGGCGCAGCCGCCGGTCGTCGATCTCGAAGGCGCCCGCGATGATGGTGCGCTGCTCCTGGGTGATGTCGCGCTGGGAGGCGAGCATGTCCCGCAGCTCCTCCTCCGAGATCTCCTCCCGGGACGCCGACGGGTCACCGCCGGTCAGCCTCACCAACAGGTCGGTGGACGCGCTCAGCAGCCACACGACCGGACGGGACAGCGTCGCCATCAGGTCCAGGGGGCGGGAGACGACGAGCGCCCAGGTCTCGGCGCGCTGCATCGCGACGCGTTTGGGGGCGAGCTCTCCCAGGACGAGCGTCACGAACGTGAGGACGACCGTGACGAGGACCACCGACACCGGGGCCGCGGCCGCGCCGAGGAAGCCCAGGGGTTCCACGAGCGGACGTGCCAGGGACACGGCGGCGGTCGCGGACGCGAGGAACCCGGCGAGGGTGATGCCGATCTGGATGGTGGCGAGGTAGCGGTTGGGGTCCCCGGCCAGGCGGGCCACGGCCCTGCCGCCCGCCCCGCGCTCGGCCAACTGCTTGACCTGTCCCTCGCGCAGGGTGATCAGGGCGATCTCGCTGCCCGCGAACAGTGCGTTGACCAGGACGAGGGCCAGAACCACCCCGAGCTGCGCCCCGTAGCTGTCCATGTTCCGCCGTCTCCCCAGTGGTGGACCCGTGGATCGTGACCCTTCGTCCCCTCAGCCTCGCACAACGTGCTGATCGGCACTCCGCCACGCACCGGGGCACCCCCGCTTTGCTCAGGACGGCGGGAGGGCGCGTGCCGCCAGGACGTGGTGGTCGTGCGGTGCGGGGCGCCCCTCGATGGCACCGGTGACCTCGGTGACCAGCTTCTCCACGAGGTCGACACCCGAGGCGTGGTCGGGGTGGCCCTCGGACAGGACCGCCACGAGGTACTCGCGGTCGGGGCCGCCGACGTGCCCGACGCTGTTGATGATCCACGGTCCGTCGGGCTCGCGCGGCGTCCAGCCGTTCTTGACCCCCACGGTGTCCCCGGGGGCGGCGGCAGCGGACACGCCCCAGGCCTGCTCCGGAGCGACCTCGGCCATGAGCGCGCGGACGAGGGCGCGGTCGTCCTCGGAGAGCGGCCCCTCGTCCGTGTACAGGGCGCGCAGCAGGCGGATCTGGTCGGCGGCGGTGGTCGTCGTGGCGCCCCAGCTCCCCCCGGGGTGGGGTTCGGTGGCGGTGAACCCCAGTCGGTCCGCGTGGCGGCGGAACCCGTCGGTGAAGCCCAGCCGGGCGTAGAGGTCGTCGACGACGGTGTTGTCGCTGTACCTGATCATGCGTTCGGCCCGCTCGCGTTCGCTGGCGGTGAGCGCGCGGTCCTCCTCCTCGGCACTCATGAGGAGCATGGTGAGGACGGTCAGCTTGGCCACGCTCGCCGTGGGGAACGGCCGCTCCGCCCCGTGGCTGAAGGTCGTGCCGGTCCGCAGGTCCTGGACCGCGATCCCGAACTCCGCCGTGTGCTCGGCGTCGAGGACCTCCACACGAGCGGTCAGGGCGGCCCGTTCCCCCGGGGGCAGGGCCGTGCCGCCCCGTGCGGTGGCCACGGGAGGGGCGGGCGTGTGGACGGCCCGCGCGGCCTCGGGGACCGCGTCGAGCGCGGGGTACGCCCCGGGCAGGGACACGGCCACCAGCAGGGCGACGAGGACGGCCGTGGGCCGCCACTCGGTGGGGGAACGCCTGGTCACGCGATCACCGGCTCTGCGCCGTGGGAACTGGTGCCGGACATTATCCCCGGACGACCGGCACGAATCACCCGTCGGATACCGAATCGGTACGGATCAGTCCACGCGCACGCGGGTGTCCTCGTCGATCCCCCGGGCCACCAGCGCCTCACCGGTGGCGTCGGCCATCCGGAGCAGCTGGACGATCACCGGCACGACCAGCAGATGGGGCCGCCCGGACAGGCCCCGCGCCCGGTAGCCCTCCCGGGCGGCGCGCCAGGCGGAGGCGACCATCGGGATGGACCGAACGGTCAGGGCGAGCACCAGCGCGACGCGGTCGGGGTTGACCCCCACGTGGCGCAGCGGACGGGCGAGGCGTTCGAAGAGGTCCAGCATCTCGCGGACCCGGGTCGTGAGGGTGACGGCGTTGGCCAGCAGCACGAGCGACGCGAGCTGGGCGCACAGCCGCAGCCCCTCCTCCCAGGCCCCGAACAGTGCCTGGAACGCCCCGATGGCCAGCAGGAACGGCCACAGTGCCCGCAGGACCCCCAGGGCCCGGCGCGGGTGCAGCCCGACCAGCGGGTACGCGAGCAGGCTCGCGACGAGCGCGCCCAGGGACACCCACGGGTCGGCGGCGGCCACGAGGGCGACGCCGACCACCAGCAGACCCAGGAGTTTGGGTCCGGCGGAGACCCGGTGCAGGGGCCCGGTGCCCGCCACGTACAGCCCGATGGCACTCACGCGCCGTCCGCCTGGTCCATGAGCTTGGTGTAGAAGGACACGGCGTCGTCGGGTGCGCCGTCGAAGGCCACCCGGCCCTCGGCCATGACCAGGACGCGGTCGAAGTCGGGGAGCAGGTCCAGGTCGTGGGTGAACAGGACGACCCGCTGGTCGAGCCCGGCCAGCGTGCGGTGCACCATGCGGGTGTTGCGCAGGTCGAGCAGGGTGGTTGGTTCGTCGCAGACGAGGATCTCGGGACCGGTCACCAGCACCGAGGCCAGCGCGAGGAGCTGCTTCTGGCCGCCGGAGAGCAGGTGTCCGGGGTGGTCGCGGTGGTCGCTGAGCCCGTAGCGCTCCAGGACCTCGTCCACACGGCGGGCGGTCTCCTCGCGACCCAGTCTCAGGGAGCGCAGCCCGATCTCCACGTCCTCGGCCACCGTCGGCATGATGATCTGGTTGGCGGCGTCGGAGAAGACGAAGCCGACCCTGCGCCGGACCTGCTTCGCGTGCCGTCGGGTGTCCCACTCCCCGAGCGAGACCCGGCCCGTGTCCGGCAGTACCAGACCGTTCAGCGTGCGGGCCAGGGTGGACTTGCCCGAGCCGTTGGCCCCGATCACGCCGATCCGGTGCTCGGCGAGGTCGAGGGTGACGTCCCGCAGCACCGTGCGGCCGTCGTAGGCGTGGGAGACCCCTGCGAGGCGGAGCATCAGTCGTTCTCCTGGGCGACCCGGTCGTCGATGACCGGTCGGCCCGCCGGGGGGATGGGGTAGGCGCGGAAGACGGCGCTGGCGATCGCGGCGGTGACGACGGCCTTGACGACGTCGCCCGGGAGGAAGGCCGTCATGGACAGGGCCCCGGCGAGGACGCCGTCCCCGAGGACCACCGCCATCCAGGGGACGCCGATGGCGTAGATGACGACGACCCCGCCCAGCAGGTTGATGAGCAGCCCCCGCCAGAAGCCGTACTTCCCGCGCGCCACCATGAGGTCCGTGAGGAGGCCGATGACGAGGGCGGCGAAGATCCAGCTCACGATGAACCCGGCCGAGGGCCCGGCCAGGACGGCGAGGCCGCCGCGCCCGCCCGCGAAGAGGGGAAGCCCGGCCAGGCCGAGGGCCAGGAAGGCGGCGATCGCCAGACTGCCGCGCTTCCACCCGAGGAGGCTGGGGGCGAGCATGATGCCCAGGGTCTGGAGGGTGATCGGCACCGGCCCGATGGGGATGGCGACGGTGACGCTGAGCGCGGCGATCAGCGCGGCGAACACGGCGACGAGTGCGAGGTCGCGCGCGGTGAGGCCCCGGTAGCGGACGTGGGCCGTCACGGTGGTGGGCATGCGTGGTCCCCTTCGGGGAGGTGTCGGGAGCGGATCACCGTCCATTGTCCGTTATGCGGGGACGTGCGGCAGGAGGCGGGGCACACAGAACCCGGGCACACCTGTTGTAGGGGTTCGCCTAGGACCGGGATCACACCGGAGGCGCCGGGGCGCCGGTGGCCGGGAGGTCGCGGTGGTTCGACGCCCCCGGTCAGCCCTGGGCCTCGGCCCTGCGGATGCGTTTGATGGGGACGGGCAGCACGCAGACGGGGACCGGGACGTCCAGGCGGTGGCCGGTGTCGACGGGGACGCCCGTGTCCGGGTCGATGCGCAGCGACATCAGGGAGTCCCCGTTCTGGGCGGCAACGACCAGGTGGTCGGGCTGCCCGTTGTGTCCCCGGACCACGGTGAAGTGGCGGGGCCAGGCGCCCACGGGGGTGTCTGCCAGGTGCTCCAGGCGGGCGCCCTCGTCACGGACGGCGAAGGTCGAGACCGCGTCCGCGCCACGGTTGGAGACGTAGACGCGCCCCTCGTAGGTGGTGGTCATCGGGAGGGCGTCGCCGTCCGCGATCTCGCGGCCCTCGACCTTGAGGCGGTGGAGCGCGATCTCGGCCGGGAAGTTGTCCGGCAAGGGGTCGCCCACGGCGGGGACGGACCCCAGGTGCTCCCCCGTGCCGTTGCGGGGGTTCCAGCGCACGACGTGTACGCGCGAGTCCAGTTCCCCGGTGACGTACACGTGGCGGCCGTTGACGGCCATGTGCCGGGGACCCGTGCCGGAGGGCAGCCGGACGGTGCCCAGCAGGCCTTCGTCGATGTCGGGCGCCGGTCCCTGGTTCTCCTCGTTGAGCGGGGTCGCGTAGTGGTACACGCGCAGCTCGTCCGTGCCGAGGTCGGCGGCGAGCAGGTAGCGCAGCCGGGGGTCGTGCGCGTCGAGGACCACGGCGGTGCTGTGCGCGTGGGGCCCGTCCTGGCGGTCGGTGACCGGGCCGCGCCCCCGGTGCGCGAGTTCGCGGCGGGGTTCGGTGGGTGCGCCGTCCTCACCGGTGGGCTGGAGGGTCACCACGCCGTTGGCGTAGTTGGCCACCGCGACCCGTTCGGGGCCCAGGTAGCGGACGTGGCAGGGCGAGCCCCCGCCGGTGGGCACGGAGCCGAGCTCGGTGAGGGTGGCGTCCCCGTGCACCCGGAACGCGGTGAGCGCACCCTCGGCCCTCTCGTTGACCGCGTACACCGTGGGCGGGTCCGGGCGGAACGCGAGGAAGGAGGGTCCCGTGGTGCGGGCGGCGACGCCGTCCGGGGTCAGCTCGCCGGTCTCGGGGTCGAACCAGACCCGCTGGATGCCCTCGCCCTTTCCGGGCGGGTCGGAGTCGGGGGTGTAGGTCCCCACGAGCAGGAGCCGTCGTGGTGTGTCCACAGGGTGCCTCGTTTCCGTCGCCTCGGGCAGGATCGTGGTCCAGACCACGGCCGGAATGCTACCGCCCCCTTCGTCGGTGGGGAAGGACGCGTGAGGTGGGCTCCGGCCAGGCCCGCCCACTGGTTACCAAGAGAAACCTCTGACTCACGTAGCCCTTCTGTTACAGTTCCTCCACAACAGCCCGATTAACGGTGGTCAGGTCCCCCTCACACCGACCTGTCCCGTTCATCTCCGGGTTCCGGGCCTCGGATCGACGAGGCCGCGAACGGATACCGTATCGGCGCTGCACCCGCGGGATCGAGTGATTCCCCGCGGACGAAGACCACCGCCAGAGGAACCCGGCCCTCGGTTCACGGGTCCCCCATCGCGTTCCGTGGTTCCCCGCTCACCCGACGTCTGGATTCGTCTTGACCCATCGCTCACTGTCCGAAGTTCCGTTGCCCGACCAGGAGATCATCGAACTGGTACGTCAGTCCTGTGTGGACATCCCCGAGGGCTCCACACGCCTGGCCAGGTCCTTCTACGAGAACCTGTTCATGATGGTCCCCGAGGTGCGGAGCATGTTCTCGGAGGACATCAAGCCCCAGCAGCAGCGCATGGCGGACGCCCTGCTGTCCGTGGTGCGGTACCTGGACAGCCCGGACGACGTGGCCCGCTACCTGCAACGTCTGGGGCGTCAGCACCGCGACGAGCTGGGGGTGCTGCCCGAGCACTACCCGCACGTCGGACGCGCCCTGGTCCGCGCCGTCAGCGAGGTCTCCCCCACCTGGTCGTCCTCGATGAGTTCGGCCTGGGTGCTCGTCTACCAGTGGATCACCGCGAACATGATCGCCGGGGCCGAACAGGCCTCCCAGCCCGCGCACGCGTCCCACCGGCGACGCTGACGCGGGCACCGTTCCCCTCCTCCTCTCACCCCCGTCGAAAGCCTCGTTCATGACTCAGAGCCAGCAGGACCGTACGCCCGGGACCGACGGAGAGCGCCACGTGCAGGCGGTCATGGGCACCGCCGAACGGGCCGAACGCTTCTACAACGACCAGATGCTGGACCACCTGAACCCGCTCATGAAGGAGTTCATCTCCCGCCAGGAGATGCTGTTCATCGCCACGGCGGACGCCCGGGGCGAGTGCGACTCCAGCTTCCGGGCCGGGCCCCCCGGGTTCGTCCACGTCATCGACGACCGGACCCTGGCCTACCCCGAGTACCGGGGTAACGGCGTGTTCGCCAGCGCGGGCAACATCCTGGAGAACCCGCACATCGGGCTGATGTTCCTCGACTTCGAGCGGGAGCGGATCGGCCTGCACGTGAACGGCCGGGTGAAGATCATGGAGGACGAGACCCTGCGCCCGCACGTCCCGGGCCTGCCCCTGGCACGGGTGCCGGGGCAGCGCGCGCAGATGTGGATGATGGTGCAGGTCGAGGAGGCCTACATCCACTGCCGCAAGCACATCCCGCACCTGCGGCGGGTCGGCGCGGAGGAGTCCTGGGGCACCGACGACGCCCTGCGCAAGGGCGGCGACTTCTTCGAGGCGAAGGCCGGAAGGCACGCCGCCGCCGGACCCGGCCCCCGGTAGGGATCGGGGGCGGCCCGTGCGGGCCGCCCCCTGGCCTAGGGCCGCTTCGACGCTTCCTTGACGGCCTCGATCGCCTTCATGATGCGTTTGTCCGAGACCGGGTAGGCGGTCCGCAGCTCCTGGGCGAAGAGGCTGACGCGGTACTCCTCCAGCATCCAGCGCAGCTCCTCCACGTCCGGGTCGTCGGCCCGGCCCGCGGGAAGCGCCCCGCGGACCTTCGCCACGGCCTGGCGCATCTGTTCGACCTTGGACATGTTGACCTGGTCACGGCGCGGGTTCTCGGGGAGCTTGCCCAGCCGGTACTCGACGCCGCGCAGGTACCGGTGCACGTCGTCCAGGCGGCCCAGCCCCGCACGGGTGACGAACCCGTCGCCCACGAGGTCGCCCAGCTGTCCCTGGACGTCGTTGAGCGAGGGCAGGACCGCCAGGGACGTGGTGCCCTTCACCTTCTTGCTGACCTTGCGCCACAGGACGAGGACGCGGGCGGTCCGGTCCAGGATCTCCGCGAGGGTGTCACCCAGGTCCGCGCGCACCCGGTCGGAGAGCCGGGCGAAGTCGTCGGCGTTCCACACCGGCCCGCCCTCGCGGGTGAGCAGGTGGTCGACGGCGGCGGCCTCGGCGTCCTCCAGCATCCTGCGGATCGACCCGTGCGGGTTGTCCGCCAGAGCGAGCTTGTCCGGGTTGTTCAGGCCCTTGCTGACCGCCGTCGCCGGGGACGGGATGGTGAGCATGAGCAGGCGCCGGGTGCCCGCGCGCATGGCCGCGCGCTGCTCGGGGCGCGTGTCGAAGATGCGGATCGCGACGCTCTCGCCCTCGTCGACCAGCGCGGGATACCCCTTCACCTTGGGGCCCAGGGCCTTGCGTTCCAGGGTCTGTTCCAGCGGCCCGAAGTCCCAGGAGGTGATCCCCTTCTTCTCCACGCCCTTGGCCTCGGTGGCGATCGCCTCGCGCAGACGCGGCTTGAGCTTGGCGCGGAGCTGTTCGAGGTCCTTGGACTCGGCCAGGGTGCGTTTCCGGTCGTCCACGGCGCGGAAGGTGATCCGCAGGTGGTCCGGGACCCGGTCCAGCTGGAAGTCCTCCGGGCGGACCCGCTCTCCGTGCGCCATCACGGTGAGCTCGGCGGCCAGCGCCTCGGTGAGGGAACCCTCGTAGGGGGTGACCCCGGCCCGGGCCCGGGCCGCGTGGTCCGGGACGGGCACGAAGTTGCGGCGCAGGGGCTTGGGCAGCGAACGGATCATCGCGGTGATGAGCTCGTCGCGCAGGCCGGGGATCTGCCAGTCGAAGCCGGTGTTCTCCACCTGGTTGAGAAACTTCACCGGGACGTGCGCGGTGACGCCGTCCGAGTCGCTCCCGGGCTCGAACTGGTAGGTGAGCGGGAAGACGAACGCGCCCTGGCGCCACACGTCCGGGTAGTCGTCCTCGCTGACGCCCTCCACCCCGTCGTTGATGAGCTCCTCACGGGTGAAGTCGAGGAGCGCGGGCTCGGTGCGCCGGGCCTTCTTCCACCACGAGTCGAAGTGGGCGGCGGAGACGGCGGAGTCGGCCACGCGGCGGTCGTAGAAGTCGAACAGCGTGTCGTCGTCCACCACGATGTCGCGGCGACGGGCCCGGTGCTCCAGGTCCTCGACCTCGTCGAGCAGCCTGCGGTTGTCGTGGAAGAACTGGTGCCGGGTCTCCCAGTCGCCCTCGACGAGGGCACGGCGGATGAACAGCTCACGGGAGAGCTCGGGGTCGATCCTCCCGTAGGAGACCTTGCGCTGGACGACGATGGGCACCCCGTAGAGGGTGACCCGCTCGTAGGCCATGACGGCGCCGCGCTTGCGCTCCCAGTGCGGTTCGCTGTAGCCGCGCTTGACGATGTCGACGCCGAGCTCCTCGGCCCACTCCGGCTCGATCCTGGCGACCATGCGCCCCCACAGCTTGGAGGTCTCCACCAGTTCGCCGACCATCACGAAGCGGGGCTGCTTCTTGAACAGCGCGGAGCCGGGGAAGATCGCGAACCGCGCCCCCCGGCCGCCCAGGTACTCGTGCTTGTCGGGGTCCTTGAGACCGACGTGCGAGAGCAGGCCGGCCAGCAGTGACATGTGCACGGAGCGCGGGTCGGCGGCCTCCTCGCGCAGCGGTGGGACCTCGATGTCCATCGTGCGCAGGACCTGCTTGAGCTGCCCGTGGATGTCCTGCCACTCGCGCACGCGCAGGTAGTTGAGGAACTCCTCGCGGCACATGCGGCGGAACTGGTTGCCGGACAGCTCCTGCTGCTTGTCGCGCAGGTGGTTCCACAGGTTCAGGAAGGCGAGGAAGTCCGATTCCTTGTCGGTGAACCGGGCGTGCGCCTGCTGGGCCTGCTGCTGCTTCTCGGTGGGGCGCTCGCGGGGGTCCTGGATCGACAGGGCCGAGGTGATGACCATGACCTCGGCCAGGCAGTCGCGCTTCTCGGCCTCCAGGACCATGCGGCCCAGACGGGGGTCGATGGGCAGCTGGGCGAGGCGGCGGCCGATCGCGGTCAGGCGGCGCTGGCGGTTCGGTTCGTCCCTGGACTCGGGCTGGAGGGCGCCCAGCTCGGCCAGCAGGTTGACGCCGTCCTTGATCTGCCGGTGGTCGGGGCCGTCCACGAACGGGAAGGCGGCGACGTCGCCCAGGCCCAGCGCGGCCATCTGGAGGATGACGGAGGCGAGGTTGGTGCGCAGGATCTCGGGGTCGGTGTACTCCGGGCGGGAGAGAAAGTCCTCTTCGGAGTAGAGCCGGATGCAGATGCCGTCGGAGACACGGCCGCAGCGGCCCTTGCGCTGGTTGGCGGAGGCCTGCGAGACCGCCTCGATGGGCAGGCGCTGCACCTTGGTCCGGTGGGAGTACCGGGAGATCCGCGCGGTGCCGGGGTCGATGACGTACTTGATGCCGGGGACCGTCAGCGAGGTCTCGGCGACGTTGGTGGCCAGCACGACGCGGCGGCCGCCGTGCCGGGACCAGACGCGTTTCTGTTCGCCGACCGAGAGCCGGGCGTAGAGGGGCAGGACCTCCAGGCCGCGGATTTTCTTCTTCTCCAGGGCCTCGGCGGTGTCGCGGATCTCGCGCTCTCCGCTGAGGAAGACCAGGACGTCCCCGGGGTCCTCGTTGGAGAGTTCGTCGACGGCGTCCAGGATGGCCTGGGTCTGGTCCTTGTCGGTGCCCGGCCCGGGGTTCTTCTCTTCCGGGTCGAGGATGTCCTCGGAGATGGGCCGGTAGCGGACCTCGACCGGGTAGGTGCGCCCGGAGACCTCGACGATGGGCGCGTCGTCGAAGTGGCGGGAGAACCGTTCGGGGTCGATGGTCGCGGAGGTGATGACGACCTTCAGGTCCGGCCGCTTGGGCAGGAGCTGTTTGAGGTAGCCGAGCAGGAAGTCGATGTTGAGGCTGCGCTCGTGCGCCTCGTCGATGATGAGCGTGTCGTACTGCCGCAGCATGCGGTCGTGCTGGATCTCCGCGAGCAGGATGCCGTCGGTCATCAGCTTGACCAGCGTGCTGTCGTTGGAGGAGTCGGTGAACCGGACCTTGTAGCCGACCGTCTCGCCCAGGGGTGTGCCGATCTCGTCCGCGATGCGCTCCGCGACGGTGCGGGCGGCCAGGCGGCGGGGCTGGGTGTGGCCCACGGTGCCCATGACGCCGCGCCCCAGCTCCAGGCAGATCTTCGGGAGCTGGGTGGTCTTCCCGGAGCCGGTCTCCCCGGCGACGATCACGACCTGGTTGTCGCGGATGGCCTCCGCGATGTCCTCGCGCCGGGCGCTGACCGGCAGGTCCTCGGGGTAGCTGAGCTCGGGGACGGCCTCGCGGCGCAGCCCCACCCGGAGTTCGGCGCGGTCGATGTCGCCCGAGATCTGGGCGGTCACCGAGGCGCGACGGCGCTCGTCACGGATTCTGGCCAGACCGTCGATACGGCGACGCAGCCGGTGCCGGTCGGCGGGCATGAGGTCGCGCAACCGGGAACGGAGCTGGTCCGTGGCGGGCGCGGGCGTGGTGGTGCTCATCAGTACTCAAGGTTAGGAGGGCTGGCAACCGGTTTTCCCGGCGGGCACGGATCGGGACGGCACGTGCCCGTGCCGAAGCGGACGTCCCGGGCGCGCCTCAGGGGCAACGCCCGGGATGTCGGAGTTGTTCCGGAGCGGGTGCCCACACCGGACGTGCGGCCACCCGGGGTCCGCGACTCCGGGTCAGTCCGTGGCACCGCCCTCCGAGACGACTCGTCCGACGGCCTCCGCGGTGTGGGGCGCCCACTCCTCCATCATGGTGAAGTGGTCGCCCGGCACCTCGACCCTGACGTGCCCGGTCGGCCAGCCCCAGCCCAGTCCGAGCTTGGCACCGGAGGCGGTGACCACCGCCTCCGTGGGCCGCACCTGAACCGTCGTACCCCGCCACTCCGAGGGGCGCCACCCGGAGAACAGGTCGAGGTAGGCCCCCATCGCGGTGAGCCGGGGGGTGTCCAGGAGCTCGAACTGGTGGGCCCGATCGGTCACGAACTCCGACACCATGGGCAGGAGTTCGTCGTCCCCGGGCACCACCGAGTCGAGCAGGACTACCTTCTCCGGAGCCCTCCCCCGGCTCGCGAGACGTTCCGCCACGGCGTGCGCCGTCCATCCGCCGGAGGACCGTCCGACCAGGACGAACGGGCGCCCCTCGGCGACGGTGAGCACCTGGTCGGCCTGGGTCCGCACGAAGGTGTCCAGATCGGCGGGGAGGTCCTCGCCCTCCAGGTAGCCCGGAGCGGAGACCACATGGACGCGGCGGCGTCCCTGCCAGCGACTGGCGAACCGCGCGAACTCGTGCGGGCCCGAGGTCATCACCAGAGACGGGTGGCAGATCAGGACGGGTTCCTCGGGGCCGGTGGCCAGGGTGGTGGTGGCGGGGGGAGAGTCACCGGTGAAGACCGTCCGGGTGCGCGAGGCGGCCAGGGCGAGTCCGACGGCTTCCTTCGGTCGGTGTCGCACACAGGCGTCCGTGAACAGACCCACCAGACTGTCCCTGGCACTCGTGTCCCGGGGCGTGTGACCCAGCCTCTCCCGATCCGGGACGAGGTCCCCCCCGTCGACCGGTTCGCCCATCTCCTGGTCCAGGTACCGTGCCAGGACCTCCGGGTTGCTGTGCTGGAACACGAGGGTGACCGGCAGGGGCAGACCGGTGAGGTCCTGGAGGTGGTTGCGCAGCTCCACCGAGGTCAGCGAGTCGAAACCGGACTCCGGGAACTCCTGCCGCGCGCCGTACTCGCGGTAGCCCAGGATCTCCGCTGCCCGTTCCCTGATCCTGCGCGTGATCAGTGCCCGGCGCTCGGGTCCGGGCGACGCCGCGGCCAACGGTGCGGTGTCCGGCCCCGTTCGGTCGGGTGTGCGGACCAGCCCGCGCATCAGGGCCGGAACGGGCCCCTGGGTGACCGCCCGGGCACGGAGTCCGACCAGGTCGAGGGGTGAGGGCACCAGGTGGGGACGGTTCGTCGCCATGGCGGCGTCGAGGAGGGCACACCCCTCCCGGTCACCGATCCCCTCGACACCCCAGGTGCGGGCCATCCGGTTCGCGCTGACCTCGTTCATCTCCGCGAACTCCCGCGTCTCCACCAGCCAGCGCCCCCACGCCAGGGACTGCGCGGGCAGGCCCCGCTCCCTCCGGTACTCGGCGAGCGCGTCCAGATACGCGTTGGCGGCCGAGTAGGCGGCCTGGCCCGCGCTGCCCAGCACTCCGGCCGCCGAGGAGAACAGGACGAAGGCGTCCAGGTCGAGGTCGGCGGTGAGACGGTGCAGGTTCCAGGCGCCCGCGACCTTGGGAGCCAGCACCCGGTCGAGGGCCTGCTCGGTCAGACCAGTGAAGGTGGAGTCGTCGAGCACGGCCGCCGTGTGCACGACGGCGGTGATCGGAGCGTCGTCGAGAAGCAGCCGCAGTTGCTGCTCGTCGGTGACGTCACAGGCCTCGACACGCACGTTCGCCCCGAGACCGGTGAGCTCGGCGACGAGTTCGTCGGCGCCCGGGGCCTCCCGGCCCCGGCGGCTGACGAGGAGCAGGTTCTCGACACCGTGCCGGAGCACCAGGTGCCGGGCGACCAAGGCGCCGAGACGTCCCATGGCGCCGGTGACCAGGACGGTCCCCCCGGGCCGGAAGCGGGTCGACAGCTCCAATACCGCCTTGCCGACGTTGTGGCCGCGTTGCATGACCTGGAACGCCTCCGGTGCCTCCTCGATCGGGTACCGGGTGAGGGGCCCACGGGTCAGGGTGCCGTCCACCAACAGGGGAAGGAGTGCCGCGAAGGCCCGCTGGATGCGCTCCGGCCCCACCTCCATGACGTTGAAGTGCAGGTAGGTGACGTCCTCGGGAACGTCGTCCCTGCCCAGCAGCTCGTTGTGCCCCAGTTCCACGAACCGGCCGCCCTCCGAGAGCAGGCGGAGGGAGGCGGTGATCGCGTCACCCGTGAGCGAGTTCAGGACCACGTCCACGCCTCCGGCGGCCGCGCGGAAGCGCTCCTCGAAACCGGGTTCGCGCGAGTGGGCGATCTCGTCGTCGGTCAGCCCCGAGGATCTGAGCAGGTCCCACTTCCCGGGGCTGGCCGTCGCGAGCACGCGAGCTCCCAGGTGCCGGGCCAGGCCGAGTGCCGCCTGGCCGACGCCCCCGGCGGCGGAGTGGACGAGCACGGTCTCCCCCGCCCGGAGCTTCACCTCGTCGACGAGCACGAGGTAGGCGGTCAGGTAGACGGCGGGGACGGCGGCCGCCTCCGCGTGGTCCCAACTCTCCGGAACCCTGGCCAGGTACCGGTGGTCGGCCACCGCCAGGGGACCGAAGGCCCCGGGGAAGAGCCCCATCACGCGGTCACCCGGCCTCAGGTCCCTGACCCCGGATCCGGTCTCCAGCACCACACCGGACCCCTCGTTGCCGATGTCACCCGGCTCCGGGGTCATGCCCACGGTCATCAGGACGTCACGGAAGTTCAGTCCGGCGGCGCGGACCGACACCCGCACCTCGTGAGGGGCCAGAGGGCGGTCGGGCACGGGAACGTAGGTGAGCCCGTCAACGACGCCCCGCCCGTCGGCGTCCAGACGCCAGCCGGGACTACGGGCGGGCGGGTGGGAACCCTCGTCGGCCTTGGTGAGGCTACGCGCCAGGCGCGGTGCGTGGAGGCGGCCGCCCCGGGCCGCCAGACGAGGTTCTCCCGTGGCCAGGGCGGCCCGGACCAGATCGACGTCGGCCCGATCGGCGTCCAACAACAGGAAACGCCCCGGGTTCTCGGTCTCCGCGGTGGCGACGAGTCCCCACAGCGCCGCTCCGGACGGATCCATCGACGGCTCGGTGTCCCCGGGCAGGCGCACGGCGCCGCGGGTGAGCACGACGAACCTCGTGGTCGTGTAGCGCTCGTCCTCGACCCAGCCGCGCAGGGAGGCCGTCCCGAGCAACCGCTCGTGTGTCCTCTCGGGGGCGGCGCCCCCTGTGCGCCCCTCGTCGACGACCACCACGGCGGGCGCCTCGTCCCCGTCCTCGGGGCGACGGTCGATGCCCAGAGCGGCACCGCCGGACACGGCCCAGGTTCCGGGGTCGGCGGTCACGGCCGCATCAGGTGCGCTGACCTCCTCCCACTCCAGGTGGAAGAGGGCGTCCCGGTCCGCGCGGACCGCCGACGCCGCTTCCCGGACCGTGAGGGAATCGACGCTGAGGACGGGGGCGCCCTCGGGGTCGACGACCAGGACCTCGTAGGTGTCGTCACCGGTCCGGGTGAGCTGTACCCGCACCCGTTCGGGGGCGCGGTCCCCGTAGCGCCGGACCCCGCCCCACTCGAAGGGCATGAGCAGCCGGGACGCGTCCGAGCCCGTCTCTTGCAGGAGCAGTGACTGGAGCCCGGAGTCCAACAGAACCGGGTGCGGTCCGGTCAGGGCGGCGGCGTCGGCGGGCAGGGCGTCCGGGCCGACCTCCGCCCAGGTACGGGAACCGAGGGTTCGAACCTCGCGCAGGCCCCGGAAGGAGGGGCCGTACTGGAGGCCCAGGGCTTCGAAGAGCGGGTAGACGGCGGAGAGCGCGAGTTCGCTCGCCTCGGCGCCCGGGGGGACCAGCACGGGGGCGGGCGTCCTGGTCGCGGGGCCCAGGAGACCCTCGGCGTGCGAGGTCCACGTCCGACCGTCAGCCGAGGACAGGAGTTGGAACGCCCGGGTGCCGCGCAGTTCGGACGGCTCGACGACGACCTGGATCGGGAGACCAGGCCCGTCGGGGTCCAGTTCCAGTGGATGGGTGAGGGTGAGTTCGACGATCTCGGGCCGGTCGCACAGCCGCCCGACCCGGAGGAGCAGCTCCACCGTGGCGGTTCCGGGCAGGATCGCTCGGCCGGAGACCGTGTGCTCGGACAGCCAGGGGACGCGCCCGCTGTCCAGCCGACCGGTGAAGAGGGTCTGTCCGGTCGTACCGATCGTGGTCCAGGCACCGATCAGGGGGTGGTCGACGGAGCTGAGGCCCATCGCCGCGGGGTCGTCCGAGAGCGCGGACTCCCTCAACCAGTACCCGCGACGCTGGAAGGGGTAGGTGGGCAGGTCGACGTGGCCGCCGCCCCCGCCCAGAACGCGCCCCCAGTCGACCTCCACCCCCTGGCAGTGGGCCTCGGCGAGGGCGGCGAGGAACCGGTCTCCGGGGTCCTGGTCCCTCTGCAGGGTGTGGACGAGGGGGCGGTCTCCGGCTCCGACGGACTCCAGGGTCTCGCGCATCGGCACGGACAGCACCGGATGCGGCCCCACCTCGACGAAAGCCCCGCTGGCCTCGGCCAGACGACGCACCACCGGTTCCAGGAGCACTCCGTGGCGAAGGTTCCGGTACCAGTAGTCGGCGTCGAGCGAGGTTCCGTCCAGGGGTGACGCCGGGGGCTCGTCCCCCGCCCGCCACAGCGGCCCGGGGGCGACGGTGGAGTGGAAGGGCACGGTACCCCGCCGAGGCGTGATCTCGGCCAGTGCGGACCGCACCTCCTCCTCGACACGGTCGATGGCGAAGGAATGGGACGCGTAGTCGATCGGAAGCCGACGGACGAAGGTCCCCTCCGCCTCCCGGGCCGCGACGAAGGCGTCCACCGCCTCGGCGGTACCGGCGACCGTGCACGTCGTGGGGCCGTTGATCCCGGAGAGGACCAGTCGGTCCTGCCTTCCGTCGAGGAGGCTCGCGACGACGTCCGGGGCGAGCCCCACCACCGCGATGCCGCCCTCACCCGCGACCTTCGCCAGCGCACGGCTGCGAGCGACGACCACCCGGGCGCCGTCCTCGATCGACAGGATCCCGGCCACGCACGCGGCCGCCACCTCGCCCTGGGAGTGGCCGACCACGGCGGCGGGTTCGACCCCGGCGGCGCGCCACATCCGGGCCAGGGAGACCAGGAACGCCCAGACGGCGGGTTGCAGGACGTCGGCGGCGGCGCCCTTCCCCGTGAACGTCGGCGCCCCGGGCTCCTCGCGCAGGACGGCGGACAACGACCAGTCGACCAGGGGGGCCAGGGCGCGCTCGCACTCGGCCACGGAGGCCGCGAAGACCGGTGAGTCGGCCATGAGGTCCCGGCCCATGCCCGCCCACTGACCTCCCTGGCCGGGAAACACGAAGACCGGTCGCGCCGCGCGACCGGACCGCCGAGCCACACCGGTGACCGTGCCCTCCGCGACCTCTCCGTCGGCCAGGGCGCGCAGCCCCCGCTCGAGCGACTCCGGTCCGCCGACGACGACCGCGCGTTCGGCGAACCGCGCGCGCGTCGTGGCCAGGGAGCGAGCGATGCTCTCCGGTGACGGGGCGTCACCGGCGACGCCGGTGAACCGAGCGGCGAGGCGCGCGGCCTGGTCCCGGAGCGCGGACTCGTCGCGCGCGGACAGCAGCCACGCGGTCCTCCCTTCGACCAGCGGCCGCGCGGCCGCTGTCTCAGGGGGGACGGTCTCGTCGGTCCCGGAGACGGGGGCCGGGGCCTCCTCCAGGACGAGGTGGACGTTGGTCCCACTGATACCGAAGGCCGACACCCCCGCGCGGCGCACGCGATCCCCCCGCGGCCAGTCCCGTGCCTCGGCCAGCGGCCGGACCCCGCCGGAGGCCCAGTCGACCAGAGACGTGGGCTGGTCGGCGTGGAGGGTCCTCGGCAGCCGTTCCCGGTTCAGGGCCAGCACCATCTTGACGACGCCGACCGCCCCCGCGGCCCCCTGGGTGTGTCCCACGTTCGACTTGACCGACCCCAGCCACAGGGGCTCGCCGCCGGTCCGGGCACCGAACACCTCCAGGAGGGCGTCGGACTCGATCGGGTCGCCCAGTTCGGTCCCGGTGCCGTGGGCCTCCACCGCGTCGATGTCGTCGGGCCCCACTCCGGCGTCGGAGAGCGCCGCGCGGATCACGCGGCTCTGCGCGGGGCCGCTCGGCGCGGTCAGTCCGCTGGAGGCGCCGTCCTGGTTGACCGCGCCGCCCCGGATGACCGCCAGGACGGGGTGACCGTGGCGTTCGGCGTCCGAGAGCCGTTCCAGTACGAGCGAGGCGGCCCCCTCCGCGAACCCGGTTCCGTCGGCCCCGTCGCCGAAGGCCCTGCACCGCCCGTCACGGGAGAGCACTCCCTGCTTGGCGGACTCCAGGAAGAGGGACGGACCGGACATCACGGTCGCGCCTCCGGCCAGGGCCAGCGTGCACTCGCCCTGACGCAGGGAGCGCACGGCGAGCAGGACGGAGGCCAACGAGGAGGAACAGGCCGTGTCCACCGTCAACGCCGGGCCGCGAAGACCCAGCGTGTAGGCGATCCGACCCGAGGCCACGCTCGCGGCGGTGCCGGTCATCAGGTAGCCCTCGGCTCCCTCGGGGGTGGGGACCCGGCCCGAGGTCGTGACCCGGGCGTAGTCGGTGGTGCTGATCCCCGTGAAGACACCCGTGCTGGACTCGGCCAGAGAGTGGGGATCGATCCCCGCACGTTCCAGGGACTCCCACGTCACCTCCAGCATGAGCCGCTGCTGCGGATCCATCGCCTCGGCCTCACGTGGGGAGACACCGAAGAAGGCGGCGTCGAACCCGGCCACGTCCCGGATGAATCCGCCTCCCGAGGACATACCGGGGCGCCCCCGCAGATCCTCGATGTCCCAGCCCCGGTCCTCGGGCAGGTCGCCGATGGCGTCGGCTTCCCGGTCCAACAGGTCCCAGAGCCCCTCGGGTCCGTCCACCCCTCCGGGCAGGCGGCACCCCATGCCCACCACGGCGATGGGCTCGGAGTCGCGCTCACGGCGTCGGTCGAGTTCCGCTCGGGTGCGGCGAAGGTCCGCCGTGACTCGTTTGAGGTAGTCGAGAACCTGTGCGTCGTCAGTCATGGTGGGGCCTTGCCGATTCGCGTCGCGGCGCTGGTGCCGGAATGGTCTGTGGTGGGTGGGGTCCGTCATCGGCCGTCCTCTGTGGCCGGGAACTGGCGGGCTCAGTCGGCCAGGGTCTCGTCGATGAGCGCGAAGAGCTCCTCTCGCGAGGTCGCCGCCACCGCGGAGCCGTCGGCGTCCCGCCCCGCCCGGTCCGCCGCCACCGGTTCCAGGCGCCCCAGCAGGGCGCGGAGTCGTTCCGCGACACGTGAACCGTCGGTCTCCTCGTACTCGTCGAGCGCGGCCGCGAGGCCGTCGAGGCGCTCCAGGACGATCTGCTCCGCGCTGCCGAACACTCGTTCCTCGAGGTGACGGCCGAGCGCGTCACAGGTGGGGTGGTCGAAGGCGACGGCCGGGGAGAGGCGGGCTCCGGTCAGCGCGGTGAGCCGGTTGCGCAGCTCCACGGCGGTGACCGAGTCCATGCCCAGGTCCTTCAGTCCACGGTCCACCGGAACCACGTCGCCGGAGCCGTACCCGAGGACGGCCGCGACGTGGTGGCACACCTGATCGGTGAGCGCACGTACGCGGTCGGCGCGCCCGGCCCCGGCCAGTCGGGCCCTCAGATCCCCGAGCGGCTCGGACGCGGACCCGGCGCCCGGTCCGCGGGCGGGTGCGACGGTGCCGCCGGAGGCACTCGGGGCGACCTCGGTGATCAACGCGCTGGGACGGTTCGCGGTGAAGGCCGGTCGGAAGCGCGGCCAGTCGATGTCGGCGACGGCCAACGCCGTGAGGTCGTGGTCCAGGACCCGGCGCAGCCCCTCCACCGCCGGGGAGGGCTTCATGGTGGGCAGTCCGTGCCTGCGCAGGAGCCCGGCCACGGCCTCCCGACCGGCCATCCCCGCACCTTCCCAGGCTCCCCACGCGATCGATGTCGCGGGCAGACCCAGGGACCTGCGGTGGTGGGCGAGGGACTCACAGAAGACGTTCGCGGGCGCGTAGTTGCCCTGCCCGCTCACGCCGAAGACCGCTCCCACCGAGGAGAACATGACGAACGCGGACAGATCATGCCCTTGCGAGAGCTCGTGCAGATGCACGGCTCCATCCGCCTTCGCGCGCAGGACACGGGCGATGCCCTCCGGATCGAGATCGGCCACGGGGGCGTCGTCGAGTTCCGCCGCCGTATGGAAGACCGCTGTCAGGGGCAGGTGCGCCGGTACGGCGTCCAGCGCCTCGGCGAGCCGCGCGCGGTCGCCGACGTCACAGGCGAGCAGGGTGACCTCGGCGCCGGCCGCGCGAAGTTCGGCGGTGAGCTCCTCGGCCCCGGGAGCGTCAGGACCCCTGCGGCTGAGCAACAGGAGGTGCTTCGCGCCCTGTTCGGCGAGCCACCGTGCGGTGTGCGCGCCGAGACCACCGGTCCCCCCGGTGACCAGCACGGTGCCGACGGGCCGCCACTCGCGCGCGCCGTCAGTGTCGACGGTCACACGCGCGAGCCTCCTGGCAAGCACCCTGGACCCGTGCACCGCGAGTTGGTCCTCGCCGAAGGCGGCCTGGCCGCTCAGGACCGAGGCCAGCGCGTCCCCGCTGTGGGAGTCCTCCGGATCGGGGAGGTCGACCAGACCGCCCCAGCGATCAGTGTGTTCCTGGGCCGCCACGCGGCCGAAGCCCCACAGCAGCGCGGCGGCGGGGTCGCTCACACCCCGGCCGCTCTCGACGGCACCGCTGGTCAGGCACCACAGCGGCGCCGCGACACCCGTGTCGAGGAGGGCCTGGAGGAGGAGAACGGCGTCCCGGTGGGCGGGTGCGGCGGACGGAGGGCGGACCACTCCGGGGCCAGCGCCCACGGAGGTGGCCAACAGGACTCCGGCGACGTCCCCGACACCCTCGCACGCGGCACCGACCATCGTGCTCACGGCGTGCCGATCCGCGTCGTCCGGCAGGTCGAGAACACGGACGTGGTGGCCGCGCGACTCCAGGCTCCGCACGCACTCCTTGAGGGCGGGCCCGAGCCGGGTCCCGACCAGCAGCCAGGTGCCCCCGGCCGTGGGAGAGGGGGACGCGGCCGCCTCCGGGACGGCCACCCACTCCTCGCGGTAGGTCCAGCCGTCGGGCGGAGCGAGCGACGCGTCGGCCGCACCGGTGCCCCGCTCCGGGACCGAGCCGGGGCCCGGCCGCCAGTAGCGCTGGCGTTGGAAGGCGTACGTGGGCAGGGCGACCCGCGCGGCACCCTGGTCGAACAGCGGCGCCCAGTCGAGCTCGACCCCGTGGGAGTGCGCCTGCCCGAGGGATGTCAGGAACCGGACCGGTCCGCCCTCGTCCCGGCGCAGGGTCGCCAGCGCCACGGCGTCGCGTGCCCCGGCCTCCTCCAAGGTCTCCTGGACCGCCGGAGTCAGCACCGGATGCGGCCCCACCTCGACGAACACGTCGTGCCCGGCGTCGACCAGGGCACGGGTGGCCTCGGCGAAGCGCACGGGTTCGCGCAGACCCCGGAACCAGTACTCCGCGTCCAGGGGACGGTCGTCCACGGCCGCACCGGTCACGGTGGAGTAGAAGGGGATCATCGGACGTCCGGGGGTGACGCCCGCGAGTCCCGCCGTGACACGGTCCGCCAGGACGTCCACCGCGGCGGTGTGGGAGGCGTAGTCGACGGCGATCGTCCGGGCTCGGAGACCGTCGGCCTCGCACTCCTCGACCACCCGTGCCACGGCGTCGGGCGCACCCGCCACGACCGTGTTCGTCGGGCTGTTGACCGCCGCCACGGAGACCGGACCCCGCGAGGACGCCAGGCGGTCGCGCACGGCCCGCTCAGGACTGGCGATCGAAGCCATCGCGCCGGTTCCGGCCAGGTCGAGCACGGCGGAGCTGCGCACCGCCACCACCTTCGCGGCGTCCTCCAGGGACAGGGCCCCGGCGATGTGCGCGGCGGCGACCTCCCCCTGTGAATGACCGACCACCGCGGCCGGGGTGAGTCCGTGCGCCATCCACAGGCGGGCCAGGGAGACCATGACCGCCCACAGAACGGGCTGGACGACGTCGACCCGGTCGAGGGAGGGAGCCCCCTCCCGGCGGCGCAGCACATCGGTGAGACTCCACCCGACGTGGGGTTCCAGGGCCTTCTCGCAGGCTGCGACGTGGTGGGCGAACTCGTCGGAGGAGTCGAGCAGGTCGACGGCCATGCCCTCCCACTGCCCGCCCTGCCCCGGGAAGACCAGCACGGGGCGGCGATCGGGTCGCGCCCGGCCGGTCGCCGTGCTCGCGCCCGGAGTCCCGGACTCCAGGGAGGCCAGCGCGGCCAGGAGCTCCGCTCGGTCGCGACCCACGACCACGGCCCGGTGTTCCAACGCCGATCGCGTGGTGGCCAGTGACCGGCCGACGTCGCTCGGCGCGAGATCGGGACGCTCGCTGACGTGAACGCGGAGCCGGGCCGCCTGGGCGGTGAGCGCCTCGGGGCTCCGGGCGGAGAGGGGCCAGGCGGTGGCGCCGGTCACCGACGCACCGACCACGGGAGCGGGCTCCCCCGTCGCCGTCTCGACGGCCTGCGGCTCGGGA
Source organism: Nocardiopsis sp. NPDC058789 (assembly GCF_042745575.1). Lineage (NCBI taxonomy): Bacteria > Bacillati > Actinomycetota > Actinomycetes > Streptosporangiales > Nocardiopsidaceae > Nocardiopsis > Nocardiopsis sp. NPDC058789. Next base: position 311,636 of record NZ_JBHYOW010000004.1, read on the forward strand.
GCCTGTTCCAGGATCAGGTGGGCGTTGGTACCGCTCATGCCGAACGAGGAGACACCGGCACGGCGCGGCCCGCCGGTGTCCTCCCACGGGCGGGACTCGTGGAGCAGCCGGACCCCGCCGTCCCAGTCCACGTGCGTGCTGGGCGTCTCCGCGTGCAGGGTGGGCGGCATGACGCCGTGGCGCAGCGCCTCGACCGTCTTGACCACCGCGGCCACCCCGGCGGCGGCCTGGGGGTGCCCGATGTTGGACTTGAGCGATCCCAACCAGAGGGGCCGCCCCTCGGGACGACCACGACCGTAGGTGTCGATGAGCGCCTGCGCCTCGATCGGGTCACCCAGCGGCGTACCGGTGCCGTGCGCCTCGACCAGGTCGACGTCGGAGGTGGTCAGTCCCGCGTCGGCCAGCGCCCGGCCGATCACGCGGGCCTGTGACGGACCGTTCGGCGCGGTGAGCCCGTTGGAGGCGCCGTCCTGGTTCACCGCTCCGCCCCGGACCACGGCCAGGACCGGGTGCCCGTGGCGGCGTGCGTCGGAGAGGCGTTCCAGGACGACCATTCCGGCGCCCTCGGAGAAGGAGGCTCCGTCGGCGCCCCCGGAGAACGCCTTGCAGCGGCCGTCGGCCGCCACCCCTCGCAGGCGGGTGAACTCGGTGAGGGTGCCGGGCCCGGACATGACCGTGGCGCCACCGGCCAGCGCGAGCGAGCAGTCGCCGTCGCGCAGGGCGCGCACGGCCAGGTGGAGGGCGACCAGGGAGGAGGAGCACGCGGTGTCCACGGTCAGCGCGGGACCGACGAGCCCCAGGCAGTAGGAGATGCGACCGGAGGCGACACTCGCGGAGATACCGGTCAGGGTGACGCCGTCCGAGGTCACCCCGTGCACCGGGGGCCCGTACTCCTGGTAGGCGAGTCCGACGTAGACCCCGGTGTCGGTACCCGCCAGGGAGGTCGGGGCGATGCCCGCGCGTTCGAGCGTCTCCCAGGCCAGTTCGAGCAGGATCCGCTGCTGGGGGTCCATCGCCTCGGCCTCACGCGGCGAGATGCCGAAGAAGGCCGGGTCGAAGTCGAAGACGTCGCGCAGGAACGAGCCCCGGTCCATGGCGAGGCGCCGTTCGTCGTCCAGACCGTCCAGCAGCCCTGGAAGGTCCCATCCCCGGTCGTCCGGCAGGGGCCCCCGGGCCTCACGCCCCTGGGAGACCATGTCCCACAGCTGTTCGGGGGTGTCGACCCCGCCCGGGAGGCGGCAGCCGGTCGCCACGATCGCGATCGGCTCGGGTTCGGACCGCTGGTCCAGCTCGGCGCGAAGACGCGAGTTCTCCTTCATCGCGCTCCGGAGAGCCGTCACCAGACGTTCGTCTTCACTGCTCAACTCAAGCCTCCTCGTCATACACTCGGGCCTCGCAGAGCGAGGTTCACCAGTTCGTCGACGCCCATGGAGTCGATGGCGTCTCCGTCGCCGTCCGTGCCGGGAGGCGTGGTGGTCCGATCCTGGCCGGTCCGCCCCTCCGGCGCCGGGAGCTCCGGTGTGAGGAGTCCGGTGAGGAACCGCGCCAGCGCCCTGGGGTTGGGATGGTCGAAGACGGCCGTGGCCGGGACGCGCACACCCACCGCGGCGCTGAGCCTGTTCCGCAGTTCGACACTGGTGAGCGAGTCCGTGCCCTGTTCGGTGAAGGGCCGGTCCGGGTCGACCTCGGAGCCCGCTTCGGCCCGGTGGCCGAGCACCACGGCGGTGTGCTCGCGGACCTCGCGCAGCAGGGACCGGGAACGCTCCTCCGGGTCCATCGCCGCGAAACGCGCGGCCGGGTCGTGTTCCTCCCCGCCGCTCCCCGCCTCACCGGGTGCGCCCTTCCCCGTGACCGGGATCGGGGAGCGTTCCGAGTCGGGGTCGGGCAGGAGATCCCGGAGCACGCTGAGGCCGGGGACCGGGGAGAGCCACGCGGGCACCGCGTGCACCAGGTCCCGGGCCATGGCGGTGTCGAACAGGTCGAGGGCCGCCTCCGGCCGCATCGGCAGGAGCCCGCTCCGGCTGAGGGTGGCGAGGTCGTTCTCGTCCAGGTGGCCGGTCATGCCGCCGCCCTCCCACAGACCCCAGGACAGCGACGTGGCGGGCAGACCGGCGTCGCGCCTCACGTGCGCCAGGGCGTCACAGAAGACGTTGGCCGCGGCGTAGTTGGCCTGACCGGGGTTGCCCAGGACGCCCACGGCCGAGGAGAACAGGACGAAGGACGACAGGTCCTCGGTGAGTTCGTGCAGGTTCCAGGCTGCGTCCACCTTGGGCCGCAGCACCGCGCGCAGTTGTTCGGAGGTCAGGGCCGTGACGGTGGCGTCGTCGAGGGCCCCGGCGGCGTGCACCACGGCACGCAACGGCCGGTCAGCGGGGACCGCGTCCAGGACACGGGCCAGATCCTCGCGGTCGGCCGCGTCGCAGGAGACCACCTCCACCCGAGCTCCGAGCGCCTCCAGTTGGGCGGTGCGCTCGGCCTGCCCGGGCGTGTCGGGGCCTCGGCGCCCGAGCAACAGCAGGTTCCGGACTCCGTAGCCCGAGACCAGGTGGCGGGCCAGGCGATGGCCCAGCCCCCCGGTGCCACCCGTGACCAGGACGGTTCCTTCCCGGGGGAAGGGAGCGGGGACACGAAGGACCAGCTTGCCGACGGTCTCACCGCGTTGGAGGGCGCGCAGGGCCGTCTGTACCTCGCTCAGGTCGTACACGGTGGTGGGCAGTGGACGCAGGGCACCCTCCTCGAACAGCTCCATCACCCGAGCGAGCATGTGACCGATGCGTTCCGGATCCACGTCCGGCAGGCTGAACGCGGTGTAGGAGCAACCGGGGTGGTCGGCGGCCACGGTTTCGGCGTCGCGCACGTCGGTCTTGCCCATCTCCACGAACCGACCGCCCGGACCTCGGCCGTCACTGGGAGAGCGCAGCAGGCGCAGGGACGCGTCCACGAACTCGCCGGTCAGCGAGTTGAGGACCACGTCGACTCCCTCGCCACCGTTCGCCTCGCGCAACCTGCCCTCGAACTCCAGTGAGCGGGAGGACGCCATCCGATCCGGGGACAGGCCATGGTCCGTCAGCGCCGACCACTTGTGCGGGCTCGCGGTGCCGAACACCTTCGCGCCCATGTGGCGGGCAAGCTGGACGGCGGCGGTCCCGACCCCCCCTGCGGCCGCGTGCACCAGGACGCTCTCGCCGGGCCGCACGGCGGCCAGGTCGACCAGCCCGTGGTAGGCGCTCAGGAAGGCCACCGGGACGGCTGCCGCCTGCTCGAAACTCCAGCCCTCCGGCATGCGGGCCAACCGGGCCCGGTCGGCCACGGCGAAGGGGCCGAAGGCACCGTCGAACATGCCGACCACCCGGTCGCCGGGCGCCAGGTCCGACACTGACGAGCCGACGTCGAGAACGACTCCCGCCCCCTCGATACCGATCCCGGTCTCCCCGTCGACCAGCCCCAGGGCGACCACCACGTCCCGGAAGTTGACACCTGCGGCCCGTACGGACACGCGCACCTCCCGAGGAGCCAACGCGTCCTCCGCCTCCGGAGCGGACACCGCCTCCAGGGAGTCCAGGGAACCGGGGCTCCTCGTGTCCAGCCGCCACGACCGTGTGGAGGGGACCACCGACTCCGTCCCCGTGTCCGAGGACCGCCTCAGCCTGGGAACGAGGACGGCGCCCGAACGCAGGGCGATCTGTGGTTCGTCGAGACCGAGGGCCGCTGGCAGCATCCGATGGGACTCCTCGGAGCCGTCGGAGTCCACGAGCACCAGACGGTCGGGGAACTCGCGCTGGGCGGCTCGGAGCAGGCCCCAGACCGGAGCGGCGGCAGCACCGGGGAGCTGTTCACCGGGGAACGTGGCCACGGCCCTCCAGGTGACCAGAGCCAGGCGGGAGTCGGCGGTGCGCTCGTCCGCCAACCATGCGCGGACGGATTCCAGGCCGGACTCCAGCCCCTGGCGGACCGTGTCCGAAAGGGCGTCGCTTCCGGCGTAGACGACGTGCGCGGGCAGTTCGGTACAGACGAGCGCGGGAACCGGGGCCCCCGGTTCCAGATCCTCCAGTGAGGGCAGGGCGTGGGGACTCGGAACCTCCGCGGCCGAGCTCGACGTGGGCTCCACCCGATCCCACTGGAGCTCGTACAGTTCGGCGACCTCGCCCGGCTCCGCTTCGGGGAGGGTTTCCGCGGACAGGGGCCTCAGGGCCACCTCGTCGACGGACCAGAGCGTTCCCTCACCGTCAGGACCGGTGGCCAGCAACCGGTAGCGGTCGTCGCCCAACGGGGTGATCCGGGCCCTCAGTCGCCGGGGCGTCCGCTCGTCCTCGGCCCGAAGCAGCCGGACCCCGCTCCAGGCGAACGGCACCTGGGGCCCCCGGTGGCGCTCGGTCCCCTGGTTCCGCAGTGCGGCGTGCAGGACGGCGTCGGTCAGGGCGGGGTGGGGGCCGTGAAAGGCTTCGCTCCCGCGCACGGAGTCCGCAAGCTCGACCTCCAGGAAGAGTTCGTCCCCGTGCCGGTGCACCGACCTCAATCCGCGGAAGGCCGGACCGTAGTCGTAGCCCAGAGCCCGCAGGTGGGCGTAGTCGACCGGAATCCGCTCGGCTCCCTTCGGGGGAAGGGTACCGATGCCCGGGGCACCGTTCACCTCGGCCACTCCACCGGGGTTCGGTCCTGCGACGAGGCCGGAGGCGTACCGCACCCACGAGGCGTCGTCCGTCTCGCGGCGCGCGTACACGTTGACCTCGCTGTGTCCCTGGGGGTCGCGAGCACCGACGATGATCTGGATCTCGGCGGCTCCGGCCCACGCCAGGGTCAGGGGGGCCTCCAGCACCAGGTCGGTGACGGTGTCCGCGCCGACGGCCGCCCCCGCCCCGGAGACCAGGTCCACCACCGCCGTACCGGGGAGCATCACCCTTCCGAGCACGCGGTGGTCCGCCGCCCAGGGGTGAAGGGAGACGGAGACCCTGCCCCGGAACACCGTTCCCCCGTCGGCGAGGCTGAGGCCGTCGTCGAGCAGGGACTCCACCGATTCCACCGGAGGGGCCTCGGGCCCGCTCGGCAGCAGCCAGTGGCGGGAGCGTCGGAAGGGGTCGTCCGGCACCGTGACCGGGGCACCCTCGTCGGCCACCCCCTCAAGCACGACGTGCGCGTTGGTCCCGCTGATCCCGAAGGAGGACACCGCGGCCCGGCGGGGCCGCCCGGTGTCCGGCCACGCGACCTCCTCGGACAGCAGGCGTACGCCGCTGTCACGCCACACCACGCGGTCCGTGGGCTCCTCGGCGTGCAGGGTCCGGGGCAGGCGGCCGTGGCGGAGCGCCTCCACGGTCTTGATCACCCCGGCCACGCCCGCCGCCGCCTGGGCGTGGCCGATGTTGGACTTGAGGGAACCCAGCAGGAGGTCGTGTTCGCGTTCGCCGCCGTACACCGACATCAGCGCGGTGGCCTCGATGGGGTCTCCGAGGCGTGTTCCCGTGCCGTGTGCCTCGACCGCGTCCACCTCACCGGGGTCGAGTTCCGCGGCTGCGAGGGCCTGGCGGATCACCCGTTCCTGGGCCTCGGGGTTGGGTGCGGTCAGTCCGTTGGAGGCGCCGTCGGAGTTGACCGCACTGCCGCGCAGCAGCGCCAGCACCGGCCGACCGTTGCGACGCGCCTGGGAGGCCCGTTCCAGCAGGAGGACACCGGCCCCCTCGGCCCAGGCGGTCCCCTCGGCCCCGGCGCCGAACGCACGGCAGCGACCGTCCGCGGAGAGCCCGCGCTGGGCGGAGAACTCCAGGAACATGCCGGGGGTGGCCATGACGGTGGCGCCCCCGGCCAGGGCCATGGAGCACTCCCCCCGCCTCAGGGCGGAGGCCGCCTGGTGGAGGGCCACCAGCGAGCCCGAGCAGGCGGTGTCGATGGTCAGGGCGGGTCCGTGGAGACCGAGCACGTAGGCGATGCGGCCGGACGCCACACTCAGGGTGCTCCCTGTCAGTCGGTACCCACCGTCCGCGTTGTTGGCGGGATCGGCCAGACGGGCGCCGTACTCGGTGGGCATCGCGCCCACGAACACGCCCACCTGTTCTCCGCGCAGGCTGGCGGGATCCATTCCGGCCCGTTGGATGGCCTCCCACGAGGTCTCCAGCAGCAACCGCTGCTGCGGGTCCATGGCGTCGGCCTCACGGGGGCTGATCCCGAAGAAGCCGGGGTCGAAGAGGTCGGCGTCGTGGAGGAACCCGCCGTTGCGCGTGTAGGTGCGTCCCGGGGTTCCGGGTTCGGGGTCGTAGAGGGCGTCCAGGTCCCAGCCCCGGTTGTCCGGGAAGGGACCGATGGCGTCGGTGCCCTCCTCCACCAGTCGCCACAGCTGTTCCGGGGAGCGAACGCCGCCGGGCAGGCGGCAGGCCATCGCGGTGATGGCGATCGGATCGTCGTCGACCGTCCCGGGCACGAACGCGGAGACGGTCGCGGCCGGACGCGTCGTGGCTTCGGGGCGCGCGGCGACCGTGGGACTCTCGCCCAGTTCCTTCGCGACGTGCTCGGCCAGGGCCACCGCGGTGGGGAGCTCGAAGAGGACGGAGTCCTCCAACCGGACACCGGTCTCGTCCTCCACCAGATCAGCCAGTTCCAGCAGCATGATCGAGTCGAAGCCGAGGTCGCGGAAGGCCCGTCGTTCGTCAGCGGGCGTGAGCGTGTCCAGCTCCAGGACCCTGGCGCACAGCGAGGTCACCAGACCGACGGTCCCACCGCTCTCCGGGGCCTCTCCCCGGCCCTCGGCGGTCACCACGGCCTCCCGGGGCTCGACGGCGGGGACCGACTCCGGCCAGTACCTGGTCCGTTGGAAGGGATAGGTGGGCAGGTCGATCCGGTGGGCTCCCGCCCCCCGGAACAGGCTTCGCCAGTCCACGTCCAGGCCCGAGGTGAAGGCCTGAGCGGCGGCGGTGAGCAGTTGGGCCGTGTCCCCGTGGGCACGGCGCAGGGTCGCCAGGACCGAGCCCGGCGACTCGTGCGCGGCGAGCACACCCTCGATCCCGTGAGCCAGCACGGGGTGCGGACCGACTTCGATGAACGTCGTGTGGCCGTCGGCGACGGCCGCCGAGACGGTCTCGGCGAAGCGGACCGGGTGACGCAGACCCTCGTACCAGTACTGTCCGTCCATGATCGGGCCGTCAGTGCCGAGCTCCCCGCCGGTGAGGGTCGACAGCACCGGTGTCCGGGCCTCGCGTGGTGAGATCCCCTCCAACTGTTCCAGGAGGGTCTCGCGAACTCTCTCGACGTGCACCGAGTGCGAGGCGTAGTCGACGTCCACCAGGGCCGCGTGCACACCCGCGTCCACACAGTGGTCCACGGCGGCACGGACGGACGTCGGGGATCCCGAGACCACCACGGACTCGGGCCCGTTCACAGCGGCCAGGTGGAGGTCGGGCAGGTCCTCCAGGAGTTCCCCGGCCCGCTCCGGCGAGACGCCGAGCGAGGCCATGGCGCCGCTGCCGCCGAGGGTGACGAGCGCCTGGCTGCGCAGGGCCACGACCTTGGCGGCGTCGTCCAGGGTCAGGACCCCGGCCACATGGGCCGCCGCGATCTCCCCCTGGGAGTGGCCGATCACGGCGGCGGGGCGCACCCCCATGGCCTCCCACACCCGGGCCAGGGCGACCATGACCGCCCACAGGACCGGCTGCACCACGTCCACGCGCGCCCCGGGGCCGACGTAGCGCGGCGCCCCCGGCTCGCCGCGCAACACACGGCTGAGTGACCACTCCACATGGGGGTCCAGCGCGCGCTCGCACTCACGCAGCCGCCGACCGAAGATCCTCGCCAGACGGCCGTCGCCGTCCAGGAGCGAGCGCGCCATCCCCTCCCACTGTCCGCCCTGCCCCGGGAAGACCATGACCGGTCCACGTCCGTCCCGTACCGCCGTCGGAGCGCCGGAAGGACGGATCGACTCCAGTTCACGGGTGCCGCTGCCGCCAGCGGCCAGGATGACCGCCCTGTGGTCCATCACGGTGCGGGTGCTGACGAGGGAGTAGCCGACGTCCTCCGGGCGTAGACCGGGACGCTTCGACACGAAGGAGTGCAGGACCGACGCCTGGGCGCGCAGGGCACTCTCCGAGCTCGCGGACAGGACCCACGGCACGGGGTCCAGAGCCCCCTCCCCCGGCGACTGCCGCGGGGTGTCGGGGGAGCGCCGAGGCGGAGGCGGCGCCAGGACGAGGTGGCAGTTGGTGCCGCCCATGCCGAAGGAGGACACCCCGGCCAACGGGGTGTCGGTCGGCCAGGGCTCCCGCGCGGTCTGCGGCAGCAGCCCCAGGCCCTCCAGGTCGATCGCGGGGTTGGGTGCGGAGAAGTTCCGGGTGGGGGGCAGGAGTCCGTGGGAGAGGCTGAGCACCACCTTGAGCAGGCCCACGATTCCGGCCGCCCCCTCCAGGTGCCCGACGTTCGTCTTGGCCGAGCCCACCCGCACGGGTGCGGGGCGCCCGGCGAAGACCGAGCCGAGAGCGGCGGCCTCGACCGGGTCACCGGCCGGTGTGCCCGTGCCATGCAGCTCCACGTAGCCCACATGGGCGGGGTCGATCCCGGCCCGGCGGTGCGCCGCGCGCACGACCTCCGCCTGTCCCTCTGCCTCCGGTCGTGCGAGGAAGGCGGTGGAGCCGGAGTTGTTGACGGCCCCACCGGAGAGCACCGCGTGCACGTGGTCTCCGTCCGCCAGCGCCCGGTCGAACGGCTTGAGTGCGATGACGACGCCGCCCTCGCCCCGGACGTAACCATTGGCGCGGGAGTCGAAGGTGTAGCAGTGTCCGTCGGGCGAGAGCCCGCCGAACTGCTCCACGTACTCGGTGCTCTGGGGCAGGAGGATGAGGTTGACACCCCCGGCCAGCGCGAGGTCGCACTCACCGCTGCGGAGGCTCTCCATCGCCGCGTGCACGCTCACCAGGGACGAGGACTGCCCGCTGTCCACGGTCATGCTCGGCCCGCGCAGGCCGAGAGTGTAGGAGACCCGATTGGCGATCATTCCGCGCTGGCCGCCGGTGAGGCTGTGGTGCGAGGCGGGCACGTCGCGCAGGAGGTGCGCGTAGTCCGAGGAGATCGCTCCGGTGAACACGCCGGTCCGGGAGCCGTGCAGGCTGTCGGGGGCGGTGCGCGAGTTCTCGATCGCCTCCCAGCTCAGTTCGAGCATGAGCCGCTGCTGGGGGTCCATGGCCACGGCCTCGCGTGGGGAGACCCCGAAGAACGCGGCGTCGAAGTCCTCCGCGCGGTCCAGGTAGCCGCCCCAGTGGTGGTCCCGCTGGGAGGAGGTCCAGCCGAGGCGCTCGGGCGGCGGGGAGATGGCCTCCCGCCCCTCGCACAGCAACCGCCAGAAGGAGTCGGGGGTCGAGGCTCCGGGGAGGCGACAGGCCAGCCCCACCACGGCTATGGGCGCGCGGGAGACGTCGCCGCCGTCAGCATCCCTGGTCATCGCGTTCCTCCGGTCGAACTCGACGTCCTCACCCCGAACGGGTCCTGGCCCGGGGCATGTTACGGGGTCGACCCGCGGTCTCGCGTGGGTGGAGTCGCACCGCCGTGTCCGCGAAGGTCGGATCGGTGGGCCACCAGCACGAGTTCCCCGATCGGGCTCCGCGTTCGGGAACCCGGATGGCCGACCGAAGGGACGGGCAGGCCGCACACGGCTTCGTGAACGCCTGGAGCAGACGCCCCACATGCGCTTTTGAGCCATACGCAGAGGGGATCGTATCGACGATTCAGGACAGATGACAACGGAACACTTATTTTCGGTCATTTATTTGACCGAATTAAGAACATGACGAAAATGGGGACTTCGTGATCTTGTTACCAAAAGGAAATGCCCGATGTCCGCGGACATCGGGCACTGCGAGGCGGGCTCGTAACGGGTCAACCCCCGTTGCGCGCCCGGACCTCGGCCATGTACTTCTTGGACTCCTCCGGGTCGAGGAGCCAAGACGCGAAGTCAGGAGGATAGTCCCAGCCCTGGATCCAGCGGTCGGCGACCTCCGCGTGCGTCGAGGCCGTCTCGACCAGCTCATAGAAGTGGGCGGGCAGGTCACCCTGGTCCCACAACGTGGAATTCATCTCGGACCACATCTGGTTGTGCAGACCGAATTCCCAGAACCTGTCGAAGGTCCTCACCAGGAAGTCCTCGTCGAACTGGCGCTCACCGTGTTCGATGATGGCCTCCAGGTAGGCCTTCGCGCACCGAGTGGAATTGTTCCAGCTCTGACCCACGTAGGGGTCCATGGTGACGACGACGTCCGCCATCCCGAGGACCTTCCCACCGGACGGCAGCGTGCCCACGGGGTTGCGCACCTGCGGGGTCAGGTCCTCGATCAGGGTGCTGCGGCCACCCTCCACCAGCTGGGCGTCCTTGACCCGCTCGTAGTACTCCGGGGAGTACTGGCGAAGCAGGTCCTTCATGCGGCGCAGCTGCTCCTCGGGGCCCGGCCGGTCCGGCCAGGCGTCCATGGGGCCACCGCGCTTGTCCACCATGAGCAGGTTGTGGCACGGGCCGTCCTGGCTCAGCATGGGGATGAAGATGGTGTTCCCGGCCTCGCGGGCGGAGCAGGCCCAACCGACGTTGTCGTCGTCCTCGGAACTCGGCCAGACGTCGTAGATCTGGGCCTGCGCGATGGAGCGGGGGCGGGCTCCGGTGAACCGGCTCTCGTCGTAGTCGAAGAGCTGGCCGAGTTCCCCGTGGCCGACCGCGACGACGATGAGGTCGAACATGCGGGAGAAGTAGTCGAGATCCGTCACGGTGACACCGTGGATGACCACCTTGCCGCCACGGTCCTCGAAGAACTCCAGCCAGTCGGCCATCTTGACCCTGCGGTCCACGGCCACCATGTAGTCGTTGGCCTTGCCGGTCCGCCCCTTGAGGGAGAGCGTCGATCGGTCCGCCCCGGGATACAGGTGGATGCGCTGTTGCCGGATCTGGGGGCTGAGGGCGCTCCAGAGATCCAGTTCGTACTCGCGCTCGTAGTCCAGGGCGGTCGGGAAGGTGAACTGAGTGACTGACGGCCGCCCCGTCCGGATCTCCGTGGAGGACTGCCCCGTGATCACCGTGACGTCGTAGCCATGGGTCAGGAGACCGTGGGCCAGGTGCAGGCCGGCGTGGCCAGCGCCGACGATAAGGATCTTGCGCATTGTGTCGCTAACTTTCCTGGGAATCTACGGGGCCGCGGGGAGGATCGGTCAGGGGGAGACCGAACGCCCCCCGCCTGTCAGGCGACGGGCTCACTCGCTCGGTTGTGCTCCAGCGCGTACCGCAACAGGGTCTTGAGCACGTCGCCGCCGGACATCCTGTGTCGGGCGTCGAAGTCGATGATGGGCACCTCCGGGCTGACCTCCAGAGCCTCACGGACCTGCTCGGCGGTGTAGTCCAGGTGGCCCTCGAACTTGTTCAGCGCGACGATGTAGGGGATCCGCTTGTTGGTCTCGAAGTAGTCGACCGCGTCGAAGGAGTCCGCGAGCCTCCGGCAGTCGACCACGACGACGGCGCCCACGGCGCCGCGGACCAGATCGTCCCACATGAACCAGAACCGGGCCTGTCCCGGTGTGCCGAACATGTACATGACCAGTTCGTCGTCGATGGTGATGCGGCCGAAGTCCATCGCGACGGTGGTCGTCGTCTTGTCGGGTGTGACCGAGGTGTCGTCGTGTCCGACGCTGGCCTCGGTCATGATCGCTTCAGTCGTGACCGGCGGAATCTCCGACACCGAGCGCACCAAGGTCGTCTTGCCGGCACCGAAGCCACCGGCGATGACGATCTTGCTCGACATCTTCTTGCGATTCGACCTGTTGTCACTGGAAAAGTCGTTCGAGACCACGAAGAGCCCTCTCCAGAACCTGGTTTTCGGACGGACTGCTGCCGGTGATGGTCGGGTGGATGTAGACCAGGTCCTGCTCGGCCAGGTCACTGACCAGAACCTGTGTCACACCCAGGGGGATGTTCAACTCGGCCGACACCTCAGCGAGAGACCGCGTCTCCCGGCACAGTTTGTAGATACTGATCGACTCCGGCATGAGGGTGCCAGGAGGTTCCTGCCCGGGCTCGGACGTCGAGACCAGGGTCTGCACCATCAGCGGATGCCGTGACCGCGTCCGCCCACCCGTGAAGGTGAACGGGCGAACACGGTTACTCCTTCGCCTGCGGAAGCTCATAGCCGCGGCAACCTCATTCCTGCCGAACCGTTACGGGTCACCGTCGTCAGTTCTGGATGACCTCGCGCAGCTGCGAGCGCAACTGCGGAGTGAGCACGTGGGCGACGTTGTCCACGAGCTTCGCCATCTGGAAACCGACGATCTTCAGCTCGGTACCGGGTGCGGTGAGCACCGCCATGCAGGAACCGTCGCTGATGGCCATGATGAACAGGTGGCCGTGGTTGAAGCGCACCAGGAGCTGTTCGCACTCCCCCCGCTGGAACAGGCTGGCACCGCCGACCGCGAGGCTGTGCAGCCCGCTCGCGATGGCGGCCAGCTGCTCGGCGTGCACCTCGGGGAAGTCACTGGAGTGGGTCAGGACCAGGCCGTCCGAGGACACCACGACGGCGTGCTCGACACCGCGCACGTCCCGGACGAACCGGTCGATGAGCCACGAGAAGTTCTCAACGCTGTCGTTCGTGGATTCAGTCATGGTTGTGCTCTACCTGCCTCGGCCGAAGGTCGTGTTCGCTGGGGGTCTGGGGTGCGGGAACCCGGACGGGACTCCCGGGCCCCCGATGGGAGGGTCATTCCTTGTCGTCCTCAAGCTCCTCGCCGTCGAGCGCGGCGCGTTCCCCGTCGAGGAAGTCACCGAGCTCGTCACGGATCTGCTCCGCACGGGCCTCGCCGGTGAGTCGGGGCGGCGTGTCGCCCCGGCCCTTCGGCGGGGGCGGCGGGTTCTCGGACAGTGCGTCCGGGTGCGGCAGCATCCGCAGCGGCGAACCGTGCGGGGTGGCGCTGCGCCGGGGCAGACCCGCCGAGGTGACCGCGGAGTTCCCTCCGGGAGCGGGCTTCGGCGGGGCCGTGGGGCTACTGGTGCCCTTGACCGCACGGTTCTCGGAAGGCTGCTGAGGGATCGGGCCGGTCGAGGTCACGGGCGCGCTCGTGCTGGGAATCGTGGCGGTGCGGGGCTGCCCGGGCGTCCGGGGGGTGGCCACGCGCAGGAGTTCCTGGGGAACGATGGTGTAGGCGCTGACCCCTCGGAAGGAGCGGGACTCCAGCCTGGTCTCCAGGTTGTGCTTCCGCGCGATCCGGCTGGCCACGTAGAGGCCCATGTGCTTGGGCACCTCGTCGTCCAGGACGGGCTCGCCGTCCAGACGGCTGTTGAGTTCCCGCAACTGGGCCTCGGGGATGCCCACGCCCTCGTCCTCGACGACGATCATGAGGCGGCCGTCGTCCAGTTCGCGGGCGCTGATCACCACCTGCGAGTGCTCGGGCGAGTTCGCGGTGGCGTTGTCCAGCAGCTCGGCCAGGAGGTGGCTGATGTCGTCGGCGGCCAGACCGGTGATGGAGGCCTGCGGGATCTTGCCCAGGCTGACCCTGGGGTAGTCCTTGATCTCCGAGGTCGCGGCGCGGGCGACGTCGAGCAGCGGCACGATCTCGTCGTGGGCGTCGGACTCGCCCCCGTCGTGCCCGGTCAGCACCAGGAAGTTCTCGCCGTTGCGTCGCATACGGGTCGCGAAGTTGTCGATCTGGAAGAGCTTGTCGAGCAGGTCCGGGTCCTGGGCGCCGGTCTCCAGGGCCTCGACCATCTCCAGCAGGGCGTCGACCAGGGAGAGGTCGCGCATGGCCAGACCTGCCAGCGCCTCGTTGAGGAGGTCTCCCCGGAGCCCGTCCTCGGTCGGGGCGACGGCCCCGACCGCCTCGGCGGGCGTGTCCTCGACGCTCTCCGTGGCGGGTGCGTCGGCGACGGCCGTGCCGCCCTGCTCCCGCGCGGGGGCCTCGGGCTCGGCCGACTCCTTGGCCGGTTCGGTGGCGGTGTCCGCGTCCGTCCCGGTCTCGGAGCGGGTGAGCGCCCGGTCCTGGCCGATCTCCGGGGAGACGGACGGCTCGGCGCGCTCGGAGAAGAGCGTGGCGGCCGACTCGGCGGTGATCACCTGCGGCTGCTGGCCAGCGGCGAGCACGATCACGTGCTGGACCGGCTGGCCGTAGGGGTTCATCTGCCCGTAGGGCGGGAACTGGCCCGGGTAGACCACCGGCTGGCCCGGAAGGACGTAGCCGGGAGGCTGGTAGGGCAGCGGGTAGGCGCTCTGGTACGGCATCGGCGGCGGGTAGGGCGCGTAGTGCGGCGCGGGCGGCTGCGCGGCGTATCCGGCGTACGGGGCGGGCGGGTGGCTCTGGGCCTCGTGCGGCGGCTGGTAGCCGGGCGGCACGGCCTCCGGACGGCCGTAGCCGTATCCCGGGTATCCCTGGCCCTGGGGGCTCTGCTCGGGGTGACCGGGGCGCTCCTGGTAGCCGCCGTGGTCGCGACGGTAACGGGGCTCCTGGTAACCGTAGGGCTCCGGGTACCCCTGGGAGGGCTGGTGGTTCCGTGCGCCCGGGTGCTGGGGGTGGCCGCCGTGCTCCGGGTGGCCCTGGTAACCGTACGGGGCCTGGGGGTCCTGCGCGCTCGGACGGTACTCCTGTCCCTGCTCCGACCCCTGGGGGTGGGCGGGGGCGGGGCGACGCTGCTCGTAAGGCGCGGGCGCGGGGTCGCCCAGAGGGGCCGTCCACTGAGCACGGGGCTCAGCGGGGTCGTCCGCGGGCCGGCGCGCCTCGGCGGGTGCCGTGAAGCGCTGGGCGCTGGCGGTCTCGGGCGCCCCTGACGTGCTTCGGGGAGGTTCCGTCCTCGCGGTCTCATGGGCGGCGCGCGGGCCCGGCGTGTGCCGTGGCGCGGCCGTGGCGTCCGGCGTGGCCGGTGCCGTGGGTGACACAGGGGCCTCGGGCCGCTCTGCGTGCTCTGAAGGTGTGGGGCTGTCGGTCATGGTGTCCGTGGTGGCGGGGATGTGTGGGCTGCGCGGTTCCGGCTCGTTGAGCCCGACTCCGCGCCACTGGCCGACCTGGTTGGCACCGGTGTCGACGTCGTCGATCTCCAGGCTCCGGGTCGTGTAGGGGTTGGGGACGCTCACCCGCGAGGTGGGACGGTAACCGTTCTCGGCGGACGCGGAGAAGGGTCCGGTGGGGGGCTCCGTCGCGGCTGTCTCCTCGCCGTCCGACGTTCGGTCGGGGTTCTGCGAGTGCGGATGCACGGGCTGATGCACGGGATTTCCTTGCTCGGTCTCCGGTGACGGGGGTTCCTGGGACTTGACCATCCGGGAGATGGCTCGGCGGAACCTTCCTTCGCGCCTGGCTCCACGCCCCTCCTCCGTCGACATCATCTTGGCCAGGGAGTGGTCATCGCGTTCCTGCGGTGACGCCTGTGCCACAATCTCGTCTCCTCGCATCAGGTGGGCGGATGGCGGTGGCCCCGCACCACCGCCCTGACCAGGGAGGAAATCGCTTCTCGGTCCTTTCGGCCCGTGAGACGACCAGACGTCCCGAACGCCGGGGGGACGCCTCGACGGTTCTCGCGGGAGAGGGATCGTGGTGTGCGGCCGGGGTCGGCGGAGGGCGCCGATCCGGGGGACAAGTGTCCCCGCTCCGCACAATTCCCGTACTTCCACCGGGAACCGTCGTTCGGTTCGTCAGACTAACAAAGGACGCCCAGCTTGACAGAAGAATCGAAGATCCGACGAAGGGGCACCGAGCCCGACCCTGGTGACGTGCGAGAACACTCGAAAATACGCCACTCGGACCAGAGCAGAAGACGTGCTTTTGTCATGAAATGTCTGATTCTTGCCGGGTGTCACCTCCTTGGGAGGATACTCCGTGTCGACCCCGGGAGGGACGTCCGGATATCGATCCCGACCCCCGCCACACCTACCGTGAACAGCGACGACACACCTTTCCAGAAGGGTTGATCGCCGACAGAACTGATGTGCCGTAATGCCTCGTCGAGCGGTACGGTCTTGGTCACACCAGGGACGGGCTCGCTCCGGCCACCGCGTCGGCCACCACACGGTGCGGTCCGGGCACACCGGCGGGGGCGGGGCCCACAGGCACCCGCCCCCGCCCGGGACCGGCCCGGTCACCCCCGGCTCACCACCGGGGGTCGTCCGTCGCTCAGCCCTCGACCGGCTCCAGCTCGCCCTTGATCAGCGCCAGGATGACGTGGTTGTCCTGGTACTGCTCGTTCTGCGAGGTGGGGGTGTCCGTCGGGAACTCCTTCACGCGGATGCCCTCGACCGCCGGGGCGAGGTACTTGTAGGTCCAGATCGGGATGCGCGGCAGGAGCTCGTTGAAGACGATCGCGAGTGTCTTCAGGGCCTCCTTCTGCTCCTCCTCGGTCTCGGCCCGCTGGGCGGTGTCCACCAGCTCCTCGATGTCCACGTCACCCTGCGAGGGGCTCTCGACCTGGAGTTCGAACCCCTGGCCCGGGGAGTCCTCGGTCCGGGCGTTCTCGGTCAGGAAGTTCATCTGGAAGGCACCCCAGTAGTCGGGCTGCTCCGGGTTGCCCCAGTGGCGCACGGCCACCTCGAAGTCACCGGCTCCCCAGATGCCCCACGGGTTGTCCTCGGGGACGTTGCGCGCCTCGGTCTTGATGCCGAAGGCGTTCCAGGCCTCCTCGACCTGTGAGGCGGTCAGCTCGAAGTCACCCCAGCCCGCGACACCGATGACCTCGAAGCTGGCCTCCTCGCCGTCCGGGAGGAGCCACCTGCCGCCCTCCTTGGTCCAGCCCGCGTCCTCCAGCAGCTCCGTGGCCTTGTCCAGGTCCTGGTCGAAGGTCTCGAAGTCCGCCAGCTCCTCCGACGTGAGGATCTCCTCGGCCTGGATGTCGGCCAGACCCGCGTAGTGGGTGACGCGGCTGTAGCCCTCGCCCCGGGCCACCTGGCCGATCTGGTCGCCGTCGAGGACGTAGGCCAGCGCCTTGCGCACGCGCACGTCCTGGACCTCGGGCTTGGCCTTGTGGTTGAACATGATGCCGCAGCCGTCGTAGCCCGCGTGCTCGACCCAGCGGAAGCCCTCGACGCTCTGGAAGGCCTGCTGGTCGGCGGCGGAGGGGGCCAGGCTGGAGTAGTCCACCTCGCCCTGCTGGACCAGCAGCGCCGACTGCCGGTTGTCACCCTTGTGGACGACGACCTCGTCGAACCTCACCTCGGTGCCCTGGTAGCCGTTCTCGTTGCGCACCAGCGTGATGCGCGCGTCCGACATCTGCGCCTCGTCGAACATGTACGGGCCGCTGCACACGATCTCGTCCGGGTTGAACTCGATGAACCCGGAGTTCCACTCGGCGTGCTCGTCGTCGCCCTGCCGGACGCCGTCGTTGACCATCTCGACCGCCCGCTCACCGAAGTCCGCGTAGGTGACCTTCGAGACGATCCGGTGCTTGACGATGCTGCGCTCGATGTTGGGGAAGGGGTTCTCGAACCCGAGGCGCACGCTGAGGTCGTCCAGCTTCTCCAGGTCCTGGACCTGGGGGAAGCCGAAGCCCCACGGCGGGGCCTCCAGGACGCGCATGGCGTAGCTGCGGATCATGTCGTCCGCGTTCAGGTCGGTGCCGTCGCTCCACTTCAGCCCGGAGCGCAGGGTCATGACGAGGTCGTCGCCGTCCCACTCGTGGCCCTCCAGCAGGAGGTAGTCCCACTCGTGGTCGGCCCAGTTGTAGACGCCGCCCGGACAGAGGAACAGGTCCTTGTAGACCGAGTTGAGCAGCAGCGCGCCGTCCTCGCGGTGGACGTTGCGCGTCATGGAGTCGAGGTCGTAGTCGAAGACCCCGGTGAACTGAGTGGCGTCGGAGTTCCCGCCGCCGTCGGCGGAACAGGCGGACAGCAGACCCGCGCCGGCCACCCCGACCGTGCTGAAACCGACGGCCTTGAGGAGCCGCCTTCTGCTCAGATCGTTCAGGATCGCGTTGCGCGAGGGGGTGGAGGTCATTCTTGACGCTTCCTTTCCAGAAGGACGGCGAGCAGACCGAGGGAGAGAACGGCCAGGCCGACACCGACGGTGACGACGCTGATGACGAACTCGGCTGTGCCGGGGGATGTGATGACGACCATGAGGGTGCAGGCGAGGGTGAGGAACGCTCCGACGAACAGGCCGAAGCGTCCGATGAGCAACAGCAGCTCAGCTCACCCCCGGGTCACGACGTGGCAGGCCAGCAACCGGTCGTGGCTGCGGACCAGCGGCGGCCGTTCGGTGTCGCAGCTGCCCTCCGCGTAGAGGGGGCAGCGCGGGTGGAAGTCGCACCCCGGGGGCAGGTCGGTGAGGTCGGGGATGTCCGAGCTGCGCAGTCGGACCCGCTCCTTGGTCCGCGCCAGGTCCGGGTCCGGTTCGCAGACCGCGGAGATGAGCGCCTGCGTGTAGGGGTGCCGGGGGTCGTTCACCACCTGCGGGGTGGGACCGTGCTCCACGACCTTGCCCAGGTACATGACCGCGATCTCGCCCCGCCAGGCGAAGTACTTGGCCACGGCGAGGTCGTGGGTGATGAACAGGAAGCTCACGCCGAGGTCGTCGCGGAGCCTTCCGAGGGTGTTGAGGAGACTGACGCGGATCGACACGTCCAGCATCGACGTGGACTCGTCCGCGATGATCACCTCGGGTTCCATCGCCAGGGCCCGGGCCACGGCGACGCGCTGGCGCTGGCCGCCGGACATCTGGTGGGGGTACTTGTCCAGGTAGTCCTCGGCCGGGGTGAGCTCGACCCGCTCCAGCAGCTCGATGGTGACCCGGCGGGCCTCGTGGCGGTCCTTCACCAGCTTGTGGCGGCGCAATCCGGCGGACACCGTGGAGAAGACGGTGCGCACGGGGTTCAGGGAGGCGTAGGGGTCCTGGTGGATGTACTGGACGGAGCGCCGGAAGGCCGCCCGCTCCCCGCGGTCCATCTTGGCCACGTCCCTGCCCCGGAACAGGACCTCCCCGGCGGTGGGGCTGGACAGGGCGGCGGCCATGCGCGCCGTGGTGGTCTTGCCGCAGCCGGACTCCCCCACCAGGCAGAGCACCTGGCCGGGCCGGACGTCGAGGTCGACCCCCGCGACGGCCGGGACGTCGCCCCGGGCCGTCCGGAAGACCTGTTGGGCTCCCCTGAGGGTCAGCACGGGGGGCTGGGCGCGCCGCTCGTCGGCCCCGACGGCCTCGGCCGCGCTGGCGGCGTCGAGCACGCTGCCGGGTGCCGGGCCGGTGGACGCGGGGGCTCCGGCGTGGCCGACGGTGCTGGCGGCACGCGGCGCGGTGTCGTCGGGGCGCGGTTCTGCGTGGGCGGGGTTGACGGTCCGGTCAATCACGGGAGACCCCCTCGGCGTGGAGTTCGGCGTCGGTGGAGCGCAGGCAGGCCGCGGTGTGGCTCAGGCCCGCGTCGCGGTGCTGGAGGACGTCGAGCGTGGGACGCGTGGTGGTGCAGACGTCCAGGGCGTGGGCGCAGCGGGGCGCGAAGGAGCAGCCCGGGGGCAGGGCGTTGAGGCTGGGCGGCCCGCCGGGCAGGGACTCGGGAACGTGCAGGTCGCCCACCACCGGCGGGACGGCGTTGATCAGGGCCGAGGTGTAGGGGTGCCGGGAGCGGTAGAAGATGTCGCGGGTGGTCCCGGTCTCGATGAGCCGTCCGGCGTACATGGTGCCCACCCGGTCCGCGAGTTCGGCGGCCAGACCGAGGTCGTGGGTGATGAAGACCATCGAGAACCGCAGTTCCTCGCGCAGCTCCGCGAGGCGTTCCACGATGGACCGCTGGGTGAGGATGTCCAGCGCCGTGGTGGGCTCGTCGAGGATGATCAGCTGGGGCCTGAGCGCGAGGGCCAGGGCGATGAGGCTGCGCTGGCGCATGCCGCCGGAGAGCTCGTGCGGGTAGCTGCTGAGGACGCGGGCCGGGTCGAGCCGCACCATCTCCAGCAGTTCGGCGGAGCGTTCGAGGATCTCCTTGCGGGGGCGGCGCCGCCCGGCGCGTTCGTGGGCCCGGAAGGTGTCGAGGAAGTGCTCCTCGATCCGCAGCACCGGGTTGAAGGCGTTCATGGCGCCCTGGAAGACCATGGCCGCCTCGTTCCAGCGGAAGCGGCGCAGCTTCTCCTTCTCCAGGGTGCGCACGTCCACGCGGGTGCCGTCCTTGCGGCGGAAGAGGATCTCGCCCTTGGGGACGACGCCGCTGCGCGGGAGCAGCCGCAACAGGCCGAGGCCGAGGGTGGTCTTGCCGCAGCCGGACTCACCGACCAGGGCCATGGACTGGCCGGGGTGGAGGTCGAAGGAGACGTCGTGGACGGCGGTGACCTGGGTCCTGCGACCGGTCCGGTAGCCGACGTCGACGCCGCGGACGGACAGCAGGGGGCCGGGGTCGTCCGGGGTGGTGGGGAGGTCGTTCACGGGGCTCACCTGTCCCGGAGTCGTGGGTTGAGGGCCTGTTCCAGGGATCGGGTCATGGTGACCAGACCGATCTGGAAGAGCATGATCATCACCATCGGGGCGACCAGGAAGGGCGCCGCCTGCGGGAGGAGGAAGGCGTTGTTGTCCCAGGCCTGCTGGATCATCAGGCCCCAGTTCTCGGCGGTGCTGGGGAGCAGGCCGAGCAGGTACATGCCGACGACCGCGTAGATCGCGTTGGTGATGGCGATGATGAAGTTGATGAAGATGTAGCCCGCCATGTTGGGCAGCACCTCGACGCAGAGGATGCGGGCAGTGCCGAGGTCCTGGAGGCGCGCGGCCTCGATGAACTCGCGCTCCTTCAGGGTGAGTACCTGCGCGCGGATGGACCTCATCAGGTAGGGCCAGGTGACCAGACCGATGATGAGGGAGACGACCAGCGGGGAGGAGGTGCGGTAGAAGGAGGCGATGACCAGCATCAGCACGATGAACGGGATGGTCATCGTGATGTCGGTCAGCTGGAGCAGGAAGTGGTCGACCCGGCCCCGGACGTACCCGGCGACCGCGCCGAGGGCGACGGCGATGGCGACGGTGATGACGGCGGCCATGAGGCCGACCAGGATCGGTTCGCGCCCGCCGAGGATCAGCTGCGTGAGGGTGTCCTTGCCCTCGTGGTTGGTGCCGAGCCAGTGCTCGGAGCTCATCGGACCCCAGATCCTGCTGACGTCCGTGGGGTTGTGGTGGTCGATCAGGAGCGGGCCCACGAAGGAGAACAGCAGGACGCTGAGGACCAGGCAGAGTCCGATGAAGCCGCTGGTGCTCCGGGTGAGGCCCTGCCAGATGGTGCCCCAGACGCCCGCGGACGCTGGTGCGGTGGTGACGGCCATGCGTGCGTCCCCCTACTTCCGGATGCGCGGGTCGAGCCTGCTGTACAGCAGGTCCGCGACGAGGTTGGCGATCACCACGCACGAGGTGATGATGATGAGCAGCCCCTGGAGGAGCGGGTAGTCGCGGTAGTTGACCGCGTCGAGGAGCAGACCGCCCACGCCCTTGTAGACGAGGACCTGTTCGACGAAGATCGCGCCGCCGACGAGGGTGCCGAAGGAGATCGCGATCTGGGCGACCAGCGGCAGGACGGCGTTGCGGCCGACGTAGGCGGTGGCGATGCGGCCGTCGCGCAGTCCCCGGGCCCGGGCCACGGTCACGTAGTCCTCGCCGAGCACCTCGGTGGTGGAGGCCTTCATGACGAGCATCCAGGTGCCGATGATGGCCAGGACGTAGGTGCCGATCGGCAGGGCGGCGTGGAAGAACGCGTCACCGACGAACCTGAGCGTGAACTCGGGTTGGACGCCGGGGCTGAGCGTGCCGCGCAGTTCGATGGGGTTGAACCAGCCCAGGTACATGCCGCCGCCGACGACCAGCACCATCGCGATGAGGTAGTTCGGGATGGCGCCGAGGACCGAGGCCAGGACGCTGAGCACGTGGTCGAGGACCTGGTTGCGGCGGTAGGCCATGATCATGCCCAGGGCGAGGCCGAGGGCGATCGCCACGAGGGTGCCGACCCCGATGCTGAAGAGCGTCCAGGGGAGGTAGGCGCCGATGGCGTCGGTGACGCTGAAGCCGGGGCGGTTGATGGTGCCGCCGAGGTCGAGCGTGAACAGCCCGGAGATGAACTCCCACCACTGCCGGAAGAGGGGCGCGTCCGGGTCGTAGGCCAGCGAGTGGATCGCGATGGCCCGCGCCTCGTTCATCGACATGCCGCCCTGGGTGAGGCGGCCCGCCATGACGTCGATGGGGTCGCCCGGCATGGCGCGGCCGAGGAAGAACGTCACGTTGGCCACCACGAAGACCACGACGAAGGCCTTGCGTAGCTTCACGAAGACGTAGTTGCGCCAGATCCGGTTCAGGAGGCGTTGGGTCGTCCGGGGGGCGGCGGGCCCGGGGTCACCCGTGTCCGGAGGTGGTGGGGAGGCCGCGATTTCGGTGGCCACGAGGCTCCTTCGAGCAGGGGGCACGGCGGTGGGGGGAAGGGGGGTGGGGGCAGGCACGTATTAATTAGGAAACTTTCCTAATAGAACAGCACGGTAACGCCACCGGTGTGGCTCACGCCACCCTCGTGACCAAACGGCGTCTTTTGTGCGACAGGATCGGCATCACAAAAAGAACAAAAGATGACATAGGGCTACAAATAGCCAACTCACCCATGGCCGCATCCGGCCACTCTTCCGAAGACGCCAGAAGACGCTACTTTTGATGGTTTTGCCGCCCCATGGGCGCTTCGTACTGTCACGGGACACCACTCACGCCTGCCGGAACGGGCCCGCTCCCCCACCCGGCGGCAGGACATCGGAGGGAACCCCCCGTGCCCCGAGCACGCAACACCATCCGCGCCGTCGCGGTGGCCACCGCCACCGGACTGGCCCTGTCCCTGGCGGCGACGCTCCCGGCCGCGGCCGACCCCGTCACCGCTCCCCTCTCCCCCGGCTCTCCACCGGACTCCGCCCTGGCCGCCTTCCACGACCAGGAGATCCTCTGGGCCGAGTGCCCCGAGGCCGAACTCGCCGGTCTGGAGTGCACCGAGTTCGAGGTCCCGCTCGACTACGCGGACCCCGACGGTGCCAGGCTGACCGTCGCCGCCAGCCGCGCCGCCGCCACCGACCCCGAGGAGCGCCGCGGCATCCTCATGATCAACCCCGGAGGCCCCGGCGGCGCTGCCCGCCTCATGCCGCTGGTGCTGGCCGGAACGCCCGCGCACGGTGCCTACGACCTCATCGGCATGGACCCGCGCGGCACCGGGGCCTCCTCACCGCTCGACTGCGGTGTCGAGTTCCCGATGATCCGCTTCCGCGCCAGCGACGCGCAGATCGCGGCGGACACGCGCGAGAAGATCCGCTACTCCCGGGCCTGCGACGCCGCCGAGGGCGACCGGTTCCCGCACATGACCTCAGCCAACACCGCGCGCGACATGGACGTGTTCCGCGCGGCGACGGGCGAGGACACCGTCAACTACCTCGGCTACTCCTACGGCAGCTACCTGGGCCCGGTGTACGGCTCCCTGTTCCCGGAGCGGCTCGACCGCAGTGTCCTGGACTCGTCCGTGCACCCGGACGAGATCTGGCGGGACGTGTTCCTGGGCCAGGCCCCGGCCGGAACGGCCAACCTGGAGCGCTACACCGCCTGGCTCGCGGAGCGCGACGACGTGTACGGGTTCGGGACCGACCCCGAGGAGATCGTCGCCCTCTTCGACGAGACCTCGGCCCGGCTCGACGAGGAACCGCGTGACGACGTCCCCAACGTCGAGCTGCTCGACGGGGCCGCCTTCGACAGCCTGGTCTTCGGCGCCTCACGCGCCCAGGGCTACTGGGACGCCAACGCCTGGTTCCTCCAGCTGCTGGTCGAGGGTGAACCGGTCCCGGGCGAGGAGGTGGAGCAGCCCGAGCTCGACCCCGTCTTCGACACGAACATGGACCTGTTCTCCGCCGTGGTCTGCGAGGCCGAGTGGCCCGACCGGCTCGGCCTGTACCACCAGCAGTCGCGTGAGTACCGGGACGCGCACCCGTACAGCACGGGAGCCCTGTGGACCGCCCCGCAGGCGTGCACCTTCACCCGGAACGCGCCGACCGAGAAGGCGGTCGAGCTGGAGCGGGACGGCTACCCCGAGGCGCTGGTGATCGCCGCGGACCACGACGCCAACACGCACTACGCGGGCGGGCCGGCCATGGCCGAGCGACTGGAGAGCCCCCTGCTCACCGTCACGGACGAGGGCGGCCACGGGTTCTATCTCCTGCCCGATCCGTACACCGGCGAGCTGGGCTATCCCTGCGTGAACGATGTCGTGGACGCCTACCTGCTCGACGGCGCGGTTCCGGAGGACACCGAGTGCGGTGGCATCCCCCGCCCGGCCGAACCGGAGGTGTCGGCCCTCGACGAGGACCCGCCGGTCGTCCTGACCGACGTCGAGCGCCCGAAGGAGTGGCTGCTGCCGATCGCCCTGGGGTAGGAGGCCCCGCCGACCCGACCCACCGCGGCACGAAGGCCCGCGCCGTTCGCACGGCGCGGGCCTTTCCGTACGGAGGGGCCGGTGACGGGTCAGCGGCTGGCGCCCGCGAGGCTCTCGGTGACGGCCTCGTCGGAGATGACGTAGCAGACGATCTCGCGGTCGTCGATCAGTTCCCAGGTGTCGGAGGTCGGGCTGAGACCGCCGACGTAGATCTCCGAATCCGCGTAGTCGACACCGATGAAGTCCGCGAAGGCGGTACCGGTGCAGATGTCGTCCATGGAGGACTGCACGGACCCGTCGCCCGGGAAGTCACCGTCCGGCAGCTCCTCGACGTGGAAGACCTCGGCGTCGTGCGACTCGGAGCAGTCGACGAGGGGGATGTCCTCGACCTCTCCGCTGCCCATGGCCGTCTGCATCTCGCTCTCGGTGAAGCAGTCGCCGACCCCGATCTCCATCACGTTGCCCCCTCCCATGACGGAGTTGAGCACGCCACAGGCGGACAGGCTGACGACGGCACCGGCGGAGACGACCGCGAGGGCGGCTCCACGGACGGCGGGGGAGAGAGAAGACATGAGGGAACTCCGGGGATTCTTGCTTGTGGATTCTCGTCGGCACGGTGGTGGCGAGGATGAAAGAATTCACCAGGTGGCGCACGATGTCAATCTGGTTTTCTGGCGAACACGAATGCGTGGCACTCGAATACTCCAGGTAACCGAACACGGGCAACACAGCACTCCTGACCTGGCATGTCACGACCACGAGCACGCCACGGAGTCTCTTTTTCCCACCGGGTGAGACGGGACGAGGAAGGCAGTGAAAAACGAAAGGAACCGTCGATGGGGCGACGATTCCCGGATTTCCCGCGATGGAAAGGACCCGGACCCGCACTGATCGTCTCGCGGGGTGGTGACATTCGGGGGCCGTCGCGGAACGCTCGCGCGGGGCGACCTCCGGTACCGCCCGGCGGACGAGGCCCGCGCCTTCGCGCGGCACGGGCCTCGTTCACGTTCCGGGGCCGACGCGGTCAGGGCGGCCGGGCGTCCGAGTGCCGCCTACAGGTGGGACTGGGCGAGGGTGCCGGTGGTCTGGGATCCGTCCATCTGACTGATCAGGCAGAGGTACTCGCGGTCACCCATCTCCCAGCCCTCCTCCATCGGGAAGAGGGTCTGGAAGACCAGGGCCGAATCCTCGTAGGCGGTGCCGACGAAGGTCTGGAAGGTGTCGAGGCACTGCTCGTCGACCATCTCGATGAGCTCCTCGCGGCCCGGGTAGTCGAGAGCGCTGTCCAGGAAGCCACCGTGGTAGACCTCCATGTCGTGGGGCTCGGAGCAGTCGATGACGGGCGCCGTACTGACGGAGTCGTCGATCTCGGCCGACATCTCGTTCAGGCAGTCGCCCACGGCGAGCTCGTTGACGTCCTGGTCCTCAGCCCCGACCGGCACGTCCAGATCGGTCTCGGTCTCCTCCGCGTACTCGGTCTCCTCGGCCGCCTCCGGGTCGTACTCCTCGACGGGCTCGTCGCTGCCCCCGGTGAGGGCGGGCGGCAGCAGCGGCAGACCGCACCCGGACAGGGACAGGGCGGCACCGGTGGCCACGGCCACGAGGGCCATTCGACCAAGCAGGGGGCGGTGCGCTTCGGACAACATGACGACTCCACGGGGTATCTGGTTGCTCACCGACTCGGGAGGGGTATCGGCGTACCTATCCAGACGCGCCCCGGAGCGAGAAGGTTTCGACCGATTCGTGAGCTCGCTCCTGCGGGTCAGTCCTGACCAGGGCGAACCGGGCCCCGGGCACACGGAAAAGGGCCCCGGCGGACGGAGACGGACTCCACCCACCAGGGCCCTTCGCTGTGCGTCATCAGGGACTCGAACCCCGGACCCGCTGATTAAGAGTCAGCTGCTCTGACCAACTGAGCTAATGACGCCGGTCTCCGCTTCGCGCCTTCCGGCTCTCTGCGGCAACGAGTTAACTCTACCCGAACTCCGGAGCGCCCGAGGCCGGAAACGGGCCGATGTGCCCCAGAACACGAAGGAGACCCCCACCCGGAGGCCCCGGGCACACGGAAAAGGGCCCTGGCCGACGGAGACGAACTCCACCCACCAGGGCCCTTCGCTGTGCGTCATCAGGGACTCGAACCCCGGACCCGCTGATTAAGAGTCAGCTGCTCTAACCAACTGAGCTAATGACGCCGGTCTCCGCTTCGCGCCTTCCGGCTCTCTGCGGCAACGAGTTAACTCTAGCAGGACCACGGGGTGGCCGCGAACCGGTTCGGATCCGACCACGCGTCGGCCCCGTCACATCGCCGCCCTGGCCCGGAAGGGGTGAACCCGCCGGGCACGGCTCGTACCGCTCCGACTAGAAGAAGGCCACGAACAGGGCGACGATGATGCCGACGGTCAGGGCGACACCGACGCCGGCGAGCACCAGCGGCAGGATCGGGCGGCGCGGAGCCTCCTCGGGCTCGGGGTTCTCGTCGACGAAACGGCGGAAGTGCTGCGTGGTTCCCGCCGGGTCCATGCTGGGATCGTTGTTCTGCGTCATGGCCTTGACACTAGCGACTCATCCGACCGCTGAGCACCCCTGGGGAAGGATTCGGTCGATCTCACAACCCTCTGTTGGTCTGACCAATACCCGGACTTTCCGGAAGTCCCAGGTCACCTCACGGCTCCGGCTCCCACCGGCCCGGCCACGCCGCACACGAGGACTTCGCCTGGATGAAAGCCGACCGTAAGACGGATCCCGGAGACTCAGGCCCGGGGTTCCGGACCCGGTCGGTACTTCCCTGCGACCGTGCCCGCCCCCAGGGGCCCGGCGCGCAGGACCGCGGCCATCCTGGCCGTGGGCGAGACGCCGTGCGCCGGGTCCTCCCGCTCCACCAGACCCACCAGCTCCGAGGCGGGCCGCTCCGGGTGGGCGTCCAGCCAGGCCACCGCCATCCGCAGGGACAGCGGCAGGCAGCCGGCCAGCTCGGCCACGCGCCGCAGCGCCTCGGGCGGACAGCGGTCCGGGCCCAGCAGTGTGCGCAGCAGGGTGACCGCGTGCTCCTCCGACAGAGCGCCCACCGGCACGGCCCGCAGCCCGTCCCTGACCAACAGGTCGGTCAGCCAGGTGCGGCTGGCCACCACGGCGCAACTTCCCTGGCCGCCCGGCAGCAGGGGCCGCACCTGGTGCGCCGTGGCGGCGTTGTCCAGCACGATCAGCACCCGGCGTCCCGCCAACAGGGATCGGACCCGGGCCGCTACCTCGTCGGGTTCGGTCGGCGGACCGTCCGGGTCCCCGGCGTCCACGACCCCGGCGGAGAGCGAGCGGACCAGGCGCCGCAGCACCTCCCCCGGCTGACGCGGGCCGCCGTCGGGGCCGCGCAGGTTCACGTACAGCTGACCGTCCGGGAAGTGCGCGGCCACCGAGTGCGCCCATCGCACGGCCAAGGCGCTGCTCCCCGCACCGGCCGGCCCCCGGACCAGGACGCTGCCCGGCACCGGAGAGCAGGGGTCCACGAGGCGGTCGAGCTCGGCCAGGGCCTCGGCGCGACCGACCAGCGCGCGGGGCGCGGACGGGAGCTCGGCGGGCACGAGGCCCCTGCCCGGCCGGGTCGTCGCGCGGCGCGCGGCGCAGGGACGGGTCTCGTTGTGGGTACGCGGGCGCGGCACGAGGGTGCTCGTGGGTGGAGTCGCCTTGGCCGGACCGGCCCCGATCCGGGAGTCGAGGTCGCCGCGCAGGACGCCGTGGAAGGTCTCCTGGAGTTCGCGTCCGGGATCGGCCCCCAGACGCTCCGCGAGCACCGTCCGGGTCCTGGCGTAGACGCGCAGTGCCTCGCTCTGGCGGCCCGAACGGTAGAGGGCGATCATCTGGGCCCGGATGAGGGGTTCGTGTTCGGGGTGGTCGGCGACGAGGGGGCCGATACGGGCGGCGACGCGCTGGTGCTCGCCCCGGGCCAGGGCCGCGTCGAACCCCCGCTCGGCCACGCGGAGGAGCTCCTCGTTCAGCCGCGCCACGTCCCGGGCGTGCAGTACGGGAGCGGTGACGTCGGCCAGTACGGGGCCTCGCCACAGGCTCAGGGCCCGGTACAGCAGGTCGGCGTGGTCGTCGGTCTCCCCCCGGGCCGCCGCGCGCTCGGCCCGTTCGGCCAGGGAACGGAAGAGCAGGAGGTCGGAGCGGTGAGCGTCGAGGTCGATCCGGTAGCCGCCGTCCGCGCCCTGGATGAGCGGCTCCCCCAGGTACCGTTCGAGGAGGGCCCGCGCACGGGCCACGTGGACCTGGAGGGCGCCCCTGGCGGCCTGGCCCGGTGTGTCCCAGACGCGTTCGATGAGTTCGTCGGTGGAGACCGTCCGACCCGCGTTGAGCGTCAGGGTGGCCAGGAGCGCGCGGCGGCGGTCGCCGCGCAGGCTCAGCGGGACGCCGTCGACCTGGACCCCGAAGCGGCCGAGGAGGCCGACGTGGAGTCCCTGGGAGGCCGTCACGGCAGCGTCGACGGGCGCCGCGCCCCGAACCTCTGGCGGGTCGTACAGCGGCAAGGCTCCATCCCCCCTGTGAGGCGGACACGGGTGTGTTGGGTGGGAACGTGCCGCCTCGGCTCCAAGGGTGCCGTCTGAGCTGGGATATCGCAATCAGAACAGGGGCACTTGCCGCACGGGCCGTCCCTTGAAATCCTTGAATCTCCCGGTTTTTCCCTTCAGTGCGTTGACTCTGCACCACGACCGAAAGAAACTTTCCTCCATGGCGCAAATCCCGAAGCCGTCTGGCGGCCGTGGCGACGTCCCTCCACCGCCGGTCCCCACGACGGTCCTGCGGATCAGGTCGTTACTCCCCTCGCTGGCCCCGGCGGAACAACGCGTGGCCCAGCGGGTCGTCGACGACCCCGAACGCGCCGCCGCCTCCTCGATCACCCAGCTCGCCAAGGACTGCGCGACCTCCGAGGCCACGGTCATCCGGTTCTGCCGCACGATCGACTTCAGCGGCTACCGCGAACTGCGCCTGGCGCTGGCCACCGAGGCCGGTCAGGCCCGGGGCGCGCGCGGTGACACGACCGAGCTGGCCAGCGACATCAACCCCGACGACACCCTCGTCACCGTCGTGCAGAAGATCGCCTACACCGACGCCCGCGCCGTCGAGGAGACCGGCGCCGCCATGGACGTGGAGGTGCTGCGCGCGGTCATCGACGCCATGTCGAACGCGCGACGCGTCGACGTCTACGGGGTGGGGGCGAGCGCCTTCGTCGGCGCCGACCTCCAGCAGAAGCTGCACCGGATCGGGCTGACCTCGTTCGCGTGGTCGGACGCGCACGTGATGCTGACCAGCGCCGCCCTCCTCGACGAGAGCGACGTCGCCATCGGCATCTCGCACAGCGGCACCACCATCGACACCGTGCAGGCGCTGACCGAGGCGGGCCGACGCGGCGCGCGCACGGTGGCGATCACCAACTTCCCCCGGTCCCCGATAGGTTTCGCCGACCACGTGCTGACCACGGCGGCGCGGGAGACCATGTTCCGCTCAGGTGCCACGGCCTCCCGGTTGGCCCAGCTGACCGTGGTCGACTGCCTGTTCGTCGGGTTGGCGCAGATCCGCTACACGGACAGCAGGACCGCTCTGGAGACCACCTACGAGGCGGTCCGTGGTCTCCGTCTGAGCGACGACCGCAGACGACGGCGGAACGAGGCGTCCGCCGCGAGGAACACCCCCGCCGGAAACGACGACTGACCCGCCCGCCGGGCGCGGCCGAGCGGAAGGACGAGGGTGCGGACCGAACAGGAGATCGCAGTGCACGGTGGCACGGAGCAGGACGGAAACGGATCAGACGGGCGAGCGGCCGACGGTGGGGCCGTGATCGTGCGGGCGCCCACGGAGGCCCGCAACTCGGGCACCTACGACATCGACCTCCTCCCCGCGCTGGACGTGCTGCGGCAGATCAACGCCGAGGACACCACGGTCGCGGCGGCGGTGGCCGCGGTGCTTCCGGAGCTGGCACGGGCGGTGGAGCTGGGTGTGGCGGCGCTGGAGAGCGGCGCGGGCATCCACTACTTCGGGGCGGGCACCTCCGGACGGATCGCGGCTCTGGACGCGGCCGAACTGCCGCCGACCTACGGCGTCCCCCCGGAGTGGGTGGTGGCCCACCACGCGGGCGGCGGTGAGGCCCTGGTCCGCGCGGTCGAGGGGATCGAGGACGACTGGGAGTCCGGCCGGATCGACGCCGCCGCCGTGCGTCCGGGGGCCCTGGTGGTCGGTCTGGCCGCCAGCGGCCGCACCCCGTACGTGGGCGGTGCCCTGGAGGCCGCCCGTGAGAGGTCGGCCGCCACGGTGCTGATCAGCGCGAACCCCGACGCCCCGCTGGCCTCCGGCGCCGACGTGCACGTGGGTGTGTCCACGGGGGCGGAGGTCATCGCCGGTTCCACCCGGATGAAGGCGGGCACGGCACAGAAGCTGCTGCTGAACGCCTTCTCGACCGCCGTGATGGTGCGGATCGGGCGGACCTACTCGAACCTGATGGTGGGCGTGGACGCCACCAACGGCAAACTGCGCGGGCGCGTGGTGACCATCCTGGTGGAGGCCACGGGCCTCACCAAGGAGGTCTGCGCCGAGGCGCTCTCCGAGGCCGAGGGCGACACCCGGGTGGCCCTGGTGTCGCTGCTGGCCGAGGTGGACGCCGTCACGGCCGCGAGGTCCCTGGAGAAGGCCCGTGGCCGCGTGCGGACCGCGCTGGCCGACCTGGGCCTGCCCGGTCAGGAGACCCCCGGTTCCTAGGGCACCCCGACGGGTGAGGGCCCGTGGTCACCGCGCCGGTGTCCACGGGCCCCGCCGGTCCGGGACCCCGGCAGGTCAGCCGTCCAGGGCCGCGCCGATCAGGCCCAGGGGCGGCGATCCCAGGTGGAGCAGCGCGCGGTGGAAACGCGGCAGTGAGAAGGCACTCCCCCACTGTTCCCTGGCGCGCTCGCGGAGCTCCAGGATCTCCAGCTTGCCCCAGGTGTAGCGACCGTACGTGGGGTCGAAGGTGGCGCGCCTGGCCTCGGAGAGCGCCGCCGGCCCCTGCAACGGGGTGTCCTCGGCGAAGCGCGCCGCCGCCTGCTCCACGGTCATCGTGCCGGTGTGCACGCCGATGGCCACGGACAGCCGGGTCACCCGGATGAGCGCCTCCAGCCACACGCCGATCTCGTAGTGGTCGGCGGTCCAGTCGGGATCGCCCAGGCGCTCGGCGGCGTAGGCGCCGAACCCCTCCTCCAGGCACATCTCCTCGGCGTAGTGGGCCCACCCCTCGGCGAAGGTCATGGAGTGCAGGGCCCGGCGCACCGCGCTCGGTGCCCGGCGCAGGGCGCGGCCGTGGGAGAAGTGGCCGGGGGCCACCTCGTGGACGCTCACCGCCGGGAGGGTGGTGTGGCTGAACTGCTCCAACCACTCGGCGGCCTCCCGGTCCGACAGCGCTGGGTCGGGCGGGGTGACGTAGTAGAAGGACGGGTTGTCCGCCTCCCAGGGGCCGGACCAGGCCATCATCGCGGTGGCCCAGCGCAGCGCGGGCGGCGGGACGTCCACCCGGCACTCCCCGTCGTTGAAGGGGGCGAGGCCGCGCTCCTCGGTGAAGTCGAGCGCGATCCGGGTCCACGTGCGTGCCGCGTCGAGGACGCCCTCGGAGTCGGGGTGCCGACGGGTGAGTTCCCGGCTGAACTCCATCGGGTCGCGACCGGGGGCCAGCCGCCCGGTGGCCGAGGCGAGCCCGACGCGCAGGCGGTCGCGCTCGGCGTCGGCCCGTGCCGCCAGGGCGTCGAGGTCCACCTCCATGGCCTCTCCGGTGCCCATCAGGCGGCTCAGCGCCTCGGCACCCAGCGCCGCGCTCTCCGGGCCGTGTTCGGCGGCGTGCTCGACGTGGGCGAGCAGGCGCGCGTGCGCGGCCAGGGCGTCGCGGCGCACGGCGTCGGGGAGGTCGTCGGGGAGCCCTTCCCCGAGGCCGCGTACAGCGCCCAGAAGCGACCGGGCGACGGGTGCGCTGAGCCGGTCCAGCGCGGCGACCGCGTGGTCCGCGAGGGTCGGCCAGAGCCGCAGGTGCTCGATCCGTGCGGCGGCGCGCTCGGCCTCGGGGGCGTAGGCGCGTTCGTAGCTGGACACGTCCATCTCGCCCACGTGGTGGAGCGGGTTGGTCCGATGCGTCTCCAGCTCACCCAGCTCGTAGCGGAGCCCGTTCTCGAAGGCGGTCAGGTGGGCCTCGTCGTGAGGGTCGTCCAGGGGATCGCCGCCCAGGTCGGCCAGGGCGGCGCGCACCCCCTCCGGGGAGAGGTCGGCGGCCCTGCCGTCGTACTCGTGCATTCCCGCGCCCTCGCGCAGGGAGCCCGGCATGAGGTCGGCGATGGCCCTCAGCCTCGGGGGGAGTTCGTCGTGGGAGGACGGTGCGGGATCGTGGGGCTGTGCAGACATGAGCCGACCCTAGCCCGTGGGACCCGGGTCACACAGGTGGGTTTCCCGGGGTCGGACGCCCGACCGGCGCGGAACTCCGGTCGTTCCCCGTGCGTCTCCCCTGGTGTGACGACCTCAGCGACTCCGCTCCCCGGTGAGGAACCCGATCCCGGGTCCGACGCCACCGACGGCCCCGACGACGACGCGCCCCGGCGATGCTGGAGACGGCGGCGTCTGGCCCTGCTGACCGTGGCCGTGGTGCTCCTGGGGTGCCTGCCGTTCGTGTGGGTGCTGACCTCCACCGGCGGCCAGCGGCACACCGTGGACTCCGTTCCCGACCGGCCGGTGGCCATCGTCCTGGGGGCCGGGGTCCGCCCCGACGGTCTGCCCAGCTACCTGCTGGCCCAGAGGCTGGACCTGGCGGTGGAGCTCTACGAGGCCGGAAGCGTCCAGGCGGTCCTGGTCACCGGTGACAACGGGGCCGAGCACTACAACGAGACCGACACGATGCGCGACTACGTGGTGGCGGCCGGGGTGCCGGAGGAGAGGGTGGTGGGAGACCACGCCGGATTCTCCACCTGGGACTCCTGTGCGCGGGCCAACGAGGTGTTCGGCGTGGCGGAGGCCACCGTCGTCACCCAGGAGTTCCACCTGCCGCGCGCGGTGCGTCTGTGTCGGGCGGCGGGGATCGACGCGGTCGGGGTGGGCGGGGCGAGCATGGACCAGCGCGCCGTCGCCACGGTCTACGGCTGGGTCCGTGAGGTCCCGGCGGCGGTGGCGGCGCTGGGCACCGTGGTGTTCCGGCCCGATCCGCGCTTCCTGGGCGACTACGAGACCGGCGTGGACGACGCCCTCGCCGCCGCCCGCACCCCCTGACGCGAACCCGCTCCGGGCCTCGGCGCCCGGGAGCGGGTTCGGCGGCGGGGTCGGGTCAGCGGCCTCCTCCGAAGAGACGGCCGAACAGACCGGCGGGCGCCTCCTGGGGCTGCTGCGGCGCGGTCTCCTGCGGCTCCTCCGTCTCCGGCTCGGGCTCCACACCGACCAGGGCGCAGTACTCCTCGGCGTCGTCCGGCAGCGCCCAGGCCCGCAGGGTCTCCCTGAACTCCTCGTCCTCCCACGCGGAGGCAGGCAGTTCGGCGATGGCCCACAGGACCTTCAGCGTCTCCTCGTCGTAGTCGGCCTGGGCGTGCTCCTCGGCGGTGTGCCCCTTGGACCGGGGGCCCAGGACCATCTCCAGACCGGCGCCGGTGACCAGGGCGCGTGAGTCGTCCTCGCCCTTGATCAGCCCGGGCAGGATGTCCAGACGCAGGCGGCGGGCGCGGTCACCGGCGCGGCCCAGCGCCAGGAAGCCGAGGACCTGCGGGGAACGCTGTCCGCAGTGCGGCCAGGACTCGTTGAACAGACCCTCGTAGCCCACGGTGGTGCCGCCGCCGCGACCGATCCGGCGCAGCCCCTCGCGCGGGGTGTTCTCCCCGTGGATCAGCACCAGCGCCACCGAGGCGGCGAAGGAGTTGTAGAGGTTTCCCCCTGCCATCTGGTGGGTGAGGCCGATGGTGGTGTCGACGTCCCGGGGGTCCGCGACCTGGCCGAGGGCGAACAGCTCGGCGGGCAGCGGTTCGCCGCTGTCCAGGCCCTGGGTCATGATCTCGCGCATGGAGGTGGGGGCCTTGGGGGCGGAGCGCAGGTCCTTGGCGAGGAGCACCTGGGAGGCTCCGGTGATCTCGGAGGCGATCCGCTCGGCGTCGGCGGGCAGGAACCCGAGCAGGTAGCTGACCCATTCACCGGCGCGGTCGAGGCCGCCGCGGTTGGCGCCGCCCTGGAGGAGGGTGACCAGGTCGGGGACGCGGGCCAGGACCGCCTCGTAGGTGTCCAGCTCGGCCTGGAGCAGCTCGGCGCCGTCGTCGGCCTCCATCACGGCCAGGCGGTTGCGCATTCGGTGGAAGTGCTGTTCGTCGGGGGCCTCCTCCATCCAGGCGCGGTACTGCTCGCGGACCTTCTCCGCGTCGGTGGAGACGGCCCAGGCCACCTCGTCGCGCCACTGGTCGAGGTCGCGGTGCTGGGGGAAGCGGTCCTCGGCGTGGGCGCTGACCAGTTCGAGGAGAAGGCTCAGGGGGCGCCACCGGTCGGTGGGCAGGGTCTCCTCGGCGATGGCGACGTCGACCAGGTGGTCCACGGCCCTGGGAGCGGCCCGGTGGCCGGGGGCGGGGAAGTGGATGAGCTCGTGGAGGTCGGACAGGGCGCTGTCGCTGGCCGCGACCTGTTCGAGCAGCTCGGGGACGCGCTCACCGCCCTCGGGGACCAGGGCCGCCCAGTCCGTGTCCGCCGCGTTGTCGTGTGGTTCGTTTCCCGTGGTCGCGTTCATGTGCCGATTATCCCGGCTCGGCGGCCGCGCGCGAATCGGCGCCGGGCGTCGGGCTTCTCACCGGCGACGGAACACGCCCTAGGACTCCGAGTCGGTGAGTTCCCCTCGGAGGGGCTCGGGGCGCAGGACTGCGTCCTTGAGGGCCTTGGCCGCGGCGCCGACCTCACGCGCGTAGCCGATGAGGGTGGAACGGCGGCGCGCCCCCAGGCTGGGGTCGCCCACGCCCACCGCGTCGATCCCCGCGGCGCGTGCCAGGGAGACGGTGCGCGGCAGGTGGAAGGACTGCGTGACCATGGTCGCGGCGTCCACTCCGTAGAGTCCGCGCACACGGACGCAGGTGTCCCAGGTGCGGTAGCCGAACGGGTCCGCCGTCACCAGGTCGGCGGGGACGCCGCGAGCCACCAGGTAGTCGGTCATCGTGTCGGTCTCCCGACGGGAGACCTCACGGTTGTCCCCGGAGACGATGACGCGGTCGACCCTGCCGGTCTCGACCAGCTGGACCGCGAGGTCGAGGCGGCGGGCGAGCAGCGGGGAGGGGCCGTCGTGCCAGGCGGCGGCGCCGAGCACCACGGCGACGGGCCGGTGGGGCACGGACGCGACGGTGCCGCGACGGCGCGCGCTGGCGAGGTAGGTCCAGGCGAAGGGGGCCAGCGCGAGGGCGCACACACCCGCGAGGGTCGTCGCGATCCAGATACCCACAGCCCGAGTCCTCCCACTCCCCGTGCGGCCCCTGCCGCGCGGCCACACCATCATGGCGCACGGCGGGGGCGGGCGAACCGGGCCTCGGGCCGCCGGATCACCCGAAGAGGTCGGACCAGCCGCCTGACCTCTTGTGACGCACCTTGAGGCTGCCACCCTGGTTCTTGCCGGTGATGACGAAGTGCGGGGCGTCGTGACGGGCGATGGAGTCCACGTCCGAACGCTGACTGCCGAACCAGGAGGTCTCGAGGTTGACCTCGGCGGTGGCTCCCTCGGGGATGATCAGGTCGCCCGAGCCCCAGGAGACGTCCAGCCAGACCTCCGTGACCGGGGCGGTCAGGCGGGCCTCGCGGAAGTCGAGTTTGACCTCCCCGAACCGCGCGTTCACCTCGACGCGCTGCGGGACGGTCCACTCCTTCTTGCGCACGACGGAGTCGCCCTGGCCGGTCAGGTACAGCGTCTGCCCTCCGGAGGGGACCGGGCTGGGGACCTGGGGTGTGAGCCCGCCGGGGCGGCGCGTTCCGGCGGGTGCGGAGCCGCCGAAGCCCCCCGCACCCGCGGGGAGGTCGGCCACGATGGGCTGGATGTCGGCGTAGGTCTTGGCGGCGTAGACGGCGCCGAGGCGTTCGTCCAGCTCGTCGAGGTCCAGTCGGCCCTCTCCCGCGGCCTCGCGCAGGATCTCCGCGACCTGGTCGCGTTCGGTGTCCGAGATACGCAGTTGGTTCTTGTCGTTGGGGGCCACGTGCTCGTCCCGCTCCTTCCGCCCGGTTTGTCGTGACCAACGTTAGAGCATGACCCCCGCTCCGCGCCGCCCCGTGGGACGGGCGTTCGGGTCCGCGACCACGGTGGTCACGCGCCGGGGCCGGATTGTCACACCCGCGCGGCAGAGTACGTGTCAGAGACCGACGGCCCGGGGTCGTGCCCGGTCCGTCCGAAGACGGGGAGGGGTGCCGTGTGGTGCTGAGGGGAGGGTGGGGCCGCGACGGACCTCCGTGGCACGGGAGCCACGGCGGATGAGGAGACGGATCGGCACGGAAGGGGGAACACGACGCCACGGCGAAGGGAGCACGGGCGGCGACCGGGTTCGTCGCCACGTCGGGCGAACCCCTCGACGGAGCGGGGCTTTCGGCGGCCTCCGGGCTTTGGGGAGGGCGGGGACGGGGTACCGCTTCTCTAGGGTGGTCGGGTCCCCTCACACCGGAGCGGTCGACGGCCGCACTCGGTGCGCGTGCCGACGACCGTGTCCTCCGGGTGGTTGAGGACTCTGCCGGGGTAGGACGGACCCCGGCAGAGTCCTGAACCACGCGTCATGCGCCCCGGGTTCGTACACGATCTCGCACCGCACGGCCCTCCGCACAGAGCGTGTCCGAAACTGGCCAGAGTGTGAGCCCGGCCCGGGTGACCTCTCATGTTCAGGCTCCTCCCACGCTCCGCACCCACCTCGGATTTCGGTCACCCCTTTCCCACGGGCCTTCCCCCTCTCCCCTCCCCCGCACTCCCCAGCGAGAACAGTGAAGCGCGCACGTGGACCACGGGTTTCGGGCCACTACAGAACCCCATTTGTGGCTATCGTCCCCCGCCAGGAAACCGCAGGTCGGACGAGACCGGCTGGAGGACCCCGAGGAAGTTCCGGAACGCGGTCGAACTCCCTTACGCAAGGACCATCCTGACCTGCACCAACAGGGACGAGGCACCACTCCCGAAAGCCGCCCCGAATCCACCCTTTGGCGGCGTTTGCCCAAATTCCGCCGCGAGCATGTCTCAGGTGAGAGCGGAGCCCACCGACTCCCTCCCACGACACATCCGATCCGACCGTCCACCAGAGCCAGCACCAGGTCGAAGACCGGAGGAACACACCACGTGTCAGCCCTTGCGATCGCCCCGACTTTCCTCAGCGACTTCAGCCGCCTCACTCCGGAGGTCCAGCTCGACACCCTGGCCGTGATGCGGGCCTACCAGGCCGGTGACCACCCGGGAGCGGAGTCCGTCGAGGGCGCCGCCGACCCCCGGGTCCGGGTCGTCAGCATCGCCCCCGACTGGTCCGGCGTCATCGTCCCCGACCCCGACGCCGGGGCCGAACCGGCCGCCGACTCCGACGACACGCACTACCGGCTGCTCACCGTGCGCCCGCGCGACGAGGCGCTCCGCTACGCACGGAGCCTGCGCCCGCGCACCTCCGCCACCCTCACCGACGCCGGGTCCGAGAGCGTCGACCCCACCCCCGTCGGTCCGCCCGAGCTCTCCGGCGCGCTCAGCGCGCCCTTCTCCCAGTGGCGGATCACCCTGCACCCGGACCAGCACCGGGTCGTCAGCACGTCCTTCAGGGGATCGGCGCAGGTCACCGGTGGCCCCGGGACCGGCAAGACCGTGTTGGCCCTGTACCGCGCCGCCCACCTGGCCGAGCTGGACGCCGCCGAGGACCCGGGCGGGCACCGCGAGTCCATCCTCCTGACCTCCTACAACCGCGCCCTGGCCCAGTCCCTGTCCGAGCGCCTCGACCAGCTGCTCCCCGACCCGGACACCCGCTCCCGGGTCCGGGTGGCCACCGTCGACGGCATCGCCCGGTCGGTCGTGCAGTCCCACACCAGCGTCGCCCCGCGCATGGTGAGCAGGGACGAGCTGGCCCAGCGCTGGCGCGCGGTCGCGCTCGCGGACGGCCTGCCCTTCTCCGGCCGCTTCCTCGTGGACGAGTGGGAACAGGTGATCCTGGCCAAGGGCTTGGAGCTGCTGCCCGACTACATCCGCTGCGAGCGCAGCGGCCGCGTCCAGCACCTGGCACCCGAGCACCGGCGACAGGTGTGGGAGACGGTCCGGCGCTACGTGGGCGCGATGCGGGTGGAGGGGCTGTGGTCCCACCCGCAGCTGGCTGGTGAGGCCGCGCGACTGCTGGGCCGCACCGGCCCGCCGTTCCGGCACGTGGTGGTCGACGAGGCCCAGGACCTGCACCCGGCGCAGTGGCGGATGCTGCGCGCCGCCGTCGCGGAGGGCCCCGACGACCTGTTCGTCGTGGGCGACCCGAACCAGCGGGTGTCCGACAACCGGGTGTCGCTGGCCTCACTGGGCATCAACGTGCGCGGCCGGGGCCACCGGCTGCGGGTCAGCTACCGGGTGACCCAGGAGATCCTGGACTGGAGCATGCCGATCCTGGGGCGCGGGTCGGCCCTCGGGATGGACGACGACGCCGACACCCTGGCCGGCTACCGTTCGCTGCTGCGCGGCCCTGCCCCGGTGGTACGTGGCTGCGACAGCCGCGCCGAGGAGTTCCACGCTCTGGGCGAGTGGGTCCGGGTGTGGCTGGAGGCCGGGGTGAATCCGGCCGAGATCGCGGTGGCCGGGCGCAACCACTGGGTGGTGCGCGGCGTGGCCAAGGAACTGGAGGCCCGGGGTGTGCGGACCACCCCCCTGGAGGGCGCCACGGACCCCGACGCGGTCCGGGTCGGCACCATGCACAGCATGAAGGGCCAGGAGTTCCGCTGCGTGGCGCTGGTCGGTGTGAGTGACCACCTGCTGCCGCCCAAGGCCGCGCTGGAGGCGGCCGACGGGGACCAGGTGGCCCTGGAGCACGCGCGTCAGCAGGAGCGGACGCTGCTGTTCGTGGCCTGCACCCGTGCCCGCGACGCCCTGTACGTGTCGCACGTGGGACAGCCCAGCCGTCTGATCGCGGAGAGCCGGTGATCCGGGCCCGCTGACGCGGGCGACTGCGAGGCGGCTGACCGGGCGGGCACCCCGAGTGGGTGCCCGCCCACGGCCTAGCCGCCGTACCGGCCGTTGAGGTCGGGGATGGTCATCGAGTCCGTGTACGCCATCGGGCTGTCGACGTCCACGTCGGTGAGGTACATGATCGGGAGCAGGAGCGGCGGCGGGAAGTCCGGTGTGAAGGTCAGCGGAATCCCGAGCAGCCGGACGTGCATGCGGGTCACGTGCATCTCCACGTCACCGGTCATGTTCATGGTGGGCAGTCCGAGGCTCCGCCGGGTGCCGAGGTCGTCGAACCACAGTTCGCCGCCCCGGACGTCGCCGCTGCTCATGGTGAGGCGGATGTAGCGCTGGGGGCCGTCCTCGGTGGGGCACTCCACGACGCCCCGGTAGCGGGCGCCGTACATGGCGAGGCTGTCGGCGGTGAGGCCGGACTCGCGGACCGAGCCCCGGAAGCAGTCGTAGTCGGAGTCGACCACGACCTCCGGGTACTGTCCCTCGTCCTGGGCGGCCTGGCAGGCCAGGACCGCCGCGAGGAGTTCCTCCTCGTCCTCGACCAGGGCGTCCTCGCCGACACGAGGGTCGCAGTCCTCGGCGTCGCCCTCGTCCGGCTCGGTCTCCTCTTCTTCCTCTTCCTCCTCCGGTTCCTCCTCTTCCTCCGGGTCCTCGTCGACCGGGTCCTCCGTGGGGTCGTCTCCGGGGTCGGTGCCGCCGGGCCGTTCGGTGGGCTCGTCCGAGGGCTCCTCGGAGGGCTGTTCCTCGTTCTGTTCCCTGTCGTCGCCGGGGATCAGCCAGTCCCAGGGCCAGCCCAGGGTGGGAGCGGGCGCCGAGGCGAGGGCGACCGCGGCGGCGAGCGGCAGGGCGAGGGCCGCCAGGTGGCGGGGCGGGTCGCGCGGCACGGGCGGCTCGACGGCCACGGTCGGGGCGTCCTCCCGGCCGGACGTCTCGGACGGGCTCCCGGTCTCCTCCGGCTCGGCGTCCCCCTGGACGGGCCCGGGCTCCTCGTCGTCACCCGCGTCGGACTCCCCACCGGGCGTCCGGGCACCGCGAGCACGACGGGGCCGACGCCGTACCCGAGGTGACCACGCGAACACGAGGGATCCGCCGACGATGCCGAGCAGCATGCCGATGACGAACCCGCCGAAGTTGGAGGTCGGGAAGGACACGAGCGCGAGCATGAGCCCGACCAGGCCGAAGAACACGTGCTGCGCGGGCTGGAGCCAGCTCAGCACGCCGAGGGAGATCATCAGGAGCGCGATGAGGGGCCCGTAGACCCCCGCGATGCCCGCGTAGATGACCAGGTCGATCGGCAGGATGAGGCTCTGCGCGGCGGGTGCGACCAGCAGCTCGATCCCGGCCGCGACGAGGAGGAGTCCGCCCCAGAACGGCCGGTTCCGTCGCCAGTCACGGAACCACGTCCACCCCGAGCGGATCGGTGTCAGTGCGTGCGCCATGGG
The DNA here is from genome assembly GCF_042745575.1 of Nocardiopsis sp. NPDC058789. NCBI lineage: Bacteria > Bacillati > Actinomycetota > Actinomycetes > Streptosporangiales > Nocardiopsidaceae > Nocardiopsis > Nocardiopsis sp. NPDC058789. The sequence goes on from NZ_JBHYOW010000004.1 coordinate 352,536, forward strand.
CTCAGAAGCACTCGTGGTTGCCCGGCTTGATCGCCAGGTTGAGCCCGCTCAGGCGCAGCGAGCCCGAGGTCACCGCCCAGGTGGTCATCTCCATTTCGGAGACGGTGATCGTGTCGGCCTGGAGACCGAAACCACCGGCGGGGCCCTGGCCGCCCTCGGCCTTGTCCAGGGTGCTGGCGTCACGGCCGATCTCGATGGCGCCGAACTCGGCGTTGCCCTGAAGCTGCTCGATGTCGATGACGAGGTTGGTGCCCTCGACAGGGCTGCTGGCCCCGGCGTTGATGACGAGGGTGGCCTCACCGATGGGGAGGTCCCACAGGGAGGACATGCACAGGTTCTCCAGCTCGGCGTTGTTCACGGTGGACAGGCCGACCGCGCGGGCGGAGCCGTCGACCGAGTTGGCGACGTCGCCGTACTGGCTGAATCCCGTTCCGGAGAGCGAGTCCGCGGACATCTTGAAGCTGTCCCCGGAGACCGCGAAGGACGCGGCGAGCAGACCCTGCGTGGTCATGGCGCCGAGCACTCCGGCCGCCAGGAACCCGGGCACCGCCACGAGTGCGAACCTGCGCCAGCGCGTTCCGCCACCGCCTTCGTGCTGCTCAGGCGCGTCCTGCGGCGCCTCGGGCACCTCTTCGGGAGCCTTGGGCATGTGAACCTCCAGTGGTCCGCCGCTGGGGGGAGCGGCGAGGGGGAGCGAAACTTGCGCCGAAGCACGCCTCGTGTGTTATATGGAACACACCTTACTCGGCGGTAGTGACGAACATTACAATATCGAATGTCACATTTCTAGATGGCGCATTCATCGTTGCGGACTCGTTTCCGGCGCACGACGAGCACCGCATCCGACCTGGAGAGAGACCACACCATGTCCCCTCAGCGCACGGAAGACCCCGCCGAAGGTCCGAACCCCACGAACGACCCCTTCGACTACGACGTGGTAGTGATCGGCTCCGGCTTCGGCGGTTCGGTCAGCGCCCTACGCCTCACGGAGAAGGGTTACCGCGTCGGCGTCCTGGAAGCGGGGCGGCGTTTCACACCCGAGACCCTGCCGTCATCATCCTGGGACGTGCGGAACTTCCTCTGGGCCCCGGGTGCCGGGCTGTACGGCATCCAGCGCATCCACCTCCTGCGGGACGTGATGATCCTGGCCGGAGCCGGCGTCGGCGGCGGTTCGCTCAACTACGCGAACACGCTCTACCACCCCATGGACGCCTTCTTCGAGGACTCGCAGTGGAGCCACATCACCGACTGGAAGTCGGAACTGGCGCCCTTCTACGACCAGGCCCGCCGCATGCTCGGTGTCCGTACCAACCCCACCGTCACCCCCTCGGACGTCCATCTCAGGGCCGTGGCCGACGAGATGGGGGTCGGTGACACCTTCCGTCTCACCCCGGTCGGGGTGTGCTTCGGCGACGGTCAGGACGGCGACGGTTCCAAGGCGGCCCCGGGGGCGTCGGTCGGGGATCCCTACTTCGGCGGCGCGGGCCCGGAGCGCCGGGCCTGCACGGAGTGCGGCGAGTGCATGACGGGCTGCCGCCACGGCGCCAAGAACACCCTCACCGAGAACTACCTCCACTTCGCCGAGCGCGGCGGCGCCGACGTGCACCCGCTGACCACGGTCGAGCGGCTGCGGGAACGCCCCGAGTCCCAGGGCGGCGGCTTCGCGGTGGACACCCTGCGCACCGACGCCCCCCGCCGCCGCTCCAACGCCCGCACGTTCACCGCCCGGCAGGTCGTGGTCGCCGCCGGGACCTACAACACCCAGACCCTGCTGCACCGGATGCGCTCCGACGGGCTGCTGCCCCGCCTGTCCGAGAAGCTGGGGACCCTGACCCGGACCAACTCCGAGGCGCTGGTGGGCGCCATGAGCAAGCAGGTCCCGCCGCCGGAGAACCTGACCCACGGTGTGGCGATCACGTCGTCCATCCACCCGGACGAGAACACCCACATCGAACCCGTCCGCTACGGCAAGGGCTCCAACGCGATGGGCCTGCTCACCGCGATCCAGGTCCCGGGCGGCGGCTCGATCCCGCGTTGGCTGCGCTTCCTGGGACTGGCCGCACGCCACCCGACCGTGTTCCTGCGCAGCTTCTCCAACCGGCGCTGGTCCGAGCGGATCATCATCGGGCTGGTCATGCAGTCCCTGGACAACTCGCTGACCACCTCGGTGAAGCGGGGACTGCTGGGCGGCAGGAAGAAGCTCACCTCCCGACAGGGGCACGGTGAACCCAACCCCACCTGGATCCCCGCGGGCCAGGAGGTGGCCACGCGGCTGGCCAAGCGCATCGACGGCTACGCGGGCGGCACGGTCGGTGACATCTTCAACATCCCGATGACCGCCCACTTCCTGGGCGGATGCCCGATCGGTGACAGTGCCGAGACCGGCGTGATCGACCCCTACCACCGTCTGTACGGCTACCCCGGCCTGCACGTGGTGGACGGCTCGGCGGTCTCCGCGAACCTGGGCGTCAACCCGTCCCTGACCATCACCGCGCAGGCCGAACGGGCGATGTCCCTGTGGCCGAACAAGGGCGGGGAGGACACCCGCCCGGCACCGGGTGAGGCCTACCGGAGCGTCCGGCCGGTCTTCCCCGAGTCCCCGGCGGTGCCGCGCGGCGCCTTCGCGGAGCTGCGCTTCACGACGTCGCTGCCGCTGACCGTGGTCGACGGCACGACCGCTCCCGCGCCCGAGGGGGCGAGGGTCGACGACTGACCGACCCCGGCGACGGACGGGCCCGGACACCCGCGCTGGGGTCCGGGCCCGTGGTCCGTGTCGAGGGGTGGGGGTTCGGGGTTCGGGTGGGGGTCCCGGGGGTGGGGGATGGGGTCGGGTCCGGGGGCCGGAGAGCGGGTCCGGCGAGTGCGACGGTCCGGTTCGTCTCAGGGTCCGTGGGGACCGTCCGTGTCCTGGGTCGCCTGGTCCTCGTTCCTCAGGTGCTCCATGGCGTCCGCGAAGTGGTCGCCCATGACGTTGGTGAGGTGGTGGGCCATCTCCTGGGCCAGGACAGCGTCCACCGCCTGCTGCGCGAGGGGGCGCACCCGACGGATGAGCTCCGCGATCTGCGCGACCTCCTCGCTCTGGATCACGGTGCCGGGGGCGTGCTCCGCGATGATGTGGTCGGAGACCTGGCGGACCATGTGCTCGGCGACGTCACCGATCCTGTCCCGCAGGTTCTCCGCGATGTCCAGTACGGCGCCCACGCTCATCCCCAGCTTGACCAGCTCGACCCCGGCGTGCAGCAGGCGCGGGCTGGGGACCCGGAAGCGCAGCCCGTCGCGCTCCAGGACACCGAGGTCCAGGGCACGCTTTATGGTCTTGGGGGTCACTCCCTTGCCGAACAGGTCCTTGAGGTCGCCCATGCCGAGGTAGTCGGCGATCTCGTCGCTCCAGGCGTCCCCGACCGCGGACTCGAAGCCGAGGATCTCGGACAGGTCGCCGCCGCGCTCCCACACCTGGAACATCTCACCGATGTTCGCGAAGGTGTAGCCGCGCCGGAGGAGCTGGCCGATCAGCCGCAGACGCGCCAGATGCGCTTCGGAGTAGATGCCCACCCGGCCCTGGCGCCGGGGCGGGGCGAGGAGTCCTCGGTCCTGGTACACCCGGACGTTGCGCACCGTGGTTTCGGCGAGCCGGGCGAGTTCGTCAATACGGTATTCCGCCATGGAACCCAGCCTAGAGACCCCGTCGTGCCGTACTCATCAGTAAATCCGCTCCCCTGGCGCCGTTGAACGATGACAACGGAGATTGTAACGTTCTAGGTGATCGGAGTGAACGGGGTCACACCACTCGAACCTCCCGTTCGGCGCGCCTCCGGCACGGAACCCCCTGGAGGTCCACATGTCCGTGGGAAACGCGCCGACACCGAAGCTCACCGACCGCGAGGACATCGCGAAGCGCCTCTTGCGGGGCTCCGCCAAGGCCTCCTTCGACCCCCTGGTCGAGATCGACTGGGAGGCCCCCCTGGAGGACCTGTGGGGGATGCGCCCCGAGCGGGTCTCCCTCTACGGCACCCACCTGTGGGAGCGCCTCAGCGAGGACGAGCGCCGCGAGCTGTCCCGACTGGAGATGGCCAGCACCATGGCCACGGGCATCTGGTTCGAGACGATCCTCATGCAGATGCTGGTCCGGCACGTCTACCACAACGACCCCACCACGCTCCACGTCCAGTACGCCTACACCGAGATCGCCGACGAGTGCCGCCACACGGTCATGTTCGCGAGGGCCATCGAGAAGCTGGGCTCCACCGCCCACCGCCTGGACCCGGTGGCGCACGTGCTGGGCAACCTCTTCAAGGCGATCGCGCACGGGCCGCTGATCTTCGCGGGAGCACTCTTCGTCGAGGAGATCCTCGACCAGCTCCAGCGGGAGATGATCAGCGACGAGAGCATCGAGCCGGTCGTGCGGGCCACCTCTCGTATCCACGTCATCGAGGAGGCGCGCCACATCCGCTACGCCCGCGAGGAGTTCCACCGCGACTGGGTGCGGCGCGGCCCCCTGGACCGGGCCTACTCGCGGCTCGTGCTGGGCCTGGTCACCTACTACGCGACGACCCGGCTGATCCACGCGAAGGTCTACGAGCGGATCGGCCTCGACCCCCGCGAGGCCCAGCGGGCGGCCCGTCGTAACACGCACTTCATCGACAGCAAGACCGAACTGTCCCGCAAGGTGGTCAGGACGCTGGACACCGCCGGGGCCATCTCCGGCCTGGGCCGGTACTTCTGGCGGAGGGCGGGGCTGCTCGGGCGGGGGTAGGCCCCGCCCCCACACCGACGGGGCCGCGCCCGTGCGCGGCCCCGTCCGTGCGCCCGCACCTCCGTAACAGCCCTGGCACACGAACCTTACTCGCGAGTAAATTTCCGGGTTCTACCCATTGCATTGTGACAATGCTCGTTGTAACGTTCCCGCAATGACTGTGGAGGAGATCACATGACGGCCCCCCTGCCTCGCCACCTGAGCCGCCTGCCCGGCCAGAACGCCATCGTGACCGGCGCCTCCGGTGCGTTCGGCGGTGCCACGGTGGCGGTCCTGCGTCACCTCGGCGTCAACGTCGTCGGGATCGACCGCAAACCCGCCCCCGGCGTCATCGCCTGCGACGTCACCGACGACGAGCAGGTGCGCACGGGAGTCGCCCAGGCGATCGACCAGCTCGGCGGACGCCTGGACCTGCTCATCCACTACGCCGGGGTCGGGCCCTCCGTGGACATCGGTCACCTGCCCGACTCCCACGCCCACCAGGCGCTGGAGGTCAACCTCCTCGGCACCTGGCGCGTCACCGCCGCCGCGATGCCCGCGCTGCTCCGGAGCCGCGGCCGCGTGATCGTCACCGCCTCGCTCCTGGCCAACCTCCAGCTCCCGCTCGCCGGGGCCTACACGGTCTCGAAGCGCGCGGTGACCGCCTACGCGGACAGCCTGCGCGCCGAGTACGGCACGCATGTCGGTGTGACCACCGTCTACCCCGGCTACGTGGACACCCCCATCCACGAGAGCTCCCGTGCCACCGGCGCCTCGCTCGACGGCCTGGTGCCCGCCGAGAGCGAGCGCGACACCGTGATGACGGTCGTCCGCGCCGCCGGTGCCCGGCGCGCCCCCCGCGACGTCGCCTGCACGGCGTTCGGAACGGCCGCCCTGCACCTGACCAAGCACTTCCCCGGAACCACCGAACAGATCGTGTCGCTCCAGCTCGGCCTGCTCCTCACCGACGGAGCCTTCGCGGACGCCGAGATCGCCCGGGGGCTCCACGCGCGCCACGGTTCCCCGCACGCCCAGACCAGCGCCTCCTGAGGAGGAACGAGATGACCGCCGACGTCGTCGCCAAGCCGAAGCTCACCGACCGCGAGGACATCGCCAAGCGCCTCCTGCGCGGCTCCGCGAAGGCCTCCTTCGACCCCCTGGTCGAGATCGACTGGGACGCCCCCGTCGATCCCGACATGTGGGCGATCCGCCCCGAGCGGATCTCCCTCTACGGCACCCACCTGTGGGACCAGCTCAGCGACGAGAAGCGCAAGGAGCTGTCCCGGCTGGAGGTCGCCAGTGTCGCCACCATCGGCATCTGGTTCGAGACGATCCTCATGCAGATGCTGGTCCGGCACGCCTACCACAACGACCCGACGACCCTCCATGTCCAGTACGCCTACACCGAGATCGCCGACGAGTGCCGCCACACGGTCATGTTCGCGAAGATGGTGCGGAAACTGGGCTGGGAGGCGCACCGGCTGGACCCGGTCACCTTCCACCTCGGCCGCGTGTTCAAGGCGATCGCGCACGGTCCGCTGATCTTCGCGGGCGCGCTCTTCGTCGAGGAGGTCCTGGACCAGCTCCAGCGCGAGGCCGTCCCGGACGAGCAGATCCTCCCGCTGGTGCGCGCCGTGGCCCGCATCCACGTGACCGAGGAGGCGCGCCACATGCGCTACGCCCGCGAGGAGTTCCAACGGGACTGGCCCGAGCGCGGCGCCCTCAACAAGGCCTACAGCCGGATCGTGCTGGGCCTGGTCACCTACTACTCCGCGACCCGGCTCATCAACCCGAAGGTCTACGCACAGGTCGGGCTGGACCCGAAGGAGGCCCAGCGGGTCGCCAGGGCCAACCCGCACTGGGTGGAGACCAAGACCTGGGCCGCCCGCAAGGTCGTCAACACTCTGGACACCGCGGGTGCGATCACGGGCCTGGGCCGGTACTTCTGGAAGAAGGCCGGACTGCTCGGCCGCTAGGCCACCGAGAGGAACACCTCTCCCCGGAACCCCGCCGTCGGAAGGCGCAACGCGCCACGTCTTCCGACGGCGGCCCTGACGTCGGGGGCCGAGAGCGAACGCGCCACGCGCTCGGCCCCCGACACCCCCTCCCCCGGGGAACGTCACGCGCCACGTTTCCCGGGGCCCATACTTACCGGTCGGTACGCGAGCGCCCGCCGCACCGGGCCCGTACGAAGGGAACAGCATCGTGACCGAAGAAGTGCCGCACCACCGGGTCGCCATCATCGGCTCCGGGTTCGCCGGGATCGGCATGGCTGTGCGCCTCACCCAGGCCGGGCTCCGGGACTTCGTCATCCTCGAACGGGCCGACGGGATCGGCGGGACCTGGCGCGACAACTCGTATCCGGGCGCAGCCTGCGACGTCCCCTCGCACCTGTACTCGTTCTCCTTCGCGCTCAACCCCGGCTGGAGTCGGACCTTCTCCCCGCAGCCGGAGATCTGGGAGTACATGAAACGGGTCGCCGGTGAGCACGGCGTGGACCGGCACGTCCGGTACGACAGCGACGTCCGGGCCGCTCACTGGGAGCCGGAGCAGAACCGGTGGCGGATCGAGACCACCAGCGGTACCGTCACCGCACAGTTCCTGGTCAGCGGCGCCGGTCCGCTGGCCGACCCGACCTATCCGGACATCAAGGGGCTCGACTCCTTCGAGGGCCGGCTCTTCCACTCCGCCGAGTGGGACCACGACCACGACCTCACCGGCCGCAGGGTGGCGGTGATCGGCACCGGCGCCTCCGCGATCCAGTTCGTGCCCCGGATCCAACCCCTGGTGGAGAAGCTGACGCTGTTCCAGCGCACCGCGCCGTGGGTGATGTTCCGCCACGACCGGGACATCACCAGGGCCGAGAGGTGGCTCTACCGGAACGTCCCGGGCGCCCAGCAGGTCGCCCGCAAGAGCATCTACTGGGGTCGCGAGACCTACGTCCTCGGGTTCGCGAAGAACCCCGGACTGCTCGGCGTCGTGGAACGGCTCGGCCGGGCCAACATCAACCGCAGCGTCAGGGACCCCGAACTCCGGCGCAAGCTCACCCCCACCTTCCGCGCCGGGTGCAAGCGCATCCTGATGTCCAACGACTACTACCCGGCGCTGGCCCGTCCCAACGCGGACGTGGTCACCGACGGCATCGTGGAGGTCCGGGCGAACTCCGTGGTCACGAGGGACTCCTCCGGCGCGGAGACCGAGCACGAGGTGGACACGATCATCCTCGGCACGGGCTTCCAGGTCTCCGACCCGCCCATCGCGCACCGCGTGTACGACGCCTCGGGGCGCTCCCTCGCGGAGCACTGGGGGGACGACGTCCAGGCCTTCAGGGGCACCACCGTGAACGGATTCCCCAACGCGTTCGTGCTCGCCGGGCCCAACACCGGCCTGGGGCACACCTCGCAGGTGTTCATGATCGAGGCGCAGATCCGGTACACCATGCAGGCGTTGAAGTTCGCCTGCCGCAACAGGGTGGACCGCCTGGAGCCCCGCCCCGAGGCCCAGCGCGCCTACACCGAGATGGTCCACAGGTCCATGAAGGGCACCGTGTGGGTGACCGGGGGCTGCGACAGCTGGTACCTGAACGCGCAGGGCCGCAACACCACGCTGTGGCCCACCTTCACCTGGAACTACGCACTGCGCACCCGGTGGTTCGACCCGCACAACTACGACCTGCGCCGCGCCCCCAGCGGCCGGCGCCCCGTCCCGATCGGAGGAGAGAGCGCGTGAGCGGGTTCGACGACGAGGAAGAGGAGTACCGGGGGCCCGTGACGGTCCAGCCGCACTCCGAGGGCTCGGAACCGGCGGAGAGCTTCGAGGTCCGGGCGCACTTCGCCGGGCACTTCTCGCCGCTCACCGGCGACTACCGCTGGAAGGGGCGCCTGGCCCCGGAGCCCGGGCTCACCAGGGCCTACGAACAGGGGGCGCGTACGGTGACCGTGCGCACCCCCGACGGCCACGAGGGGGTCGGTGAACTCGACGGCCCCAACCTGTGGGGAGGGCTCCCGGTGAACGGGTCGGGCACACCGCCCTTCGCCGTCCCCCGCATCGACCTCGACGACTGAGAGGCAGACCCCCATGGCGACACGACACGTGGGAGCGGCAAAGGAACTCCGGGTCCGCTCCGCCGACGGCACCCAGCTGCACGTCGAGGTGCGCGGGCCCTCGGACGGACCGACCGTGGTGTTCTCCCACTGCTGGTCCACGTCCCTGGCCTCCTGGGGCCCCGTGGTCCGCGACCTCGACCCGGACCTCAGGGTGGTCCTCTACGACCAGCGCGGCCACGGCCGCAGCCAGACCCCCCTGACCCGGGCGGGCTACGGGACGGAGAAGCTCGCGGACGACCTGTGCGCCGTCCTGGAGGCGACCGTGCCCGCCGGCCGGAAGGCCGTGGTCGCCGGACACAGCATGGGCGGGATGACCATCATGGCCTCGGGGCCGCGGGCGACCTTCAAGGAGAAGGTGGCGGCGGTGCTCCTGACCAACACCGGGTGCACGGAGCTGCCCGACCGGTCCACCGCGATCCCCCTGCCCGGCCCGCTCGGCAAGGTGGGGGCGAAGGTCTTCCTGACCGCGCCGCTGCCCCTGGGCCCGGCCAACGCCGGAAGCGCCAGCGTGCTCCGGTACCTGGTCATGGGCAAGGGGAGCAGCCCGGCCGCGAAGCGCCTGTGCGCCCGGTTGGTGCACGAGTGCGGCGGAGTCGCCCGTGGCGAGTGGGGCCGGGTCATGACCAGGCTGCACCTGGACGACGCGGTGCGGGAGATCGCGGTGCCCACCGTCGTCGTCGGCGGTGACGAGGACAAGCTGACTCCTCCGTGGCACGCCCACCACATCGGCGGGCTGGTCCAGGACCCCGTCGAGGTCCGGGTGATCCCAGGCCTCGGCCACATGGGCCCCCTGGAGGCCCCCGCGGCCCTGGCCGAACTGGTCGGGAAGCTGGCCGCCAACCACATCACCGAGGACACGACGCCCTAGCGCCGACATACCGAGGGGCGCGGTGCGGAGCCGGCACCGCGCCCCTCCGTGTGACCGGGGACCGGACACCGTCCCGCGAGCGGACGGACACCGACGACGGACGGGTCGAGCGAGCCGCTAGGCGTCGCGGGTCGCGGTGGGGATCACGTGCTCGGACACCTCGGAGTGGACCTGGTGGAGGCGGGCCTGGACGGACCGGCGCAGTTTGGCCAGGCACTCCACCAGCGTGATGTCGTCGCCCACCAGTCCGCCCTTGGCGACGACGGGCGTGCCGTCGAGCGGACCGCCGCTGAGGTGCCCGTGCACGGCCAGCGGCACGATCTCACCGCCCACGTCGAAGGCGTGCACGTCGAGTTCGTCCAGCAGGCTCGCGGTCAGGTCTCCCCCGGTCAGGTAGAGGCCGCTGGGCAGCGCCTGGGGGCCCACCGAGTCCGCCAGGTCGTTGACCACGTCGGCCACCAGACGGGCGACGCGGCCGGGCAGCTCGGCCCGGGCCTGGGCGGGCAGCTCACGGACGCGCGCGGCCGTGGTCACCACCCGCAGCACGCAGATCTCGGGGAAGCCCGAGGACGAGAGGTGGTCGGTGAGTTCACGCGCCACCTGGTCGGGGTGGTCGCTGTCGGGGTCGCTGAGGGCCACCGCGTCCAGGTCCACGAACCGGACCGCGCCGGTGCGGGCGACCGTGGCGAGCTGGCGGCGGGTGAGGTCGGTCGTACTTCCCGCCACCGCGAGGAGGGGCCCGCGGGAACCGGCCTGGCCGCGCAGGCGCAGCGCGTAGGCGAGCAGTGCCCCGGTGGGGCCGGGGTCCACGGCCACCCAGACGATGCCCTCGGCGTGGTGGGCGGCGGCAGCGGCCTCGGCGATGTCGGTGAGGTGCTGCTCGGTGCTGGCGTCGCAGAGCACGACGGGCTCGTCACCCGCGAGCAGTTCGGCGGTGAGCATCTCCTGGGTGATCCGCCGCAGGGGCACGTGTCTGACGGCGAGGTCGCTCTGGGCCGCGAGGATCTCCGAGACCAGGCTGGTGGTCATCGGGCACAGCGGGTCGTTGGCGAGCTCGCTGCGTTCCAGCGGCACCCCGTCGAGCAGCTGCACACCGTCCTCGGTGATGCGACCGGAACCGGGGAAGGCCGGGGCGAACAGCACCCGGACGCGGGTTCCGGCGGGCAGGCGCTCACGGACGGCGTCGTAGGCGGCCTCGATCTCGGCGCCGACGTTCCCGCGCAGCGTGGTGTCGGTGCGCTTGACCACCAGCCCGACCGGCCAGACGGCCTCGACGACGTCGGTGACCAGGTCGGCGGCCTGCTCGGCCGGGACGTGTCTGCTGTCCAGGTTGGCGACCACCACGTCGTAGTCCCCGGCGACCCGGCTCACGTGCTCGGGGGTCACCGTGGCCACACGCATACCGGTGCGGGCGAACCGCGCGCCCGTGGCGTTGGCTCCGGTGAGGTCGTCGGCGACCACGAGGACCTGGGCCACGGTGCTGCTCCTTCGGCGTTGGAATCCCTGCACTGACCTGTGTCCAACATAGGGCCAAGGCGGGGGTTCGGGAGCCGGTCAGCGCAGGCGGACGACCTCGTCGGCGCGGGCGGAGCGGCGGGCCGCCTCGATGACCTCCAGGCCGTGGATCACCTCGTGCGGATCCACCGGCAGGGGCTCGCCCTCCCCCACGGCGTCCCGGACCCCCGCGTAGAACTCCGGGTAGGCGCCGCGCACGCTGGGCACCGGCGTGGACACCCCGTCGGTGCCGAGCATCCCCCACTCCCCCTCCGGGACCACGCCCCAGTCTGCGGCGTCGGGACGCTCACCCCCGGTCAGGCGCGCCTCCTGGCCGTCCAGTCCGAAACTGGTGAAGGCGGCCCGGTCACCGAGGACCCGGAACCGGGGCCCGTTCTGGGCGCTGAGGGCGCTCATCCACAGGTGGGAGCGGGTGCCCCGCGCGTGCCCGAGGGACAGGAACACGTCGTCGTCGGCGTTCACCCCCTCGCGGCGGGCGTCGATCTCCGCGTAGACGGTGGCCACCGGGCCGAACAGGTTGACCGCCTGGTCGATCAGGTGCGGGCCGAGGTCGTACAGCAGCCCGGCTCCGGCGTCGACGCCTCCGGTCTCCCGCCAGGTCCCCTTGGGCTGGGGCCGCCAGCGCTCGAACCGCGACTCGAAGCGGTGCACCCGCCCCAGGGCGCCCTCCTCGATCAGCTGCCACAGGGTGAGGAAGTCGGCGTCCCAGCGACGGTTCTGGTAGACGGTGAGCACGTGCCCGAGATCGTCGGCCAGGTCGGTGAGTTCCCGGGCCTGGTGGGCGGTGAGCGCGAACGGCTTGTCCACGACCACGGCCAGACCGGACTCCAGCGCGGCCCGCGCGAGCGGCGCGTGGGTGTCGTTGGGCGTGCTGACCACGGCGATCTCGTACCGCCCGGCGTCGGCCCACAGTTCCGCGACGGTCGGGTACACGGTGACCCACGGGTAGCGCTCACGTGCGGCCCGCGCGCGTTCCGGGGACGCGGTGACCACGGCGGACAGGCGCAGCCCCGGGACGGCGTCGATGAGGGGCGCGTGGAAGACCTCCCCGCCCTTGCCGTAGCCGACCAGGGCCACGTGCAGCTCGGGTCCTTCGTGTGGGCCCTGACCAGGGCTGGGTGCGTCAGCCATCCCCCCAATGTACGGCCACGTCGGAACCGCCGGGCTGTCGGCGCACCCGCCCCCGGGAACGGAGGGGGCGACGGGACTCCGGGCAGCTTGACAAAGGCGCAGCGCACACGGTTGTCCTGCAATATTTCGGATCGTTACGCAAGAAATTGCGTGAGCTATGGACATTCGCCTCGGAGGGGACTTACATCGAGAAGCGCATGACCTGGATCACACCCCCGCCCCCGGTGGGTGTGCGTGCCGAAGGAGTGAGACCCCCCATGCCGAGTTCGGTCACCCGACACGCCCTGGCCGCCGGAGGCGTGTTGCTCCTCGTCTCCGGTTGCTCCTACCTCAGCGGAGGCGACGGCGGCGCCGCCGACACCTCCGGCATCGACTGCTCCCCCTACGAACAGTGGGAGGGCACCGGCGGCACCGTCTCCGTCTACGCCTCCATCCGCGACGAGGAGGGCGACCGCCTGGAACAGTCCTGGGCGGACTTCGCGGCCTGCACGGGCATCACCATCCAGTACGAGGGCAGCGGCGAGTTCGAGGCCCAGCTCCCCGTGCGCCTCGACGGCGGCAACGCACCCGACCTGGCCTTCATCCCCCAGCCCGGCCTGTTGGAGCGCGCCGCCTCGGACGGCCACGCCGTCCCCGTCGCGGACGGGGTGCGGAGCAACGTCGAGTCCGGCTGGAGCGAGGACTGGCGGGGCTACGCCACCGTCGACGGAGAGCTGTACGGCTCCCCGCTCGGCGCCAACATGAAGTCGATGGTCTGGTACTCCCCCTCCTTCTTCGCCGAGAACGGGCACGAGATCCCCGAGACCTGGGACGACATGATCGAGCTCAGCGACACCATCGCCGCCGACGGCACCAGGCCCTGGTGCGTGGGCTTCGAGTCCGGGGACGCGACCGGCTGGCCCGGTACCGACTGGATCGAGAACGCCCTCCTGCGCACCTCGGGCACGGACGTCTACCACGACTGGATCGCCCACGACATCCCCTTCGACGCCCCCGAGGTCGAGGAGGCCTTCGACCTCGCGGACGGCGTCATCCGCAACGAGGACTACGTCAACGGCACCTTCGGCGGCGTGGACAGCATCGCCGTCACCTCCTTCCAGGAGGCCGGGGCCCCGCTGCTGGACGGCGGCTGCGCCATGTACCTGATGGGTTCCTTCTACGGAGCCCAGTTCGAGGACGACGTGGAGATCGGTGAGGACGGCGACGTCTACGGCTTCGTGCTGCCCCCGCTGGAGGCCGACTCCGAGGTCCCGATCATGGGCGGCGGGGAGTTCGTCGTCGCCTTCGACGACCGCGACGAGGTGGTCGCCGTCCACGAGTACCTGTCCTCCGGCGGGTACGCCAACCAGCGCGCCTCCCTCGGCTCCTGGGTCTCCGCCCACCAGGACCTGGACCCGTCCGTGCTGTCCGACCCCACCGACCAGTTCACCGCCGAGGTCCTCAACGACCCCGACACCGTCTTCCACTTCGACGGCAGCGACGCCATGCCCTCCTCCGTGGGGACCAACGTCTTCTGGAGCGGCATGATCGACTGGGTGACCGGGACCGACACGGCGACGGTCCTGGAGAGCGTGGAGTCGGCCTGGCCGTGATCCTCGAGGCCCGCGCTCCGCTTCGGCCCGGGGTTCGGCGCCCGCGCCTGACACCCCCTCGGGTCTGACGTACGCAGTCGGCCCTCCGGCCGGGGCTCCGGGAGCCCCGGCCGGTCCACCCCCCACACATCCAGGCACCACCAGGGGTCTTCCATGGAGTTCTCCTTCCTGGACGAGCTGCCCAAGCTCGTCTGGATGCTCATCGGGATCGCCGCGTTCCTCGGCGTCATCGGCCTGATGCTCGTCCTGCTCGACGCCCCCCGGAGCAGGAGGGACCGCTGGCAGGCGGCCTTCTTCCTCGGACCGGCCGTCCTCCTGCTCCTGGGCGGGCTGGTCTACCCTGTCGTCCGCACCACCGTGCTGTCCTTCCACGACCGCTCGGGGGACGCGTTCGTGGGGCTGGCCAACTACCAGTGGATGTTCCAGCGGCCGGAGATCCTCCAGGTCCTGTCCAACACCCTGCTGTGGGTGCTGTTCGCCCCAGCCCTGGCCACCGCCGTCGGTCTGCTCTACGCGGTGCTCATCGACCGCTCCCGGTTCGAGTCCCTGGCCAAGTCGATGGTGTTCATGCCGATGGCGATCTCCTTCGTCGGCGCCAGCATCATCTGGCGGTTCGTGTACGCCTACCGGCCCGCCGACCAGGAGCAGTACGGCCTGCTCAACCAGATCGTCGTGTGGTTCGGCGGCGAACCCCGGCTCTGGCTCCTCGAACAGCCCCTCAACACGTTCCTGCTGATCCTGGTCCTGATCTGGGTCCAGGCCGGGTTCGCCATGGTGGTCATGTCCGCCGCGATCAAGGCCGTCCCCACGGAGACGGTGGAGGCGGCCCGCATCGACGGTGCCGGGGCCTGGCAGCTGTTCGCCCGCATCACCCTGCCGTCCGTGTGGCCCACCCTCGTGGTCGTGCTCATCACGATCTCCGTACAGACCCTCAAGATCTTCGACATCGTCCGCACCATGACCGGCGGCAACTACGGCACCAGCGTGATCGCCAACGAGATGTACAGCCAGGCGTTCTCCCAGGGCCAGGTGGGTCAGGGATCCGCGCTGGCGGTGGTCCTCTTCGTCCTGGTCGTCCCGCTGGTGGTCCTCCAGATCCGGCGCAACCGCAAGGCCAGGGAGTTGGCATGAGCATCGATCACGTCGAGCGGAACCGAAGCGCCGCCGCCCGGGTGCGCGGACGGCTCAGCGGGCGCGCGGCCAGCCTCGCGGCGCTGGTCATCGCCGTGCTGTGGACGCTCCCCACCGCCGGACTGTTCGTCTCGTCGTTCCGGCCCGCCGACCAGATCCGTGCCAGCGGCTGGTGGACGTTCTTCGGCTCTCCCGAGGTGACCCTGGACAACTACCGGGACGTGCTCTTCGGCAGCGCCAACGACGGCCGTCTGGCCAGCCACTTCGTGAACTCCTTCGTGATCACCCTGCCCTCCACGGTGTTCGTCCTGGGCCTGGCCGCGCTGGCGGCCTACGCGCTGGCCTGGATCGACTTCCGGGGCCGCGACTGGGTGTTCCTGGGGATCTTCGCCCTCCAGGTCGTGCCGATCCAGATGTCCCTGGTGCCGCTGCTGCGCTTCTTCTCGCAGGGGGTGTCGCTGGGAGGGGTCCAACTGCTGCCCGCGTGGGAGCTCACCGGGGCGATGGCGTTCACCAACGTGTGGGTGGCGCACACCATCTTCGGTCTTCCGCTGGGGATCTTCCTGATGCACAACTTCCTGTCCCAGCTGCCGAGGTCGCTCTTCGAGGCCGCCCGGGTGGACGGGGCCGGGCACGGGACCATCTTCCGGAAGGTGGCGCTGCCGCTGATCGCGCCCGCCCTGGTCTCCCTGGGCATCTTCCAGTTCCTCTGGGTGTGGAACGACCTGCTGGTGGCGCTGATCTTCGCCGGGGGCGACACCTCCACCGCGCCGCTCACGGTACGGCTGGCCGAGCTGGCCGGAACCCGGGGCGAGGCCTGGCACCGGCTCACCGCGGGGGCGTTCGTGTCCATCGTCGTCCCGCTGCTCGTGTTCTTCCTGCTCCAGCGCTACTTCGTGCGCGGACTCCTCGCGGGCAGCGTCAAGGGGTGACTCAGGTGGCGCGGAACGCGGTCCGCGCGGCCTCCAGCGCGGTGGTCCGGTAGGCGGCGCCGAACAGGCACACGTGGACGAGGAGCGGGTGCAGCTGGTGCAGCGCCACCCGGCCGCGCCAACCGGCGGAGAGCGGCGCGACCTCGTTGTAGGCGTCGCGGACCCGGTCCAGGTGGGGCAGCCCGAACAGCGCCAGCATCGCCAGGTCCGCCTCCCGGTGGCCGCCGTGCGCCGCCGGGTCGATGAGGACGGCGTCCCGGGAGCGCCAGAGCACGTTGCCGCTCCACAGGTCCCCGTGGATACGGGCGGGCGGTTCGGGTTCCCCCGCCAGCTCGTCGACGGCGTCCACCACCCGCTCGATCGCCCGCGCGTCGGTGGGGGTGAGCGCCCCCTGGTCCAGTGCTTGGCGCAGGTAGGGCCGCAGCCGCTGTTCGGCGTAGAAGCGCGGCCAGTGCCGCGCGGGGGTGTTGTCCATCGGCAGCGGTCCGATGTAGCCGGGCCAGTCCGCGCCGAAGGCGTCCGCACCGGTCAGGTGGGTTCCGGCCAGCTGTCTCCCGAGCCGTTCGGCGGCGGCGGGTGTGGGTTCGTCCTGTTCCACCAGGGGCAGCACGAGCAGGCGCTCGTCCCAGCCCAGGGGTTGGAGCACCGGGGAGCCGAAGCACCGGCCGAGCCACTCCAGACCGCGCGCCTCCGCCGACAGGGCCCCGGCCGGTTCGGCTCCGCGTGTCTGGGACTTCACGAACAGCCGGGTGCCGTCGGCCAGTTCCACGTAGGACAGGGTCCAGTCGTGGCTGGTCCCGGCCTTGGCGGCGCGTCGGACCTGGGTGTCCAGCAGCGCCTCGACCCGGTCCGCGAGGGTGCCGGTCTGCGGGTCTCGGCCCGGTCTGCCCGGTCCGTCACCGGTGCCCCCGAAGGACCGCACGATCGGCTCCCTGTCCACGCGACTAGCCCCGCAACCGGGTGACGAGTTCCCCGGTGAGGCCCTTGGAGGCGGCCTCGACCATGTTCAGGACGGCGGTGAACCCGTCGTCCCCGCCGTAGTAGGGGTCGGGGACCTCCGGGTTGGGCCCCCCGCCCGGCGCGAAGGAGCGGAACAGGAGCAGCCGGGAGGGGTCGAAGCCGAGCTCCGGACCGCGTTCGTCGACGACCCGGCTCAGGTCGTCGAGGTTGTCCAGGTCCATGGCCAGGACGAGGTCCCGGGTGGCCAGGTCCTCGGGATGGAACTGGCGGGCGGTGTGGTGGGTGAGGTACCCGTGCACGCGCAGGGTGGCGGCGGCTCGGGTGTCCATCCCGTCCCCGATGTGCCAGTCGCCCGTGCCGGAGCTGTCGACCCTGACGAGGCCGTTCATTCCGGCGCGTTCGAGGTCGGCCGTGAGCACCTTCTCGGCCATGGGCGACCGGCAGATGTTGCCCAGGCACACGACACTGACGCGGTAGGGACCAGTGGGTTCACGCGGTTCCGGCAGGCTCATGCCCCTTACCGTAACGAAAAACCGCCACACCCACCCGATCCGGCGCGGTGAGTGACGGTTCCGTCCCCGGTCCGTTCACGGATCAGCCCTTGGGCAGCCTGACCACCGTCACGAAGAAGTCGTCGATCTGCCGCACGACCCTGATGAACTGCTCGAAGTCCACGGGCTTGGGGACGTAGGCGTTGGCGTGCAGGCGGTAGCTGCGCAGCACGTCCTCCTCCGCCTCCGAGGTCGTGAGCACGACGACGGGGATGTGCGCCAGGTCGTCGTCGTTCTTGACCTCCTCCAGGACCTCCCGGCCGTCCTTGCGCGGCAGGTTGAGGTCGAGAAGGATCAGGTGGGGCCGGGGCGCGTCGGCGAACTCGCCCTCGCGACGCAGGAAGCGGAGCGCCTCGACGCCGTCCGAGACCACGTGCAGCCGGTTGCCCAGCTTGTGTTCCTCGAACGCCTCCTTGGTCATCAGGACGTCACCGGGATCGTCCTCGACCAGCAGCACCTCAATGGGATGCACCAACATGACCTCGCTCAAGCTTCCAGACCCCTATACGGGTCCCGCCCCGTGACCGGGTGGAACCGTACCGCCAGCGCCGCCGGGCAGGGGACTCGACTCCCCCTCGGCGTCACTGCCCGTGGGGGTCTCGGTCTCCGGCTCGGTGCCGCCGGACTCTCGTGTGGCCGTCGGTGCCTCGTCCGTGGGGGCGGGCTCGGCGACCTCGGTGCCCTCGTCACCACTATCGACGTCGTCGGTCGGTTCGGTTCCCTCCAGGGCAACCGGCTCTTCCTTCTCCGCCTCGGTGTCTACGGGCAGGGTCCAGCATATGCGGGTTCCGGTCCGCCCGGAGTCCGTGCCGTCGGTGGTTTCGGCCCCTTCGGCGTTCTCCGGGCCCGTGTCGAGCCACATGCGGCCGCCGTGGAACTCCACGATCTTCTTGCACATGGCCAGGCCGATGCCGGTTCCGGTGTACTTCTCCCTGGTGTGCAGGCGCTGGAAGATGACGAAGATGCGCTCGGCGTACTGCGGTTCGATACCGATGCCGTTGTCCGAGCAGCAGAACACCCACTCGTCGCCCTGGCGTTCGACGCTCAGGCGCACCTCGGGCGCGTCCTCGCCCCGGAACTTGACGGCGTTGCCGACCAGGTTGAAGAAGACCTGGGTGAGCAGCGTGCGGTCGCCCTGGACCGTGGGCAGGGTGTCGCCGGAGATCTCGGCGCCCGCCTCCTCCAGACGCGTCTCCAGACTGCTCAGGGCGTCGTCCAGGGCCACGTTGAGGTCGACCGGCGCGAAGTTCTTCGTCCTCCCGACCCGGGAGAAGGCCAGCAGGTCGTTGATGAGGGTCTGCATGCGCTTGGCGCCCTCGACCGCGAAGTCGATGTAGGAGTCGGCGCGCTCGTCCAGCTGACCGTGGTAGCGGCGCTGGAGGAGCTGGCAGAAGCTGGCGACCTTGCGCAGCGGCTCCTGGAGGTCGTGCGAGGCGACGTAGGCGAACTGCTCCAGCTCCAGGTTGGACCGGCGCAGCTCCTCGGTCTGGTGCTCCAGCAGGGTGGACTGCTCCTGGAGTTTGCGGCGCGCGGAGGCGACCTCGTCCAGGTCCTGCACGATGCGCTCGCGCATGGCGTCCACGTCGTGGCCGAGCTGGACGATCTCGGGCGGCCCGTGCAGCGAGATGCGGTGGGCGTAGTAGCCCTCGGAGACCTGGCGCATGTGCCCGGCCAGCTCCTCCAGGGGGCGCAGCACCCACTGCTGGAGCATGACCCACAGGAACACCGACAGGAACACCACGACCAGGCCGACGAGCACCAGCAGGGCCACGACCTGCTGGGTGGCCAGGGTGAGGCCGCTCTGGGCCTCCTGGATCTCGTTGGTGAGGTGGTTGGTGGTGGCGTCGGCGGCCCTGTTGAGTTCCAGGAAGAGCACGCGTCCGCGCTGGAGGTCCTCCTGGGTGGGGGTCTCGCCGCTGCGGACCTCCTCCAGGACGGGTTCGGCGAACTGCTCGCTCCAGACGTCCCCGGCGTCGATGAGCTCGTTGACCTTGGGCGCGATGTCCGGGTTCTCCTCGGCGAGCGTGGCCAGCGCGCTCCGGTGCTCCGCGAGCGACATGCGCTGCTCGACGAAGGGCTGGAGGAAGTCGCGGTCGCCGGTGAGGATGTACCCGCGCAGGGCGTGGTCCTGGCTGAGGTAGGCCGAGCGGGTCTGCTCGACGGTGCTCAGGCCGGGGGTCAGGGAGTCGACCTGGAGCACCAGGGAGTCCCTGGCCTGGAAGGCCGCCAGGGTGATGACGGAGACGGCCACCACGAGGACGACGGCGACCACCGTCAGCAGGCTGGTGACCCTGCGGCGCAGGCTCCAGGAGTGGCGGCTGGAGTGGACGCGCTCGTGCGGGGAGGCGTTCACGAAGGGGGCGCCGCCGACGGAGGTCCGGCCCCCCTCGTCCGGTTCACCGTCGTGGGTGTCTCCGGTCCGGGAGTCGGTCTCCATGGTGCGGTCCTCCTCCCCGGAGGGGTTCACTGCGGCTCTCCGTGGTTGATGAGCAGCATCGCCACGTCGTCCTGGAGCGGGCCGCCGTTGCTGCGCTCGGCCTCGTCCACCAGGTGTTCGGGCAGGTTGTACAGGGCCACGCCCTGGCTGAGGACACCGTTCACCATCCGGCGCAGGCCCGCGACCTCCAGGCGCGCGGGCGGACCACCGTCGTAGGCGTCGACCAGGCCGTCGGTGTAGAAGAGCATGCTGGAACCCTCGGGCAGGACCACCTCGGTCGACTCGTCCTGGTCGACCGGGAAGACCCCCAGGGGCGGCTGCGGGACGGCCTGGATCTCCTCGGCGACCCCGTCCCTGACGATCATGGGCGGGGGGTGTCCGAGCACGCGCACCCGGGCGCGGTCACTGCCGGTGTCCAGGCTGATCATGCACAGCGTCGCGTACATCTCCTCCTGGGCGCGCTCGCTCACCAGGAGGTCCTCCAGGTTGGGGAGGACGCGCTCCTCGGCGACCCCGCTCATGACCAGCGTGCGCCAGGCGATCCGCAGGCTGACGCCGAGGGCGGCCTCGTCGGGGCCGTGGCCGCTGACGTCACCGATGATGACGTGGGTGGTGCCGTCCTTCTCGACCGCGTCGTAGAAGTCGCCGCCGACCAGGGCGCGCTTGCGGCCGGGGCGGTAGTAGGCGCGGTGGCTCAGGGGCGAGCTGTCGAGCAGGACCTGGGGCAGCAGGCCGCGTTCCAGGCGCATGTTCTCGCGGGCGCGCATGCGGGCCTCGCGCAGCTGGCGGGCGTTCTCGTCGGCGCGGCGCCGCTCCAGGGAGTAGCGCAGGCTGCGGGCCAGCAGCGAGCCGTCCACCTGGCCCTTGACCAGGTAGTCCTGGGCTCCGGCGGCGACCGCGGCGATGCCCTCGTGTTCGTCGTCGAGGCCGGTGAAGACGACCACCGCGGCGGAGGGCGCGCCTTCGAGGACCTCGCGCAGGAGGTCGAGCCCGTGCCCGTCCGGGAGGTTGAGGTCCAGCAGGACGCAGCCGCGGAAACCGGTGAGGTGCTCACGGGCGGCCTTCAGGGTGGAGACCCAGGTGATCCTGGTGGTCAGCGCGGTGTCCGCGAGGAGCTCCTCCGCGAGGAAGGCGTCGCCGGGATCGTCTTCGATCAGCAGGACGTCAACTGATTCGACGGTAGCCTCCACCCGGTCGTCCAGAACGGTGTCGTCACCCAGGGCGGCGCTGCCGTGTGTCGCAGCGCCGTCGGCGGCTCGGGCCGCGTCGTCGCCGATCACTGTCAGGTGATCGTGCCCTGTTCTCCTGGTATCCACTCATCGCCTCAAGGTCCACGGGGCCGTGGGAGTCCGTCACGCCGCGTACCCGAGGCGCACGCCTCGGATCCCGGCGGTGGTTCGGACCGCACGACACCCAAACGATAATCGCCCCGGCGACCAGTTGACCAGCGGACGAGACGAGACACATCCAACCCCGGGAGGCGGAACCACCGGGTTCGGGGGTGTCGGAGGAACCGCGCGGGCGAGGCGGCCCGGCGTCGCGGAGGGGTCGCGCAGGTGGTCAGCGCGTGCAGGTGCCCGTGCGAAAGCACGTGAACACAGTGACACAGGACACGTCGAGTGGGCGTTGTGTCACGTTTTTTCTGACACGGTGTCGCATCCATCTTGACAACCAGAACCACCTAAATGACATCATGTCATAAAGATTCCGGAAAGAGAGGTGAAGGTGACCATGAGCGCCACGGCCGATGCCCCCACCGCGGTCGACCCCACGGCCGAACCGTTCTCCGCGCGGCTGAAGGCCGCCACCTGGAACGACCACGCGGCCGCCGAGCACCACGGCTTCACCAGGGCCCTCACCGAGGGCGAGCTCCCCCTGGACGGCTACACCGCGATGGTCGCCCAGCACTACTTCGCGTACGTCGCCCTGGAGCGCGTCGGCCGCCAGCTCATCGAGGACCCCGTCGCCGGCCGCTTCCACTACCCCGAACTGGAACGCGTCCCCGCGCTGGAGACCGACCTCGCCCACCTGCTCGGCGCCGACTGGCGCGACCACGTCTCCCCCACCCCGGCCACCCGGACCTACGTCGCGCGCATCGAACAGATGGCCGACCACCCCGCGGGGTTCGTCGCGCACCACTACACCCGCTACCTGGGCGACGTCTCCGGCGGCCAGTTCATCCGGCGGATCGCGGCCGGAGCGTACGGCCTCTCGGACGACGCCGGCGTGGCCTTCTACGTCTTCGACGCCCTGGGCAGCCTCCCGAAGTTCCGGGCCGGGTACCGGGAGCGCCTCGACTCCCTGGACCTCGACGAGCGCACCGCCGACCTCCTCGTCCGGGAGACCCGGCTGGCCTACCAACTCAACACCGAGGTGCTCGCGGACCTCGGCAGACGCCACGCCTGAACCGGACCCGCGCCCCCGGCCGCGCCCGGGGGAACATCCGGCACTCCCCTGGCGTGCCACCATAGGAGTCATGCCCAAGATCACGGCTCCGACCATCGCCGCTCACCGTGCCCGCACACGGGAGCGCATCATGGACGCCGTCGAGCAGCTGACCAGGTCACAGGGGATCGACCGCATCTCCATGACCGACGTGGCCAACGCGGCGGGCATCACCCGCACCGCGCTGTACAACTACTTCCCGGACAAGCCCGCGCTGCTCCTCGCCTTCACCGAGCAGGTCAGCAGCGCGTTCGTCGAGCGCTACAAGCGCGAGCTCCCCTCGGGGGTCTCCGCCGCCCGCCGCCTGTCGGCCTTCGTCCGCCTCCAGCTGGAAGGCATCGTCGCGCACCCGCACCCGCCCGCCGCCGAGCTGGGCGCCAGCCTGGGGCCCGACGCCTACCAGGCGCTGGCCGCGCACGTGGCCCCGATGCAGCGCCTGCTCACCGAGATCCTGGAGGAGGGCACCGTCGCCGGGGAGTTCGACCGCCTGCCCGCCGAACGCGTCGCGGGGCTGACCCTGTCCATGGTGGGCTCGCAGCGGCTGCCCCTGGTCAACGGTGAGGTCGACATCGACGGCACCCACTCCCTGGTGACCCGTTTCGTGCTCCGCGCCCTCGGCGTGGGGACCGAAACGGTGGACACGATCCTCCCCTCGAACCATCAGATGGACACACAGAGTTCCGACTGAATCACCCTCAGTCATAAGGGTCAGGTTCTAACTGAAGGGTGGCCGTGAGCGGCCATGGCCCGGCGGCATGAAGCCCTCGGAAGCGGGAACGACCGGCACTGCCCGACCCCCACCCGGGCGTACCCGTCCGACCGCCGCCGAGTTCAGTTAGGCCCTCCTCCTCGTGTCCCTCACGCTGATCGCCTTCGGCGCCGCTTTGGTGTCGCTCGCCCTCTTCAACAAGGTGCCCCGTTTCGTGCCCGGTCGCCTGCCCGATCCACGCTCCGCCGGTGGGGTCGCCACCGCGCAACGCACCGGCACGCCCCCACGGGTGTGCCTGGTCTCCGCGCGGCTGACCGAACAGGGGCGCGCGCTGTTCACCGCGGTGGGCGGGAGCGCGCTGATCGTGGCGTTCTTCCTCAGCCTGTCCGGTCTCTGACCGCACCGGCCCGAAGCGGCCGGTTCAGCGCGCGCGGCCCCGGTGGCCGCCGTGCACTCCGGCCAGACGCAGCAGCAGCCCGCCCGCGGCGGTGGCCGCGATCCCTCCGGTCACCGCCGCGGCCGCGGCCACCCGGCGCCGCAGCCGGGCCCCGCGCCGCGCGGCCGACTCCGCGACCTCCCTGTCGGTGTCACGGAAGGCGCCCCCGCACAGCGCCGCGTCCAGCTCGCTCCGGCGCCAGCGCGCGTTCCAGGTGTTCAGGGGAGCCAGGCCACCGGTCAGAGGCGTGGTCCGGGGCTTCCAGCGCACCGGCTCGTCCGGTGCGTCCTCCGCCGACGACCCGACGGCCCGGAGCAGGCGCGGCTCCGGCCCCGTGTAGCGCAGCTCGCCGGGGGCGTTCGCGATCATCTCCACGAGCAGCCTGGCGCAGGCGCGCGCGTCACCGAGCGCCGTGTGCTGACCGGTGGGCCACTCCCCGCTGAGCAGGTGGGTGGCGCGCGGCAGCGAGTAGCGCGGCAGGTCCAGCTGCGACCGCAGGGCACGCAGCGTGCACAGCCCCGACAGCCCGCGCGGCAGCCCCGCGGGCACCAGCTCCGCGGTGAGGAAGCGTTCCTCGAAGTCCAGGTTGTGACAGACCACCACGGCGCCGGAGAGCAGCTGGGAGACGCGGGGCACGATCGTCTCCACTCGCGGGGCGCCGACGACGTCGCCCTCCCCGATCCCGTGGAACTCCTGTCCCCTGACGGGGGCCCGGGGGTCCACCAGGGTGCTGAACTCCTCCACGAGGGTGCCGTCCCCGCGCACCCTCACCACCGCGATCTCGACCAACCGCGCGCCCTCGCGCGGATCCAGCCCGGTCGTCTCGACGTCGAGTACCGCGTACTCCAGGTCCGCCGCCCGCGTGCCGACCCTTCTCCGGGTCAGTGCGCCCGTCCGCAGCGTTCCCATCGTCTGTCCCTACTCCCTGTGGTCGATCAACGTCGGCTCACGACCCTACTGCCCGTGCCCGACACCGGCCGCCGCACAGGGCACGGGCCCCACGGACGGCACACCGCCGAACGGGAAGAAGGAGGGGTGTGTGTACGTTTTGACGCGTGCCCGGGAGCAACGGGCACGAACCGCACAGCCTCAACGGCGAGGAGAAGCCGCATGAACCAGTCACCGCTGCCCAGCTACGCCCCCCTGGCCGAGGTCGTCCGGTCCGGAATGCGCGAGGGCGTGCACTACGGAGCGGTGATCGGTCTCTCCGCCGAGGGTGAGATCGCCTACGCGCGCGGCCCCGTGCACGACCCCATGTTCCCCCGTTCCTCCGCAAAGCCCTTCCAGGCGCTCGCCATGCTGCGCGCGGGCGCCCGGCTGGAGGGCCCCTCCCTGGCGATCGCCGCGGGCAGCCACGGGGGCGAGGAGTTCCACGCCGCCGAGGCGGAGCGCGTCCTGGCCTCCGTGGGACTCACCGCCGACGCCCTCCAGTGCCCGCCCGCCGTCCCCGGCGCGCCCACCGCCCGTCGGGCGTTCGTCGCCGCCGGGCGCACACCCGAGCCCCGGTACATGAACTGTTCCGGCAAGCACGCGGGCATGCTCGCCGCCTGCGTCGCCCAGGGGTGGAGCACGGACGACTACCTCGACCCCGAGCACCCCCTCCAGCTGCTCGTCCGCGAGGCCACCGAGGACATGTGCGGGGAGAGCGTCGCCCACACCGCCGTCGACGGCTGCGGCGCCCCCCAGCTCGCCGTCACCCTCACCGGCCTGGCCCGGGGCGTCCAGGGGATGCGCCTGTCCCCCGAGGGCACCCACGAGCGCCGGATCATCGAGGCGATGAGCACGCACCCCGAGTACGTCTCCGGCCCCGAACGCGTCGACACCGACCTCATGACGCGGATGCCCGGGCTGGTCTCCAAGATCGGGGCGGACGGCGTCCTCGTGCTCAACGCCCCCACCGGCGAGACCGTCGCGGTCAAGATCAGCGACGGAGACGCGGAGGAGCGATCCCGAGTCGTGGTCGGCCTGACCGCCCTGCGCGCCCTGGGCGTGGACGTCGGCCCGGTGAGCGACCGCCTGACCACACCGGTGAACGGCGGCGGGGCGCGTGTGGGCGAGGTCCGGGCCCTGTAGTTCTGTTTTCTTGGGGCCTCCGCTTCGCTTCGGCCCGTGTTCGGTTGTACTTGCTTGGGGCCTCCGCTTCGCTTCGGCCCGTGTTCGGGCGCCCAAGAAGCCAGCTGTTCTTCATCCTCGTCTACGCCTGGCTCGTTCCTCGCTGGCGGCTTGACTCGTCTTGCAGAACCCTGGCGGCGCCCGAACGAGCACCCCACTGTGGTGGGGGTGGACGGGCGGGACTCACGGCTGGCGGCCGGGATCTGATCGACGTGAATGTGACTAGTCTCCGTGACGACGGGACGACTGTAAGGAGAGATCGGTGTCGGACACCCTGAACGAGATCGTCATCGCCGGTGCGGGGATGGCTGGCCTGCACGCGGCCGAGGCCCTGCGGGAGCGGGGGTTCGAGGGGCGTCTGACCCTGGTCGGCGAGGAGGCCCACCGGCCCTACTCACGGCCTCCGCTGTCCAAGGAGGCCCTGACCGGCGTCGGTCTGGACCCGGCCCACGGCGGCCCCGGCTGGCTGGCCGGGCACCGTGGACTCCAGTTGCGTGAGGACTCCGTCATCGACGGCCTCGACCTGGACTTCCGCCCCCGAACCCGCGTCGTCGGGCTGGACCCGGCGGCACGGGAGGTACGCGTCCAGGGACCCGGCGAGGAGGGTTCGCTGCGCTACGACGGACTGATCGTGGCCACCGGGGCGCGGGCCCGGCGTCCGGACACCGACCTGGCGGGGGTGCACGTCCTGCGCACCCTGGACGACGCCGAGGCGGTCCGGGCGGCCTTCGACTCCGCCGGGCACCTGGTGGTGGTCGGAGCGGGGTTCGTCGGCGCGGAGGTGGCCGCGAGCGCCCGCGCGGTGGGCATGGAGGTCACGCTGATCGAGGCGGCGACCACCCCGCTGACCCGGGTGGTCGACCCCCGGATCGGCGGGATCCTCACCGACCTGCACCGGGAGAACGGCGTGGACGTGCGCCTCGGTGTGGGCGTGAGCGCGTTCGAGGGGTCGGGCCGGGTGGAGCGGGTCCGGTTGGCGGACGGCTCCGCGATCGACGCCTCCCTGGTGGTGGCCGGTGTGGGCGTGCACCTGAACACCGAGTGGTTGCGCGGTTCGGGCGTCGCGTTGTTCGAGGACGGGTCGGTGGTGTGCGACCGGTACTCCGAGACCTCCGTACCGAACGTGTACGCGGTCGGGGACCTCGCCAACTGGCCGCACCCGCGCTACGGCGGCCGGATCCGGCTGGAGCACTGGACCAACGCCAGCGAACAGGGGGAGGCGGCCGCCCGCAACCTGCTCGCCGGATCGGGGCGGACGCCGTTCACCCCGGTGCCCTATTTCTGGTCCGACCAGTACCGGAAGAAGATCCAGCTCCTGGGCCAGGGCGCGCCCGCCGATGAGGTCGCCTTCGTGCACGGGTCACCGGAGGACCGAAAGTTCGTCGCGTTCCTGGGGCGTGGGGGGATGCTCACCGGTGTGCTCGGGCTGCGCTCCACCCCACGCACCATGCGTTACCGCGGCCTGTTGGAGAAGCCCACCACCTGGGACGAGGCCCTCGCCGTGGCGGGGGTCACCCCGTCACGGTGACGGCCTGCTTGGGGCACGTCCGCTGCGCCCTGAGGACCTTCTCGCGGAGCTCCTCGCCCGGCTCCTCGGTCAGGAGGTACAGGAAGTCGTCGTCCCTGACCTCGAACACCTCGGGGGCGGCGGCCATGCACAGGGCGTTGCTCTCGCACCGGTCGTAGTCGACCTCTACTCGCATCTGGTCCTTCTCTCCTGGGCCGTGGGCCCGTGGGGGTCTGCGGGTGGCAACACCCTAACCACGAACCCACCGGGCGCGACCGCCGTCACGCCCGACGGCACCAACAGTGCCGAACCGCCGCCGAGGGGTCGCGCCCGGGCGGGCGCGACCCCGTCCGCTACTCGGCGAAGCGGTCGGTGGCCTCGATGAGGAGGTCGAGGATGCCGGGCTCGCTGAAGGCGTGCCCCGCGTCGTCGACGATGTGGAAGTCCGCCTCCGGCCAGGCACGGTGCAGGTCATAGGCGGTGCGCACCGGGGTGCACACGTCGTAGCGCCCCTGGATGATCACGCCGGGGATGTGCCGGATGCTCTCGGCGCCCTCGATGAGCTGCTCGGGGGTGAAGAACCCCTTGTTGTGGAAGTAGTGGTTCTCGATCCGGGCGAAGGCCAGGGCGTAGTCCTCGTCCGCGTGGTGTTCGCGCAGCACCGGGTTGGGACGCAGCGTGATCGTCGAGCCCTCCCACACGCTCCACGCGCGGGCCGCCGCCAGGCGCACCTCCCGGTCCGGGGACTCCAGTCGGCGCGCGTAGGCGCTGATCAGGTCGTCCCGCTCCTCCTCCGGGATGGGCTCCAGGTAGGACTCCCACAGGTCCGGGAAGAGGTTCGAGGCGCCCTCCTGGTAGAACCAGCGCAGTTCCTGGTCCCGCAGGGTGAAGATGCCGCGCACGATCAGCTCGGTGACGCGGTCGGGGTGCTTCTGCGCGTAGGCGAGCGCCAGACAGCTGCCCCAGGAGCCGCCGAAGACCTGCCAGGCCTCCACACCGATCATCTCGCGCAGGCGCTCGATGTCCTCGACCAACGCCCACGTGGTGTTGGTGGCCAGGTCGGCGTCCATGCGGCTGGCGTGCGGGGTGGACCGTCCGCAGTTGCGCTGGTCGAACAGGAGGATCCGGTACTTCTCCGGGTCGAAGAGCCGTCGGTGGTCGGGGGTGCATCCGCCGCCCGGGCCGCCGTGCAGGAACACCACCGGCTTGCCCGCCGGGTTTCCGCACAGCTCCCAGTAGACGCGGTGTCCGTCACCGACGTCGAGCATGCCCGAGTCGTACGGCTCGATGGGCGGGTACAGGGTGCGCACAGGGTGGCCCTTTCGTGGTGGTGGCTGGGAGTCAGAGCCGGTCGAGGAGCTCGGCCTTCTTGCTGCTGAACTCGCTGTCGGTCAGCAGCCCCTCGGCGTGGAGGCTGCCGAGCTCGCGGATCTTCGCGAAGATCTCGTCGCTGCCCTCGGCCGGGGGCGCCGCCGCCAGTTCGGGGGCGCCCCCCGACGGTTCGTCGGCGTCCTCCTCACCGGCCAGGGCGATGTGGGTGTTGACGGTGGCGGCCATCAACAGGCTCTCCTCGCTGCCCTTGAGGCCGTGGGAGGCCAGCGTGAAGAAGTCGTTCTCCAGACCGGAGGCCTCGGGCATGGTCACCCCGCGCAGCACCACCCGGAGGAAGCCCTCGTCGAAGTCGCGCTGGGGGAACCACTGGAGGGAGTCGATCTCGGAGACGGCGAACTCGCGCGACTTCTCCTGGCCCTTGGCGGTGCTGGCCATCCAGCCGTCCCACACCAGCCGCACCCGTTCGCCGTCGAAGGACGCCGAGCCCTCTCCGGTGCGCGCCTGATAGGGCAGCCCCGCCACCAGGGCCCTGGCGACCTGGGCGAGATCGATCGGGGAGGAGCGGGCCTCCCGGGCGTAGCGGGCCGACTCGGTGATGCGGTCGGCGCAGTACTCCGCGACCAGCTCGCGTTCGTGCGGGCCGGTCAGGACCAGGGGCGTGGAGGCCCCGCCGCTGCCGCCGGTCTCCAGCGGAGCGTAGGGGTCGGCTCCCTCCACCAGGCGCAGCCGGAGCCGCCAGCCCTGCTTGCGGTCACCCGGGTCGAACTCCACGTCGTGTACGGCGCTCAGCGGCACGGAGCAGTGGCCCAACGCCTTGAACAGGGCGGGGACCTTACGACCGGTACCGAAACCGATCCGCACCGTCTCCTCGTCGAAGCGCCAGATGGCGTGGTGTCCGTGCAGTTCCTCCATGGCAGACCATCCTAGAGGGGCCGGTGCTGGACGGACATCCCGGATTCCGCGCCCCGGGGCTCCCGATCAGTACCGGGACCGACGCGACCGATGGGTCGGGATGTCCGGTTCCGGGTAGAACCGGGGCACACCTCGTCTGGCCACCCGTCCGGTGGCCGGGAGCCCGTGAGCGGCGCGCTCCGCGTGCCGCCCCCGAACCGGAGGCCTTCGATGTCGCACGAGATGTCCGAGGGGGCACGGGAGTTCCGCGCCGCGCGGGACCTGCTCCTACAGCACCGGGAGGACCAGGAGACGGCCCACCGGGAGTTCACGTGGCCCCGGCCGGAACGGTTCAACTGGGCGCTGGACCACTTCGACCACGTGGCCGCCACCCGCCCCGACCGCACCGCGCTGTGGCTGGTGGAGGCGGACGGCACCGAGACGCACCACACGTACCGCCAGATGTCCGAGCGCTCCAACCAGGTGGCGAACTGGCTGATCGGCCAGGGGGTGCACCCCGGCGACCGGATCATGCTCATGCTCGGCAACCAGGTGGAGCTGTGGGAGACCCTGCTCGCCGCCGTCAAGCTGGGCGCGGTGGTCACGCCGACCGCCACCAACCTGTCCGACGCCGACCTGGTGGACCGGCTGGACCGGGGCGAGGTCGCGCACGTGATCTGCTCGCCCGAGCACACCGAGCGTTTCGAGCTCCTGCGCGGCCACTGGACCCGGATCTGCGTGGGCTACATGGACGGGTGGCTCAGCTACCCGGACTCGGAGCACTCGGGGTTGGACTTCACCCAGCCCCACCCCACCGAACCGGACGACCCCCTGCTGCTGTACTTCACGTCCGGCACCACGGCCCGCCCCAAGCTGGTCACCCACACCCAGAGCTCCTACCCGGTGGGGCACCTGTCCACCATGTACTGGCTGGGGGTACGGCCCGGCGACGTGCACCTGAACGTGTCCGCCCCCGGCTGGGCCAAGCACGCCTACAGCAGCGTGTTCGCGCCGTGGAACGCCGAGGCGACGGTGCTGGTGGTCAACCAGGAGCGGTTCGACCCGGCGACCCTGCTGGACGCGGCGGTACGGTGCGGCGCGCACACGATGTGCGCGCCCCCCACGGTGTGGCGGATGCTGGTCCAGGCCGACCTGGGGGCCTGGAAGGTGCCGCTGCGGGAGGTGGTGGCGGCGGGGGAACCGCTCAACCCGCAGATCGTGGAGTACGTGCGCCAGGCGTGGGGACTCACGGTGCGCGACGGTTTCGGGCAGACCGAGACCACCCTGCTGGTCGGCAACGGGCCCGGCCAGGAGGTGGTCCCGGGATCCATGGGGCGCCCCATGCCCGGCTACGACGTCGTCCTGCTCGACACGGAGACGGAGGAGCCCTCGGACACGGGCGAGATCTGCGTGGACCTGGCCGACCGCCCCGTGGGGGTGATGCGCGGCTACGCCGACGCCTCCGGCTCCACGCGGGACGTGACGCGGCGCGGACTGTACCGCACCGGTGACATCGCCACGCGGGATTCACTCGGTTCCCTTACCTATATCGGCCGAACCGACGACGTGTTCAAGGCCTCGGATTACCGCATCTCACCATTCGAGCTGGAAAGCGTGCTGATCGAGCACGAATACGTGGCCGAGGCCGCCGTGGTGCCCTCACCGGACCCGCTGCGGCTGTCGGTCGCCAAGGCGTACGTGACGCTGGCCGAGGGTGTGGCGGCCGACGCCCTGACCGCCCGCGCCATCCTCGAGTACGCCCGGGAGCGCCTCTCACCCCACAAGAGGGTCCGCCGCCTGGAGTTCACCGACCTGCCCAGGACCTCATCGGGCAAGATCCGCCGGGTCCGCCTGCGCCGTGCCGAGGCCGAGCGCGGCACGGTCGCGGACGGGGTGCGCAACCCGCACGAGTACTGGGAGGAGGACCTCCCGGGCCTGAAGGACTGACGACGCGGGGCCGGTGGTGCCCCCGCGGAAATGGCGGACGAGCCATTGTGTCTCGCGGGTTGGGACGCCTTCCCGGGAAGGCACCGGTGTGGCCTTTCCCATCCCCGGATTCACCGCCGAATTCCCACCGCGACCGTGTCAGCCCCGTCGGACCGCGCTACGGTCGTGGTGCGGCACGGGCATCTGCCGCCAGGCGATCGACGCGATGGGACCAGGGGAAACGATGACGAGCACCAACGACACACGGGTGGCGAGCTACAAACCGCTCATCGCCCCCCAGGACCTGCTCGCTGAGCTCCCCATGAGCGAGGAGAGCACCGCCCTCGTGGAGAGCTCGCGCGCCGAGGTCAAGCGCGTCCTGGACGGCGGGGACGACCGCCTCCTCGTGGTCGTCGGCCCCTGCTCGGTGCACGACACCGAGTCGGCGCTCGACTACGCGCGTCGCCTGCGCGACCTCGTGCCGTCCGTGAGCGGCGAGCTGTGCGTGGTCATGCGCGTGTACTTCGAGAAGCCGCGCACCACGGTGGGCTGGAAGGGCCTGATCAACGACCCCGGTCTGGACGACACCTACGACGTGCACCGGGGCCTGCGCACCGCGCGTCAGCTCCTGATCGACATCAACGCCCTGGGTCTGCCCGCCGGGACCGAGTTCCTCGACCCGATCACCCCGCAGTACATCGCCGACGTGGTCTCCTGGGGCGCGATCGGCGCCCGCACCACCGAGAGCCAGGTGCACCGCCAGCTCAGCAGCGGTCTGAGCACCCCCGTCGGCTTCAAGAACGGCACCGACGGCGACGTGCAGGTGGCGGTGGACGCCGTGGGCGCGGCCGCCGCCTCCCACACGTTCTTCGGTGTGGACCCGGCCGGCGCCGGTTCGGTCGTGGTCACCGACGGCAACCCGGACTGCCACGTGATCCTGCGCGGTGGACGTGGCGGCCCCAACCACGACCCCGCGTCGGTCGCCTCGGCCCTGGACGTGCTGGAGGGCTCCAAGCTGCCGCGTCGCCTGATGATCGACGCCAGCCACGCCAACAGCGGCAAGGACCACATCCGCCAGGCGGGTGTGGCCCGGGAGATCGCCGCGCAGGTGGCCGAGGGCCAGAGGGGCATCGTCGGCGTCATGCTGGAGAGCTTCATCGAGGAGGGCGCCCAGAAGCTGGGTGACCCGTCCCAGCTCACCTACGGCCAGTCCATCACCGACAAGTGCATGAGCTGGGAGACCACGGAGGGCGTGCTGGAGAACCTGGCCGAGGCGGTCCGCCAGCGCCGCAAGAACGCCGCCTGAGTCCCGGCGCACGCGGGGCCCGGCACGAGGACGGCGTGCCGGGCCCTTGACGTCGGCCCGGGTTCCCCGACCGTGTCGGGGGACCCGGGCCGGACGGGAACCCGGGGGTCAGCCCCGGGTGTCCTTGACGACCTCACCGCCCTGGACGACCAGCACCACGCGGGAGCGGTCGCCCAACAGCGCGACGTCGGCGAGGGGGTCGCCCTCGCACACCACGAGGTCGGCGAGCTTGCCGGCCTCGACCGTGCCGGTCCGGTCGGCGGTGCCCACGAGTTCGGCGGCGTTGCGCGTACCCGCCTGGATCGCCTCCATCGGTGACAGCCCCACGGACACCAGCTGGGCGAGTTCGCGCAGGTTGCGGCCGTGCTCGGAGATGCCCGCGTCGGTACCCATCGCGACCCGCACCCCCCGGCTGACCGCGTGGGAGATCCTGCGGTAGGTCTCCTCCGCCAGCGCCCGCTTCGTGTCGACCGCCTTCCGGGTCATCAGGTGGACCCGGTCCTCGAAGTCGAACGTGGTCAGGGTCGGCACGAGGAAGGTGCCGCGTTCCAGCATGAGGTCGATGCCCTCGTCGTCGATCAGGTAGCCGTGCTCGACGCTGGCGACCCCGCCGCGCACCGCGTTCCTGATCCCCGCCGCGCCCTGGGCGTGCGCCGCGACCGGACGTCCGCCGTGCCTGGCGGTCTCGGCCACGATCACGGCGATCTCCTCCTCCGTGATCCCCTCGTCGGTGGGCCCGTCCGAGGGGCTGGAGAGCCCGCCGGTGGCACACACCTTGATGACGTCCGCACCGTCCCGGACCAGCCTGCGGGTGGCCACCCGGACCTCCTGTGGGGAGTCCGCGATCTCGGCGGCGGTGTGCTCGCAGTCGTGCGGGTTGGCGCCGGAGGGCAGTGTGAAGTCGGCGTGCCCGCCGGTGTGGCTCATCAGGCGCAGCGCCATGCTCAGGCGCGGTCCGCGGATCAGGCCGCGTTCCTGCGCGACACGGAATCCGGCGTCGGCTCCGCCGAGGTCCCGGGCTCCGGTGACGCCCGCCTCCAGGGTGATCCGCATCCGCTCGGCGGACTCGAAGGCGTGCAGGCTGCGGGAGACGGACGCGTTGTTGGTGGCCAGCGCGCGACCGTCGGAGAACCCGAAGTGCACGTGGGTGTCGATGAACCCGGGGAGCAGGGTGCGGCCGCCCAGGTGTTCCACGGTCTCCCCGGGGCGGGGCGCGGGGGCGTCGGCGGCGGGTCCGGCGTAGGCGATCAGTCCGTCCTCGACCACGACGGCGGCGTCGGTGACGGGCGCGGCCCCGGTGCCGTCGATGAGGGTGAGGTCCCGGTAGAGGGTCCTGGCACGGGTCATGGCGGTCTCCTTGCGTCGGTGTGCGTGCGGGGGCGGGCCCGTCCCGGGCCCGCGGACTACAGCTGCGGGTACATGCCGGGGCCGATCGGCAGGCCCCCGAAGAAGAACACGGCGAAGACGGCGACCCACATGACCAGGAAGACCAGGGAGAAGGGTAGGCAGCGCGCGATCACGGTGCCGATGCCCGCCCTGGGCTCGTAGGACTTGAGGAAGCCGAGGACGATGATCACGTACGGGTTGAGCGGCGAGAGCACGCTGGAGGTGGAGTCACCGATCCGGTAGGCCGCCTGGACGAACCCGGGCTCGTAGCCGAGCAGGGCGAACATCGGGACGAAGACCACCGCGAACAGGGCCCACTGCGCGGAGCCGGAGATGATGAAGAAGTTGATCAGCCAGGCCAGCAGGATGAAGCAGAGGACGGCCCCGAACCCGGTGAACCCGGTGGACTCCAGGGCCTCCGCGCCCTTGATCGCGATCCACGTGGACAGGCCGGTCCAGTTGAACAGCTCCAGGAACTGCGCCATCACGAAGGCCAGGACGATGAAGCCGGACATCTCCTTGACGGTGTGCCCCATCATCCGCGCCACGTCGGCCCCGCCCCGGATCGCCCGAGTGGCCACGCCGTAGGCCACGCCGGGCACGGCCAGGGTCAGGAAGACGAGGAAGACCACGGAGCTGAGCAGCGGGGACTCGGGCAGGAACGTGCCGTCCCCGTTGCGCATGGGTGCCCCCGGCGGAAGGGTGACCAGCAGGACCGCGACGACCGTGAGCACCAGGGCGGCCCCGGCCCAGCGCAGCCCGCCGCGCTCGCTCGGGGTGAGCTCGGCGTCCATCTTGAGGTCGGGGCGCTCCTCGGCGGTCCCGTTCGCGATGGTCCCGTCCTCCGTGCCGGTCTGCTCGCGGCTGACCCCGCGCCGTTCGAGGGCGGGTTCGAGGACGCGGTCGATGAGGAGACCGGCCACGACGCTGAGCACGATCGCGATCGTGAAGGTGAGGAAGTGGTTGGAGATCGGGCTGACGTGGGTGGTGCCCAGGCCCTCGACCGACGCGGCGGCGGTGTTGGTGATGCCGGACAGCAGCGCGTCGGTGCTGGTGATGAAGGGGCTGCAGCTGAACGCGGCCATGGCGGCGGCGAAGGAGCCGAGCAGACCGGCGACGGGATGGCGTCCGGCCGCCTTGAAGACCATCGCGGCCAGCGGCGGGATGACCACCATCGCGGCGTCGCTCATGATGCTGCCGGAGACCGCGACCAGGGCGGCCACGTACGGCAGCAGCCACTGCGGGGCCCCGCTGAAGGCCCGGCGGACGAGGGTGTTGAGCAGCCCGGTCCGCTGGGCGATGCCGACGCCCAGGAGGATGGTCAGCACCACGCCCAGGGGCGGGAACCCGATGAAGTTGGGGACGAGGTTGGTGGTGAGCCAGGTGAGTCCCTCAGTGGTGAAGAAGCCCTGGACCCGCTGGGCGCCGTCCTCGCTGCCGGGCACCTCGTAGGTGGCGCCCAGCGCGGACAGGACGGAGGACGCGACGGCGACGATCGCGAAGAGCAGCAGGAAGAGGACGAACGGGTCGGGGATCCTGTTGCCGAGGCGCTCGATGCCGTCGAGGGAGCGGGTGAGGAAGCCGGGGCGCGTCTCGACGGCGCCGCCCCGCTGGGAGCGTGGGGTGCTCATGGGTCACCTCTGGGATGAAGGGGTCGGGGAGGGTCCCGGGGTCAGTTCGCCGTGCCCGGCCGCGTGCCGGTCGTGTCCTTGTGGACCGCGCCGTCCTTGATGACCACGGTGACGTTGTCGGGGTCACCGGGCAGGCTGATGTCCGCGAGGGGGTCGCCGGAGCAGACGACGACGTCGGCGCGCTTGCCGGGTTCGAGGGTGCCGATCTCCTCGCTCAGGCCGAGGAGGTCGGCGGCGTCGCGGGTACCGGCGAGCAGGGCGCCCATGGGGCTCATGCCGTGCTCCACCAGAAGGGCGAGTTCGCGCAGGTTGCGGCCGTGCGGGCAGATACCCGAGTCCGTGCCGAGGGCCACGCGGACCCCGGCCCGGACGGCGGCGGTGATGTTCTCGCCGAGGTGTTCCTGGAGCCTGAGCTTCTTGGCGACCGCGTAGTCGGCCGACTTCGCGGGGTCGGGCGGGGTGGTGGCGGTGGACAGGGTGGGCACCAGGTAGGCGCCGTTCTCCAGCATGAGTTCGATGCCGAGCTCGTCGATCTCGTAGCCGTGCTCCACACTGGTGACCCCGGCGGTGAGGGCGTTGCGGATACTGCGGGCGCTCTGCGCGTGCGCGGCCACGGGGATGTCGTGGCTGGCGGCCTCGCGCACGATCGCGGACATCTCCTCGACGTTGAGGCCGTCGTGCCAGGGGGTGTCCTGGGGGCTCCACACACCGCCGCTGGCCATCACCTTGATGACCCCGGCACCCTTGCGCATCACCTCGCGGGTGGCGCGCAGGGCCTCGGCGGGGCCGTCGGTGTTGATCGAGACGGCCCCGCCCGGGCCCAGGACCGTGCCGTAGTCGAAGCCGCAGCACGTGCGGAAGTCGCCGTGGCCGCCGGTGGGGCCGAGCGC
Source organism: Nocardiopsis sp. NPDC058789 (assembly GCF_042745575.1). Taxonomy (NCBI): domain Bacteria; kingdom Bacillati; phylum Actinomycetota; class Actinomycetes; order Streptosporangiales; family Nocardiopsidaceae; genus Nocardiopsis; species Nocardiopsis sp. NPDC058789. The sequence goes on from NZ_JBHYOW010000004.1 coordinate 389,062, forward strand.
CCGGTAGGCGGTCGTGACGCGCGGCCCGGCGACGATGCCCTCCTCGACCGCGCGGACCACGGCCTGGTCGAGTCCGGCCAGGTCGCGGACGCTGGTGACCCCCGCGTCGAGGGTGGCCCGCAGGCGCGGGATGGCGGTGAAGTAGCCGTAGTGCGGGGGCTGGTCGATCAGGTCGGCGGGGTTCATGCCGTCGCCGGACATGGTCATGTGCACGTGGGTGTCGACGAAGCCGGGCAGGATCGTGCCCCCGGCCGCGTCGACCTCCTCGTGGGGTTCGCCGACGTGCGGCGCCTGGTCGGCGGGGCCGATCCAGTCGATCCGTCCGTCACGCAGGACCAGCGCCCAGTCGTGGCGGGGGCCCTCTCCGGTCCCGTCGATCACGGTTCCGTTGCGGACCACGAGGGTCCTGACAGCCGAGGTCATCGACGCCACCTTTCTCCCCGCACCCGGTCCCGGCGCCGCGACGCGGCCGCCCGGACGCGACGGTGCGCACCCAACCGAGGACTCGCAGCTCAGGGCCGCGCTTCTGATCTTGCGGAAACCTACGTGGATGCTCCGGTAGCCTGCGGAAATCGCCGGATACCGCTATCGAGGAGGTGGATCCTGCCGGAATCGAGCATGCCCAACGAGTTCGACTTGACCCTGATCAACGCGCTCCAGCTCGCCCCCAGAGCCACCTGGGCGGAGCTGGGACCGGTGCTGGACGCGGACCCCACCACGCTCGCCCGACGCTGGAGGAGGTTGGAGGAGGAGGGTCTGGCCCGTATAGCCGCGTTCCCCCGTCGCCGGGTGATGGCACGGCGGCACCTCAGCTACGTGGAGCTGAGCTGCCGCAACGGATCGGTCGAACGGGTCGCGGCGGCGCTGGCCGAGGACCGCGACACCCTGAGCATCCAGTTCGTGGCCGGGTCCCACCAGCTCATGCTCACCGTGGTGCCCGGCTCGGGTCTGGCGGACTACCTGCTCAACTGGGTGGGCGGCATCCCGGACGTGGTCTCCTACCGGGTGCACGTCGTCACGGAGGTCCCTCGGGAGGCCTACCTGTGGCAGGTCCGCGCCCTGTCGCCCGCGCAACGGCGTCGGCTGCGCGCCCTCGCCCCCACCCTGCGTGACCCGGTGGGCGACGAACGCGTCACCGAGCTCGACCAGGAGATCGTGGACCTGCTGTGCCGGGACGCCCGGCTGGGCTACCAGGCCATCGCGGACCGGCTGGACGTCGCGCCCACCACCGCCGCACGGCGGATCAACCGGCTCCTGCGCGACGGCCTCCTCGGGCTGCGCTGCGACATCTCCCGAGCGCACATGGGGTGGCCGAGCGCCGCCACCCTGTGGGGCACCGTGGACCCGAGCGTGCTGGACGCCGTTCCCGATCTGGGGGAGCGCATCCCCGAGGTGCGTCTGTGCACGACCATCGCGGGTCCGGAGAACACGCTGTTCATCCTGTGGCTGCGCGACGCCCCCGACCTCACCCGGGTGGAGCGCAGGTTGCTGGAGGAGCTGCCGGGACTGCGCATCGCGGACCGTCGGATGACGCTGCGCACGTTCAAGTTCATGGGCGGGGTGACCGACGCCGACCAGCGCTTCGTGCGGTCCGTCCCGGTCCAGCTCCGGTCCCCGGGCGACCCGTAGGTTCGGGGCGGGAGAGCGGGGACACCTGTCCCCCGGATCGGCGCCCTCCGCCGACCCGGCCGCACGCCACGATCCCTCTCCCGCGAGAACGGTCGAGGCGTCCCCCCGACCCCTCGGGACGTCTGGTCGTCTCACGGGCCGAAAGGACCCGAGAAGCAATGTCGCCCCCGGCGGCCCCGGGCAGCCCCTCGCCGTTCCTAGGCGGCCGGGAGGACGTCCAGGGCGACCAGGAGCTCACGGCCCAGCGACTCGCGCAGGTCGGCGTCCTCCTGGTCCTCGACCTCCAGACGGAGCGCGAAGGTGTGCAGGTCGGAGCCCTGCTCGACCCAGCCCACCCACCAGCCGGGCACCGGGTCCACGTCGACGCCCAGGCCGGTCCGGCCGAAGAGCTGGTGGTGCGGTCCCTCCTCGACCAGGAGCAGGTCGCGCAGCGCGCGCTGGTGCTGGACGTCCACGGGCAGTTCCTCGCGGGCGAGTTCCGCGACGAAGGTGGCCTGCTCCAGCGCGGAGATCTCCAGGGGGCCCTCCAGCCAGAAGCGGTCCGTAGCCCCTTCCTCGCCCACGTTCCGGTTGCCGTAGTCGAACCGGTCCACCCAGGTGGACATCCGGTCGTACCCGATCCGGTCCGCGACCTCCTGGTGCACCGGGACGTCGGAGGTGGGCAGGGCCTCACGCAGGCTCAGCTCGTCGCCGGACTCCGGGGAGATCACCTCGTCCACGTCGGACACCTCGCCGGTCTGGAGGGCGATCAGCGTGTTCGGCAGCTTGAAGGTGGACGCGGGCACGGCGCGCTCGTCCGCCTGGTCCGGGTTCACGACGACGGCGGACCGGTCACCGGCGTCGAAGAGCACGAACGTCCCCTTCACCCCGGCCTCGGCGAAGACCGCCTCCAGGTCCTCACGCTCCACGGTCTGCACGTCGCCCAGCTGTACGGGGTTGCCGACGGTGCCCTGGGCGGGCTCCGTGTCGTCGGTCGCCGCGCAGGCGACCCCGCCGAACAGGGTGAGGGCACAACCCGCCGCTCCGAGGGCGAAACGGCCGGGGGCGTGCCCCGGCCTCCCGGGAGCGTGTTCGGTGTCGGTACGCACTCGTCTCCTCCACAGGGCTGTCCGAAGGAACGTCCACCCACAAAGCTAGGGCATGCACGGTGGTCACACACCACGCTTCGTGACCTCGGCGGACCGTGTCGCGAAGGTCGTCCCGGCCTGTCTGAGCCGGGGTGGCGCGGTCGTCCACAACCGCCCGGGCAGTCTTGGGCGCCCCAGTTCTCCGCTGCTAGGCTGAGTGTGTTGCTGACCCCGTACGGGAGAGTGTCCGCGTATCCAGCGTGGGCCGCCGAAGGAGCAATCCCTCCCCGAAGACAACCTCTCAGGCACAGCGGACCGTACGGGCGAGACCACTCTGGAAAGCAGGGACGCGTTCCCTCGCCGAAGGTGCAAACCACGCCGAGCGCGCGGTGAAGCTCTCAGGCACCCATGACAGAGGGGGAGGATGGCAACGCCTTACGCACGACACCCATCCTCTCGGGAGTGCCCATGTCAGAGTCCGCGACCGCGCCGCGTCTCACCGCGCTGCACAAGATCCACGAAGAGGCCGGGGCGACGCTCGTCGACTTCGCCGGATGGCTGATGCCCCTCCGCTACAGCAGCGAGACCGCCGAGCACACCGCCGTCCGTGAGGCCGCGGGGCTGTTCGACCTCTCCCACATGGGCGAGATCCGGCTGACCGGCCCGCAGGCAGCCGAGGCCCTCGACCACGCCCTGGTCGGCTTCCTGTCCAAGGTCAAGGTCGGCCGCGCCCGCTACACCATGATCACCGCCGAGGACGGCGGGGTCCTGGACGACCTCATCGTGTACCGGCTCGGCGAGGACGAGTACCTGGTCGTGGCCAACGCGGCCAACGTGCCCGTGGTCGCCTCCGCCCTGGCCGAGCGCGCCTCCGGCTTCGACGTCGAGGTCGCGGACGAGTCCGCCGACTACTCGCTCATCGCGATCCAGGGCCCGCGCGCGGTGGAGATCCTCGCCCCGCTCACCGACGCCGACCTGGACGACATCCGCTACTACGCGGGGTACGAGCACACCGTGGCCGGGGTACCGGTCCTGCTCGCCCGCACCGGCTACACCGGCGAGGACGGGTTCGAGATCTTCGTCCGGCCCGCCGACCGCGCCCCCGAGGTGTGGGCGGCGCTCATGGCCGAGGGCGCCCCGCACGGGTTGGTCCCGGCCGGTCTCTCCTCCCGCGACACCCTCCGTATGGAGGCCGGGATGCCGCTCTACGGCCAGGAGCTCTCGGCCGACCTCACCCCCTTCGACGCCGGACTGGGCCGCGTGGTCAAGCTCGACAAGCCGGGCGACTTCGTGGGCCGCGCCGCGCTGGAGGAGGCCTCGCGCACCGCCCGTGGTCGGCGTCTGATCGGCCTCGCCTCGCGCGGCCGCCGTCCGCTCCGCAAGGGCCAGGACGTCCTGCGCGACGGCACCGTCATCGGAGTCACCACCAGTGGCGCCCCCTCCCCCACCCTGGGCCGCCCCATCGCCATGGCCTACGTGGACGGCGACCTCGACACCTCGACCGGCGCGTTCACCGTGGACGTGCGCGGACGGGGCGAGGACGTCGACGTGGTCGAGCTGCCGTTCTACCAGCGGCAGTCGTAGGAAGCGGGGCCGCCACCGGCGGACCCGAGAACCTGCACGCCCCGCGCGGCCGGATCCCCACGAGGGACCGGCACGGTCGGGGCGTGGCCAGGCGTAGGCCGGGCCGGGTCGCCGTACGGGCGCACGGCAGACAAATGGAACACCTCCAAGGAGAGTTGAAGTGAGCGTTCCCACGGAGCTGGGTTACACCGCCAAACACGAGTGGATCGCGGTCAGGGACGGGGTCGCCACCGTCGGGATCACGGCCTTCGCCGCCGAGTCGCTGGGTGACATCGTCTTCGTCGAGACCCCGGCGGTCGGTGACGAGGTCACCGCCGGCGAGACCGCGGGCGAGGTGGAGTCCACCAAGTCCGTCAGCGACATCTACTCCCCCGTCACCGGAGAGGTCGTGGAGGTCAACGAGGCGCTCGAGGACGCCCCCGAGACCATCAACTCCGAGCCCTTCGAGGGTGGCTGGCTGTTCAGGGTGCGCTTCTCCGAGCAGCCCGCGAACCTGCTCTCCGCCGAGGAGTACACCAAGCTGACCGAAGGCGAGAACTAGCATGACCAGCGACAACCTTCTCAACCAGACCCTGGGCGAACTCGACCCGGAGGTCGCGGCCGCCGTCGACGCCGAACTGGCGCGCCAGCGCGACACCCTGGAGATGATCGCCTCCGAGAACTTCGCCCCCCAGGCGGTCCTGGAGGCCCAGGGCACGGTCCTGACCAACAAGTACGCCGAGGGCTACCCCGGCCGTCGCTACTACGGCGGCTGCGAGCACGTCGACGTCGTCGAGCAGCTGGCGATCGACCGCGCCAAGGAGCTGTTCGGCGCCGAGCACGCCAACGTGCAGCCGCACTCGGGCGCGCAGGCCAACACGGCCGTGTACTTCGCGCTGCTCAAGCCGGGTGACACCATCCTGGGCCTGGACCTGGCCCACGGCGGTCACCTGACCCACGGCATGCGGATCAACTACTCCGGCAAGATCCTCAGCGCCGTGGCCTACCACGTGCGCGACGAGGACGGCACCGTCGACTACGACGAGGTCGCCGCCCTGGCCAGGGAGCACCAGCCGAAGATGATCGTGGCGGGCTGGTCCGCCTACCCGCGCCACCTCGACTTCGCGAGGTTCCGCGAGATCGCCGACGAGGTCGGCGCGCTGCTCATGGTGGACATGGCGCACTTCGCCGGTCTGGTCGCGGCCGGACTGCACCCCAACCCGGTGCCGTTCGCGGACGTGGTCACCACCACGACCCACAAGACGCTCGGCGGCCCGCGCGGCGGGATGATCCTGTCCAGGGCCGAGCTCGGCAAGAAGATCAACTCCGCGGTCTTCCCCGGCATGCAGGGCGGACCCCTGGAGCACGTGATCGCGGCCAAGGCGGTCTCGTTCAAGGTCGCGGCGAGCGAGGAGTTCGCCGAGCGCCAGCGCCGCACGGTGGCGGGCGCCCGCATCCTCGCGGAGCGGCTCACCCAGCCGGACGCCTCCAAGGTCGGGGTCAAGGTCCTGACCGGCGGCACCGACGTCCACCTGGTCCTGGTCGACCTGGTCGACTCCCAGCTCAACGGGCAGGAGGCCGAGGACCGGCTGCACTCGGTCGGGATCACGGTCAACCGCAACGCGGTCCCGAACGACCCCCGGCCGCCGATGGTGACCTCGGGCCTGCGGATCGGGACCCCGGCCCTGGCCACGCGCGGGTTCGACGAGGGTGACTTCGCCGAGGTCGCGGACGTCATCGCCGAGGCGCTCAAGCCCGAGTTCGACGAGGCCGCCCTGCGCGACCGGGTCACCGCTCTGGCCGCCAAGCGTCCGCTCTACCCGAACCTGTAGCAGTCCCCGCCGTGTGGGCCGCGCGGGCCCACACGGCGCCGGTCACCACGGCCCCACCCCTGTGCTCAACGAGGAGGACAGCCATGGCCATCAGTGTCTTCGACCTGTTCAAGATCGGTATCGGTCCGTCGAGTTCCCACACCGTCGGTCCGATGAAGGCGGCTCGGACGTTCGTGTCCGGCCTGCGCTCCGAGGACCTCCTGTCGCGCGTGACCCACGTGCGGGCGGAGCTGTACGGCTCACTGGCACTCACCGGCAAGGGGCACGGCAGCGACACCGCCGTGATCCTGGGGCTGATGGGGCACACCCCCGAGGGCGTCGACGTGGACGCCGTCCCCCGCCTCGTGGAGGGGGTCCGGTCGGACCGAAGACTGTTCCTGGGTGGCCCCGAGGGCCCGGCGGTGGACTTCGACCCCGCCGTAGACGTGGACTTCCGCCGCAGGGAGAGCCTGCCCGACCACCCCAACGGGATGCGTTTCCTGGCGCTGGACGCCTCCGGCGCCGAGGTGGCCGCGAAGGTGTACTACTCGGTGGGCGGCGGCTTCGTCGTGGACGAGAGGGCCGCGGGCGCCGACCGGATCAAGGCCGACGACACCGTCCTGCCCCACCCCTTCTCCTCCGCCGAGGAACTGCTGGAGCTGTGCGAGCAGACCGGCATGTCGATCAGCGCGCTGATGCTCGCGAACGAGCAGGCCTTCGGGCGGACGCCGGACCAGATCCGGGAGGAGCTCCTGGAGATCTGGACGGCGATGCGCCAGTGCGTGCGTCGCGGCGTGTCCACCGAGGGCAGCCTGCCCGGGGGCCTGAAGGTGCCCCGCCGCGCGCACCGGCTCTACCGTCAGCTGGGCGGCAACTGCGACGAGCACGGGCTGCTCGCCCCCACCCACGTGGACCCGGACCCGATGCGCGGCAGCGACTGGATCACGCTGTACGCGCTGGCGGTCAACGAGGAGAACGCCGCGGGCGGACGCGTGGTGACCGCGCCGACCAACGGCGCCGCCGGTATCGTCCCGGCGGTCCTGCACTACTACCTGCACTTCAGCCCGGGCGCGGGCGACGAGGGCGTGGTCCGCTTCATGCTGACGGCGGCGGCCATCGGCATCCTGTTCAAGCAGAACGCGTCGATCTCCGGTGCGGAGGTGGGCTGCCAGGGCGAGGTGGGTTCGGCCTCCTCCATGGCCGCGGCCGGTCTGGCCGAGGTCCTGGGCGGCTCCCCCGCGCAGGTGGAGAACGCGGCCGAGATCGCGATGGAGCACAACCTGGGGCTGACCTGCGACCCGATCGGCGGCCTGGTGCAGATCCCCTGCATCGAACGCAACGCGCTCGCCTCGGTCAAGGCGATCAGCGCCACCCGTATGGCCCTTCGCGGCGACGGCAGCCACTTCGTGAGCCTGGACAAGGTCATCCGGACCATGCGCGACACCGGCCGCGACATGCACGACAAGTACAAGGAGACCAGCCGAGGCGGCCTCGCCGTCAACGTCATCGAGTGCTGAGCCAGTGCCGGGAATGTCCTGGTTCATCCCCTGGTTGTACGGGGGGCACGGCCGATGACCGGGCTCGAGCTCCCACCCGCTCGCCCTCGTCGGTCGGCACCCCGGGTCTGGTGGCTTGAGCTCCGCTCGCCACCAGACTCGCCCCTTCCTGGCCGGTTCCGGCCACCCGGAGGGGTCACGGATCACCAGCGGTCCGCCGCTTTCCGGCGCGCTCCCGCGAGAAACACGTGACCGTCTCCGTCACCATTCCCCCCGCTCCGGGAATTCGCCCGGACGACCCGTGGTATAGATTTCGGCCGTGACCTCCAGAACCATTCCCCCCGCCCTCCGAGTGCTCGCCCCCGCGGCCGCCCTGGCCCTGGTGCTCTCCGGCTGCGGCCTCCTCAGAACAGAGGAACCCGCTCCCACGGAGCCCGGGGAGAGCGCTTCCGAGGAGACGGAGGCACCCGACACCGAGGAGAGCGGTCCCGCCCGCGAGAGGTCCACGGGGTCGGGCTCGCTGGCCGCCCCGGGCATCCTCACCGCGGAGTGCCAGCCCGGCTGGCTGGAGTTCACCCTCCGCTCCCCCGAGGACGCCCGGGAGATCACCAGCGTCCGCTTCGACACGGCCGAGGCCGTCCACGCCGAGTCCGACGACCTCTCCCACGGTCGTGCGGTGGAACCGCAGAGCCTCTCCCTGGAGACCTCCTGCGACACGGGCGCGCCGTCCCTCTTCCCCGAACGCGGCCTGGTCCTGGGCACCTTCGCGGAGAGGGTCGACGGCGTCGCCGTCACGGGGTTCGGGGTCATGGCCGAGGACGGCACGTTCACGGCGCTCAGCCCCGCCCCCGAGGACGCCGGCTCCGAGGGCCCGGCCGACCACCTGCACCCCGTGGCCGACCCGGAGCGGGACAGGATCGTCTTCGTGTCGGAGACCGGTGAGAGCGAGGACGTCGTCCGGGCCCTCGACCTGGAGAACGGCGAGTTCACCGACCTCGGCACCTGCGACACCCAGCAGATGTGCGAGCACCTCACGGTCATGCCCGGTCTGGACAGGGCCGCCATCGACGACGGCCAGAGCACACCGATGGCCGTGGTCCTCGACGGCTCGACGGTGGTCCAGAACAACGACCTGGGGCTGTCCTTCTTCGACATCGGGGACCAGGCCGACGACGACGTGGTCGACCTGACCCTCAACTTCCTCAACAGGGACCGCACCACCGAGGTGGACGTCGACGCCAGCGGCACCGTCCGGGCCCTCGACGCCAACACCCTGCTCTTCGACGACGAGGTGCTGAGCGTCCTGGAGTTCACCGAGACCACCCTCGAGGGCTACGAGGAGGAGAACTCCACCACCCCACGGAACCTGTGGGAGCCCCTGCCGGTCGATCGGACGCTGTCCCCCGACGGCGACGGGGTGAACTCGCACGTCGTGCCCTCTCCCGACGGCGGCGAGGTCCTCTTCCGCAACGAACCCCAGAGCGGTCCCGCCAGCTGGTACAAGGTGCCGACGGACGGGTCCGGCGCCCCGGAGGAGCTTTCCGAGATGCCCGGGAACGTCTCGACGGTCATCAGCTGGCGATGAGTCCCATGAGCGCACAGGTGGCCGCCAGCCTCCACGTCGCTTTCGGCCTCCCACCGATTCTCGTGGAAAGCACGGCCATTCTCACGTCGTTCCCATAACTCCCGATCGAGCCAGAACATCGAAACAGGTCCACCTCGGTATTGGCTCAAGGAAGTAGTCCCGCACTGGACTGACCGGCACACACGGAAGGGGGCGGCGCTTCCGGCGCCGCCCCCTTCCCGTTCGCGGGGTGGCTCAGGCGAGACTGCGCCGGGGGTTCCTGGCCGGAGCGGTCATGGACATCCGGATGACGGCGGGGACCTGGTCGAGTTCGAGGGCGCCGCGCAGGTTGGTGATGGCCTCCGAGCGGACGCGCCGCCAGATCCCCGCCACGTCGGCGTCGTCCTCCAGGGTCAGCGCCAGCCGAAGGTGGGGGTGGTCGCCCGACTCCGTGAGGCGGGCACGGGCCCGACGCACCCCGGGATAGTCGGCGACCTCCTGCTCCAGGGCGCCCCGGGCGGCGCTCTCCGGCATCTCCACGTTGCCCGCCTCGTCGCGGGCGAGGTACAGACGGCCCACAGTGTCGTTCATGCCCTGCACCATCAGCCAGCGCAGGGCCAGGAACCCGGCCACGAACGCGACGGCCACCGCCACGTAGGGCACCCACTGCTGGGCGAGCACCGCGTTGGTCCGGTCCCCGAGCAGCGGGGTGGCGGCGAGGTCCCCGCCGAGGAGCCCCCGTCCGACGGCCAGGGCCGCGAGGCCCGCCGCCAGCAGGACGACTCCCACGATCACCAGGCCCAGGCGGTTGCCCCGGGCCGACCTTCGAGACCTGTCCCGCGCCATGGTCAACCCTCCGCGTATCGAACGTGCGTGGCGATCCGCATGCTGCGCAGCGGCGCCAACTCCTCCAGCCGGTGCTCCACGGCCGAGGTGACCTCGGCGGGCAGCCCGTGCGAGTCACGCATCCCGGTGCGCACGTGAACCCGGAGCCGGTTGCCGCGCACGGCCACGTGCACGTGTTCGACCCCGCTCACGTCCTGAGCGGCGGACGCCACCGCCCGCCTCAGCGCGGGCCGGGTCAGGCCGACGACCAGCGCCGGGTCGTCGGTACGCAACGCGGTCCACCGGCTCCGCCCCGGGGCCAGCGCCACCACGATCAGGGCCAACCCGATCAGCGCCAGGACCGCCGAGGCGATCTGCACCGACGGTTCGGACCAGGTCGTGGCGGCGGCGTAGTCCGTGGCCGGGCCGACCGGGATCAGCCGCAGCGGATTGCCCGCGAGCGCGGCGATCACCTCGGCCGCGGCGACCACGGCCACCACCAGGATCAGCAACCCGGTGAGGACCGCCGGCCAGGACCTGCGTGGTCGGAACGTGTGGACGGCGACCCGCTTGGCGCGGCGGTCGATCCCCTGGCTCGGACGCGCGAGCGCCTCTTCCACAGTGGTCATGTCAGCGCACCAGCTCCGCGATCTCGATGTCGATGTGGTGGACCTGTTTGCCGGTGATCCGCTCGACCCGGTCCTTGACGTGGCCGCGCACCTCTTCGGCCACCTGGCGGGCGGGCCTCGGGTAGCGCACCCCGACCCGCAGCCTCAGGAGGACGATCTCCCCGCTCACCCTGGCGCGAGCCGCCCTCGACCGCACGGCCCGTGCCCCGGCGACCTCCCCGACGGCCCTGGCCGCCACCTTCTCGATGGCGGCCCCGGGAATCTCCGTGCGGCCTCCGGGGTCCCGGACCCGGGTGTGCCTCCCGGGCTCCCCCTCGGGGGCGTGCCCCCGCTGACGAGGGACGGTGTCACTGCGAACCCCGACCACGACCTCACCCCTGTCTACGCCGACCGCCGTGTGAACATCTCGGCGAGGTCGATCTCACCCTCCATCGCCCGGCCCGCGACGAACCCGACGAGGCCGAGGACCAGTACCAACGCGAAGGCGGGGAACCCGCCGAACGCCGCAGCGAGCCCGAGTACCGTCCCGTAGGACAGTCCGACGATGGGCCACATGGCTACCCCCTCTAATCCCTGCTTGTAGGTCTAGCTGGCGGTGCGTGTGCCGTCTCCGAGCCCGGCGACCACGTCCTCCACGGACACGTGGACGGCGCGGCCGCCGGACAGCGGGGCCAGGCCCCGGCGGATCTCGGCGGCGACCTCCGGTAGCGGTCGCCCGTAGCGGAGGACCACACCGACCTCGACGTGGTCGTCCCGCACGGCCACCCCCCGGACCCGTCCCCCCGGCACCGCGGTGCTCAGGGTTCCGAAGGATCCGGAGGACAGTTCCACCACGTCGGAGAAGCGCAGCGCGCCCTCCGCGAGAGCCCGTGCGATCGCGCCCCGGTCGTCGCCGCCCACGGCTACTGGACCCTGGGCTCGGAGTCGCCGCGGTCGGCGGACTCGTCGTCCCCGGGCAGGTGGATGTCGTCCACCCGGATGTTGATCTCGGTGACCTCCAGGCCCGTCATCCGCTCGACCGCGTGGGTGACGTTGCGCCGTACCGCGGCGGCGAGGTCCTGGATGGCGGCCCCGTACTCGACGACCAGGTCGATGTCGACGGCGGCCTGGCGTTCCCCCACCTCGACGGAGACGCCCTGCGCCACCGACCCGGAGGAGCTGCCGCCGCTCACGGCGTCGCGCACCGCACCGACCACGCGCGCGGCCCCGCCGCCCATGGCGTGGACGCCGCCGATCTCGCGGGCCGCCATACCGGCGATCTTGGCCACGACGCCGTCAGCGATCTGGGTGTGCCCCTGCTCGTGCCTGCTATCGGAGTCGCGGCCGCCCTTGGACTCACGGGCGCTCGGTACCGCGGATTCGGTCTTGATGTCCGACACTGGTCCCCCTACGCAGTGCGAAAAGCCGTTCTGGACGCCGCTACTTCTTCTTGAAGACGCCCTTGATCTTGTCCTCGGCCTTGTCCTTGAGGTCCTCGGCCTTGTCCTTCGCCTTGTCGGCGGCGTCCTTGGCCCCGGACTTGGCCTGGTCGAACTTGCCCTCGGCCTCGGTGCCCTTGTCGCCGGTGACCTTGCCGAGGGCTTCCTTGCCCTTGCCGGCGGCGTCGTCGAAGTGCTTGCCCATGAGTGTCCCCCTGATCAGAGCCGTTACGGCTCAGGGTTGTCAGTCCGAAACCCGTGTCGCCCCGGTCGGGACGACCGGAACGGTTTCGACCTCATCACACCTTATACGCACGCTATGTAGCCAACAAGACACTTGGAGTCATGATTTGCAGGTCAGAAGGGTAACGGTGTCACCATCCTTGCCCCAAAACCACTTCCGGAACCCCGGCTGGGCTGGAAAAACGTCAGGGGCGCCCGTAGGCACCCCTGCGTCCGAAATCGTGTCGCGCCGCCACGCCGCCGGGCCGGGCGGCGGCTCCTAGCCGAAGATCACCGTCTTGTCCCCGTTGAGCAGGACCCGTCGCTGGGCGTGCCAGTTCACGGCGCGCGCCAGGGCCACGGACTCCAGGTCCCGGCCGATCGCGGTGAGCTGCTCCGGGCTGTGGGTGTGGTCGACCCGGGAGACCTCCTGCTCGATGATCGGGCCCTCGTCCAGGTCGGCCGTGACGTAGTGGGCGGTGGCGCCGATCAGCTTCACCCCGCGCGCGTGCGCCTGGTGGTAGGGCCGGGCGCCCTTGAAGCTGGGGAGGAAGGAGTGGTGGATGTTGATGATGCGCCCGGACATCTTGGTGCACAGCTGCTCGGAGAGCACCTGCATGTAGCGGGCCAGCACCACCAGGTCCACGTCGTAGGAGTCGACCAGCTCCAGGACCCGGCCCTCCTGCTCACCCTTGTTCTCGGGGGTGACGGGCAGGTGGTGGAAGTCCACGCCGTAGGAGTCGGCCAGGAACTCCAGGTCGGGGTGGTTCGAGACCACCGCCGCGATGTCGATGTCCAGCAGGCCGCTGCGCTGGCGGTACAGGAGATCGTTGAGGCAGTGCCCGAACCGCGACACCATGACGATCATGCGCGGGCGCACGTCCCGCGCCTGGAGGTCCCACTCCACGAACGAGCCGCCGTCGCCGCCGCCGAACCCACCGGCCAGGGACGCGAAGGCCCCGCGCAGGGCGTCCTCGCTGACCGCGCCCGCGGGCCCCGCCTCCGCCACGAACTGGGTCCGGAGGAAGAAGCGACCGCTGAAGTGGTCGCCGTACTGCTGACTCTCGGTGATGTTGCACCCGTGGTCGGCCAACAGGTTGGCCACCGCCGCGACGATACCCCGGCTGTCGGGGCAGGAGAGGGTCAGGACGTACTCGCGCTCGTTCATGAAAGGAAACAACTCCCGGGGTCGACCGGCTGATCAGCCGTGACGCCCCAGGATATCCAGCGTGTGGCACCCACGGGGCCGCCCTCCGGGTATCCCGCGTCACCGCTCCTGACCGGAAAAGCACGAAATCGGGCCCTCCGGACAATATGAAGCTCATTCATGTTCTGGCATCCTCGGGAACATGACGAGACTGCGTGAGAAGTACGAGGCCGCGACGCGCGACATCCAGGCCCCCTTCGCCATGGTCGACCTGGCCGCCTTCCGCGCCAACGCCGCCGACCTGACCCGCCGCGCCCACGGCCGTCCCATCCGGGTGGCGAGCAAGTCCGTACGCTCCAGGGCACTCCTGCGCACCGTCCTCGGCCTGCCCGGGTACGAGGGCGTCATGGCCTTCACCCTCCCGGAGGCGCTCTGGCTGGCCACCGGCGACACCGAACCGCTCAGCGACGACATCCTCGTCGCCTACCCCACGGCGGACACCGACGCCCTGGCCGAACTCGCCTCCTCACCGGCCGCCGCCCGCGTCATCACCCTGATGGTCGACGACACCGCCCACCTCGACCTCATCCGCGACGCGGCGGCACGGGCCGACCGCGCTCCCGACGCGCCCCCGATCCGGGTCTGCCTGGACATCGACACCAGCTGGCAGCCGCTCGGCTCCGGCCTGCGCGTGGGCGCCTACCGGTCCCCCGTCCGCACCCCCGCGCAGGCCGCCGCGCTGGCCCGCGCCGTCGTGCGCCGCCCCGAGCTGGAACTGGACGGGATCATGGCCTACGAGGGGCAGATCGCGGGAGTGGGCGACGCGCCCCCCGGCCGTCCCCTGTACGGGCGGGTCCTGCGCGCCGTCCAGCGCCGCTCCGCCGTCGAACTGGCCAGACGAAGAGCCGCGATCACCCGTGCCGTCCGCGGCGTCGCCGTGCCCCGTTTCGTCAACGGCGGCGGCACCGGCAGCCTCCACACCACCGGGCGCGAACGCGCGGTGACCGAGCTGGCCGCCGGGTCGGGCCTCTACCAACCGCACCTGTTCGACCAGTACCGGGCGTTCCGGGGCCGTCCCGCCGCCCTGTTCGCCCTGCCCGTCGTCCGCCGACCCGCGCCGAACGTGGCCACCGTCCTGGGCGGCGGCTACCCGGCCTCCGGCCCGGCCGACGCCCACCGTCCCCCGGTCCCCCATCTGCCGTCGGGGCTCTCCTACAGCCCCACGGAGGGAGCCGGGGAGGTGCAGACCCCGCTGATCGGTGAGGCCGCGCGCGAGCTCCGTGTCGGTGACCGCGTGTGGATGCGCCACGCCAAGGCCGGGGAGCTGTGCGAACGCTTCGACACCCTGCACCTCGTCGACTCCGACACCGGGACCTACGAGGGAGCCGTCCCCACCTACCGGGGCGAGGGCCGGACCTTCCTCTGATCCCGCGCCCGGACGACGGCGCACCACACGACGACGGGGCCCGCGCGAGAGTTCGCGCGGGCCCCGTCCTCACGTTCGGTGCGGTCCGGGAACGGCCCGGACGCGGCTACTTCCTCCTGCGGCGGACCGCCCAGGCGACGACGCCCACCGCGACGACCGTACCCACCCCGGCCATGAGGATGAGCGCCTCCGGGGGCAGCTGGCCGCGCGACTGGTAGGTGGTCACCACCTTGTCGTCGCCCTTGACCACGATGCTGCCCTCCTCGGGGTGCACCAGGCGGCTCTCCACTCGCACGGCGCCGCCGCCGAACACGAGCGCACGCGCCTCGTCGAAGATCCGGGTCCCCCGGTCCTTGGCCCGGTCGATCTGCCGCCGGGCGATGTTGGCCGGTCGGGCCTGCACGCTGAGCTCGTCCAGCGTCTCCGCCAGCCGACGCTGCTCTCGGGTGATCTCGGCCTGGAGTTCGGCGGGGGTCTGGCGCGGTTCGGTCTCGTGTCCCGTCATGGGGTGCCTCTCTTCACTAGCGCACGGTTGTCTGAGAGTCCGAGTCCGAGCCGGTGTCCCGACCCTGTTCCTCCGCGCCGTCGAACGGACCGGAGAATCTCAGCGCGCCATCGATTCCGTCGACCACGCGGAAGAAGTCCCGCGTGGACAACCACAGTTTATAGATGATGGCGATCTCGAAGGCGAGCAGCAAAACGCCCACGAACGCGGTGATCCAGCCGATCACCGGCGGCCCGAAGACCACCGCGGCGACCGGCGCCACCACGAAGACCGCCATCTGGAACTCGATCCCGCCCACCAGGTGGGTCCGGACCCGACGAGCGTTGAGCGCCGCCCAGAAGCGCTGGTACCAGGGGAAACGCGTACGGAACTCCTGGTGCAGGTCCACCTTGGGCAGTGTCAGGTCCGGCTGCTTCCCGGCGGTCCGCTGGTTGCGCGCCTCCCGCTCGTTCTGGCTGCGCAGGATCTGCTCCAGGACTCCGATGCCGTGCCGCAGCACCGCCTGCTCGCCGCCGTCGCTCATGGTGCGGCCGCCGCCACCCGTCGCGTCGCCGGTGGCGTCGCGCTCCGGCTCCAGCATGGACAGGGTGGCGCGGGCCCGCTCCAGGGCCGCCGCCAGGTGCGAGCGCATCTCACGGCGGACCTTGTACACCTGGAGGGCGTTCAGGTAGCGCAGCATGTCCAGGAAGACCACGGCCAGCGCCAGCCAGACGAACGCCACGTGGCCGGTCTCCCGGAACTGGCCGCCCATGAGGGCGACCACGCACACCAGGACCCGGAACCGGTCCGAGACGTAGTCCATCCAGGCTCCGAAGAGCGACTCCGAGCCGGTGAGGCGGGCCAGCTTGCCGTCCGTGCAGTCCACGAGGAAGCAGGCGTAGTAGAGCAGCGCTCCCAGGAGCAGGAGCTGCCAGTAGCCGAACGCGAAGCACACGGCCGCGCCCAGACCGAGGAAGAGGGCGACGACGGTCAGCTGGTTGGGGGTGACGGCCGTCCGGTTGGCGAGGAGTCGCACGAGCCGGACCGCGATCGGGTCGACCAGGTACACCGTCAACCAGGAGTCGCGTTCCTTGAGGGTACGAGCCCTGACCTCGTCGAGTGTGTATCCAGGCATCGTGACGAACTACTCCCAAAGCGAAGCGGATGTGTCCCGGTCCGTGGCCGTCGGACACACCATCGGGTCACGGGCGACCCGCGCACGCTGCGCCATGTCCCAGAGGACGACCAACCTATAGCACAGGCTCAACAATAGGTGATCGAACCGTTGGTCGATCCCAAAGCGGATGAACCGAACCGGAATCGCAACCGAAGATCATCCGCCCGGACGACCAGCGCCGACGAACCGGCCCTCCCGGCGCTCAGGCGGATCTCGTACTGTGAGGCGTGAAACGACGCGGACCGTCGCACGCGGTCCGCCAGCAGCAGACAGGAAGACACAACGTGAGCGACCCCATCCGCCTTGAGCCCGGCGACCAGGCACCCGACTTCACCCTCAGCGACGCCGACGGCCAGCCCGTCACCCTGAGCAAGGTCCTGGCCGACACCGGCAAGAGCGTCGTCCTGTACTTCTACCCGGCCGCCATGACTCCCGGGTGCACCACGCAGGCCTGCGACTTCCGTGACAACATCGCGGAGTTCGCCGCCGCCGGGTTCACCGTCCTGGGCGTCTCCCCGGACACCTCCGAGAAGCTGGCCCGGTTCAGGGAGCAGGAGAGCCTGACCTTCACCCTGGTCGGCGACCCGGACAAGGACACCCTCCGCGCCTACGGCGCCTTCGGCGAGAAGAAGAACTACGGCCGCGTCGTCCAGGGCGTCATCCGCTCCACCGTCATCGTGGGTGCCGACGGCAAGGTGACCAAGGCCTTCTACAACGTGAAGGCGACCGGCCACGTGGACCGCGTCAAGAAGGAACTGGGCGTCTGAGTCCGCCGACCGGCCGTCCGGAGGCCACGGGCCCCGGACGGCCGGTCGAGTCCCCGATCCCGGTAGAGTGACCCCGTCGGGGCCGTAGTCCAACGGCAGGAGACGGCAGCTTTAGGTGCTGTACAGTGCGGGTTCGAATCCCGCCGGCCCCACTCCCCCCGGCGTCCCCTCGGCGGGGCCCGTGGGACCCAGGAACGACCAGAGGCGCGCGAACCCGTTCGCGCGCCTCTTCGTGTGTGCGGTGGTCACAGGCCGAAGAGCGCCCACACGACCAGGGCCAGCAGGGCGACCACGCCCAGGACCACACCGGCGGCCACGGTCAGGTGGCTGCGCTCCGAGTGCTTGCCCGACTTGGTCAGGCCCAGCGTCTCCGTGGACTCGCGGATCGACAGCATGATCGAGTTCACCGCCTCGGGGCTGTTGCGCAGCCGCTCGCTGATGGACTCGGCCAGCACGTGCGCGCCCGCGCGGAAGTGCTCCCGCGCCGACTCACGCTCCTCCGGTTCGGCGGAGTCCTCACCTCCGGCGGCGGCCTCAGCGGTCCGTTCCGCGTCGGTGCGCTCGGGCGCCCACGGGGCCAGGGCCGCGATCCGCAGCATCTTGGCGGCGTTCTCCGCGCTCAGCCGCTCACCCGGCTCGACCCGCAGCATCCCCGCGAGCACCGGGGCGAGCGGACCGGCGTTGGTGGCCTCTTTGGGCTCGTCCAACGGCTCCTGACGGAGGATCTTGATGTAGCCCTTGCGGTCGTAGGGCGGGTAGCCCTCGACCGCCGCGTACAGGGTCGCGCCCAGGGACCAGATGTCGGACTCCGGGCCCACCGGACCTGCCTTGGCGCGCTCCGGCGGGATGTAGGCGGGCGAACCGATGATGCGTCCGGAGGCGCTCAGCGCGGACTCGCCGTTCCAGGCGGCCAGGCCGAAGTCGGTCAGCACCACCCGGCCCGCCTCGCTGATCATGACGTTGTCGGGCTTGACGTCGCGGTGGACGATGCCCTCGTTGTGCGCCACCTTGAGCGCGTCGATCAGCTGGAGCCCTATCTCGGCCACGCGCTGGTAGGGCAGCGGGCCACCGACCTGGATGATCTCCTCCAGGGTGGAGGCCTCCAGCAGCTCCATGACGATCCACGGCCGCTCGTCCTCGTCCACGACGTCGAGGACGGTGACGAGGCTGGGGTGCACCAGGCGCCCGGCGACCCTGGCCTCCCGCGTGGTGCGCTGGACCAGCGACTCGCGTTCGTTGCGACTCAGGTCCGAGGGCAGGCGGAGCTCCTTGACCGCCACCTCCCGCTTGATGACCAGGTCGGTGGCGCGCCAGACGGTGCCGACACCGCCGCGCGCGATCTCGGAGGTGAGCTGGTAGCGACCCTTGAGCAGCCGACCACCGCCCTCCGGCTCAGCCACGGCCGCCTCGGGACGCGCGGAGTCGGGCGACGTCTGGGGCCGCTGGGTGTGCGGGTCTTCTAGGGAGGACACGGTTATCCACGGGTCCATTCACCGGCCATGGTGGCCTCCTGCGGAGCATTGCGGTCGCTGTCACCACTTAGGTGCACGGATCACTCGTTATACCAGGATGACGCCGGGGCCACGCCGCTGGTTGTCTGATGGCTGACACATAGGTTCGGTTTCGTTATGTCCGAGGGAGAGCCGCGCATACCGTGACGAGGCTCTCCCCCTCCGATCCTTGACCCGGGCGGCACGCACGTGCACGTGCGTGCGCGCGTGCCCGCGCGGGAGGAGTCGGACGATCAGCTCCAGAGGGACTCGGGCGTGCGCACCTCGACCGGACCGACACCGGTCTTGGCCAGCGGTTCGCGCAGGCTGTCGGCGTCACCGACCACCACCACGACGGCTTCCTCAGGACGAAGGTACTCGACGGCCGCGGTGTTCAGGTCCTCGGCGGTGAGCTTCTCGTACCCGGCGCGGATGCGGTCCACGTTGTCGTCGGGAAGGTCGTGCACGACCATGTCGACCAGCGCTCCGGCCATGGCACGGGCCGTGGAGTAGGTGACCGGCAGGCCCACCGTGTTGGACTCGCGGACCGTGGACAGCTCGTCCTCGGTGACGCCCTGGTCGCGCAGCTTGTTCACCTGCTCCAGCGAGGAGGTGACCGAGTGCGCGGTGGTCCCTGCCTCGACCTGCGTGCTCATGAAGAACACGCCGCTGTCGCGGCGCAGGTCGAAGCGGCTCCCGGCGCCGTAGGTGTAGCCCAGGCGCTCACGCAGCTCCATGTTGAGGCGGGAGGTGAACATCCCGCCCAGGATCTCCCCGATGCCCTCGGCGCGCGGCAGGTCCACCTGCGAACGCGAGGGGGCGCGGTGGGCGATGACCAGGGCCGACTGCACGGAGCCGGGCCGGTCCACGATGAGCACGCGCGGCTGGTCGCCGGGCGGCGGGGCGGGCTCGGTGGTCTGGCGCTCGGGCGCGCGCGCGGCGTCGCCGAACACGATCCGGCCCAGCTCCTCCAGGTCCACGTTGGCGAGGTCGCCGACGACCACGAGGGTTCCGGCGACCGAGGCGATCGAGTCCGCGTGGAAGCGCGCGACGGTCTCGGGGGTGATGTTA
Organism: Nocardiopsis sp. NPDC058789; assembly: GCF_042745575.1. Classification (NCBI taxonomy): domain Bacteria; kingdom Bacillati; phylum Actinomycetota; class Actinomycetes; order Streptosporangiales; family Nocardiopsidaceae; genus Nocardiopsis; species Nocardiopsis sp. NPDC058789. Next base: position 408,848 of record NZ_JBHYOW010000004.1, read on the forward strand.
GCCAGCTTGACCGGGCCGCCAGCGAGCGGCGTGGCGTAACGGCCGGTGAACAGCTGGCCGCCGAGGCTGCGCATGGCCAGCGTGGAGGCGGAGGAGGCGTCCAGCCAGAAGCGCTCCAGCAGCTGCTCACGGCGGCGTACGACGTCGTCGGGGTTGAGGGCCGGACGACGCACGGCGTCCGCGAACAGGTGGACGGCCTCACCGAGGCGGTTGGTGGGCGCGTCGAGGCCGGTGATGAAGCCGTCCCAGTTGACGCGCGCGATCCACTCCGCGCCGTGGCGCTCCAGGGCCGGGGCCAGGGAGCTGTTGCCACCGGGGCCGTCCTCCAGCGCCTCGCTGGTCAGCGCGCTGACACCCATGGCGTCCAGCGGTTCGACGGCACCGCCGAAGGGGTGCACGAGGCGGAGGGAGGCCAGCTGCTGGCCGGGCACGTCGAGGGCGACGATGGTGCCGCCGCCGACGGTGACCCGCCGGGGCTTGGGAAACGTGAAGGACGCGGGCGCGCCGAGGTCCGGGCGGTTCTGCTGCATGCTCTGCGGCTCTTTCTGCGGCTGGGCGGGAACGGGGCGGTTACGCCTGCTGGGCGTGGGCCGCGGCGTCGGCCTCGGCTTCCGCCTGGAGCGTCTCGGCGGCGGTCTCCGGTTCGGGGTCGAACCGGACGATCAGCATGTTGTCGTCGACGAGCAGGTTCGCGGCGGCGGCGCGGACCTCCTCGGCGGTGATGTCCGCCCAGCGCTCGGGCCAGGTGAAGGCGAGCTCGGGGTCGCCGAGCAGCTGGGTGCAGCTGCCGATGGTGTCGGCCAGGCCGGAGGGGCTGGCGATGGAGTGCAGGTGTTCGCGCTCCAGGACGGCGCGGGCCCGGTCGAGCTCCTCGTCGGTGATCCCGTTGCCGAGCTTGGCGACCTCCTCGCGGATGGCCTGCTCCAGGACGTCGCCCTCCACCCCCTCGCGGGCCAGCATGTTCACCAGCAGGAGGCTGTCGGTGTAGCGGAAGGGCAGGATGTCGGCGGAGCCGCCGCCGTCGTCGGCGGCGATCGGACGGTCCACGACCAGCGAACGGTACAGGCGGCTGCCCTGGCCCTGTCCGAGGACGGCGGCGGCCAGCTGGGCGGCGTCGTGGCCGCGTTCGCCGTAGGAGGGGACGCGGAAGCCGATGAACACCCCGGCGGCCGGGACGGTCTCCGTGACGGCGTCCCGCACGGGGCCGCCCAGGGGGGCGTGCAGCGCGGGGTCGGGGGTCTCGGGGATCTCCTCGCGTGCGGGGATACCGCCGAAGTACTTCTCGACCCTGGCCAGGACGTCCTCGGACGCCAGGTCGCTGACGATGGTCAGCACGCAGTTGTCCGGGCCGTAGTGCGCCTTGTGGAACGACTTGACGTAGTCCAGGTCGGCGGCGTCCAGGTCGGCCATGGAGCCGATCGTGGAGTGGTGGTAGGGGTGGCCCTCGGGGTAGGCCAGGCGCAGGATGCGCTCCAGGGCCGTGCCGTAGGGCTGGTTGTCGTAACGCTGGCGGCGCTCGTTCTTGACGACGTCGCGCTGGTTGTCCAGGACCTCCTGGGTCATGCCGTCGCGCAGGGTCGCCAGCCGGTCCGACTCCAGCCACAGGACGGTGTCGAGGGCGTGCGTGGGCACCGTCTCGAAGTAGTTGGTGCGGTCCGTCGAGGTGGAGGCGTTGATGTCGCCGCCCAGCCGCTCGACCACGTCGAAGTGCTCGCCCTTGGTGACGTTGCCGCTGCCCTGGAACATCAGGTGCTCGAACAGGTGCGCGAACCCGGTGCGGCCGGTCACCTCGTGCCGAGACCCGACCCCGTACCAGAGGTTGACCGAGGCGACCTGGCCGGTGGAGGCCGGAGCCGTCACCAGACGCAGTCCGTTGTCCAGCGTGTACTGCTCGACCCGTCCCGCCGTTCCCATGGTGGTCACCAGCGCATGCACCCCATCAAGTTCCGTTGACTGCTTCACCGAACACGACCCTATGTCCTCGGACCCCTTCCGGGACACACGATTCGGGCAATCCACGGGCGGAAACCCAGCCCCCTCCACGGAGCACGGAACCGGCCCCCGAGCCCCTCCAGATCCCGGGCACAGCGGTGAGCCCCACCCCGCACCTCAACCACAGGTGTGAGCCCTGACCTCGCACCCTCGCCACAGGCATGAGTCCCACCCACACGCCTCGCCGCAAGGGGGTGCCCCGTTCGAGCGCCGGAGAGCCCGGGCCTCAGCAGGAGCTGAGCCGCCAGCCTCCGCCACAAGCCTGAATGCTGCCCACACGCCTCGCCGCAAGGGGGTGCCCGTTCGAGCGCCGGAGAGCCCGTGCCTCAGCAGGAGCTGAGCCGTCAGCCTCCGCCACAAGCCTGATTGCTGCCCGCACGCCTCGCCGCTGGGGGGTGCCCGTTCGAGCGCCGGAGAGTGTTCTGCAAGACGAGTCAAGCCGCCAGCGAGGAACGAGCCAGGCGCAGACGAGGATGAAGAACAGCTCTGCAAAGGCGCCGAACCCGGGCCGAAGCGAAGCGGAGGCCCAAAGAAAACACGTCTGAACCCCAACCACAGGCATGAGTCCCCCCGCACCCCTCCGCCGCAAGGGTGTGCCCGTTCGAGCGCCCTAGAGCCCGGGTCTCAGCAGGCACAGTGCAAGAGGTACGCCCCCACCCCTACCCGTTCCGGTACTCCGTGGTGTCCATCGACGCGGCGATCTCGTCGTAGACGGCGCTGTACTGGGCGTCCACGGACCACACGTAGAGGAGCACGTCGCTCTCGGGCAGGAACCACATACGCACCTCGAAGGTGTCGTCGTTGTCGCAGGTGACGGTCCACAGCGAGTGGTGGGACTTGAGCCCGTCCGCGTGCTCGAAGACGTTGCCGGGCCCGGTGGTGAGGGTCGCGCCCTCGACCCCGATGTTGCCCGAGGCGGCGGTGTTGAGGCTGCGGCAGCTGTCGGTGTCGTCCGCCCAGCCGTCGTCGTCGTGGAAGGCGTCGTCCTTCTTGGGCCAGCTCTGCGGGTGCTTGTCGGCCTGTTTGGGGACGAGCTGGATCGAGCCGTAGGCGCAGGAGCTCTGTCCGGGCGGGGTCATGCACAGCTGGGAGCCGTCGTTCTGGACCTCCCACTCCTCGGGGGTCTCGATCGCCACGCCCATCACGTCGGCGGTGTCGAAGCCCTCCGGGCCGGGCGGTTCGATGGCGGGCATCATGCCGCTCTCGCCGCGCTCCAGTTCGATCCCGCCGGAGGCCTCGTCGGAACCGCAGGCGGTGAGCGCCAGCAGGGACGCCGCGGCGACCGCCGCGACGCGACCGACCCCCTGCCGGTGCCGAACCAGGTTCGTCGTGCCCGCCATGGTACGTTCCGCCCTTCTCGTACGGTCCCCGACCTCGTGTCTGACAGATCGGAGCACAGTCGACCATAGCGCCCTCGACACACCCTCCGCGCCGGACCACCTCCCGCACTACTCTGGGTCCATGGTGGACCTCGCGAAGATCACTGATCCCTTGTCCCTCAACCGGTTCGGCCCCCAGCCCAAGGGCCCGTTGGTCCTGGAGCTGGACCTCACGGAGGGTGTCGCCGACGAGGCGCCGGGCGACCCCCTCAGCCAGATCATGAACAGGCGCAAGCAGCACTACCTGGAGGTGCTCGAGGGCATTCGCAGAGGTGCCCGCGACCCCGAGGTGGGCGGTCTCGTCGTGCGGGTGGACGCCCGTTCCCTGGGAATCGCGAAGATCCAGGAGCTGCGCGACACCGTCGCCGACTTCCGTGCCACCGGCAAGCCCGCCGTGGCCTGGGCGGACACCTTCGGGGAGGCCGGTGACGGCAACCTGCCGTACTACCTGGCCACCGCGTTCTCCCGAGTGGTCCTGTCCCCCACCGGCCTGGTGGGGCTGAGCGGCCTGATGTCGCGCACCACGTTCCTCAAGGGCGCTCTGGACCGGCTCGACGTGAAGTTCGAGGCCGGGGCCCGGCACGAGTACAAGAACGCGATCAACCCGTACACCCAGACGCAGTACACCGACGCCCACCGCGAGGCGGCCGGACGCCTCGTCGAGTCCATGAACGACCAGATCGTCACTGCGGTCGCCAAGAGCCGCGGGCTCACCGAGGAGCGGGTCCGGGAGCTGGTCGCGACCGCGCCGATCCTCGGCCAGGAGGCGTTGGAGGCCGGGCTGGTCGACCAGCTCGCCTACCGCGACGAGGTGTACGCGGAGCTGAACGCCGAGGTGCGCGCCCGGAAGGGCGAGGACTCCCCCGAGCCCGCCCTCCAGTTCGTCACCCGCTACCACCGCAAGCACGTCCCGCCGCCCCGGCCCCGGTTCGCGGACAACGGCGACCACATCGCCCTCATCTCCGCCAACGGCGGCATCAACCTGGGCAAGAGCCGCCGCTCCCCGCTGGGCGGCACCGTGATGGGCTCGGACACCGTCTGCGCCGCCTTCCGCGCCGCCCGCCAGGACCCCCGGGTCCGGGCCGTGGTGTTCCGGGTGGACAGCCCCGGGGGTTCGGCCATCGCCTCGGACCTGATCCGCAGGGAGAGCCAGCTGACCCGTGAGGCCGGCAAGCCGGTCATCACGAGCATGGGCGACGTCGCGGGGTCGGGCGGCTACTACGTCGCGCTGGGGTCGGACGCGATCGTGGCGCAGCCCGCCACCATCACCGGATCCATCGGCGTCCTGATCGGCAAGCCGGTCCTGGGCGCACTCCGGGAGCGGTTCGGGATCACCTCCGACTCTGTGAGCGAGGGTCCGCACGCGGGCATGTTCGACACCCTGAACGGGTTCAGCGACTCCGAGTGGGAGCGCATCAACACGCTGCTGGACACCATCTACGAGGACTTCGTGGCGAAGGCCGCCGCCGCCCGGGGCCGCACCTGGGACGAGATCCACGCGGTGGCCAAGGGCCGGATCTGGACCGGCGCGGACGCCCTGGAGAACGGTCTGGTCGACGAGCTGGGCGGGGTCGAGACGGCGGTGCGGCTGGCCCGCGCCAAGGCCGGGTCCGGGGCGCTCCCGGTCCGTGTCTTCCCGCGCGCGCACCCGCTGGACCGGCTCCGTCAGCACGAGTCCAGCGAGGACGTGGCCTCCGCCGAGCCGCAGACGGTGCTGAGCGCCTGGGGGCCGCTGGAGCACCTGGCCGCCCGGTTGGGGCTGCCCGCCTCCGGTCCGCTGAGCATGCCCGGCTCGTGGGAGATCCGTTGAGCGTTCCGGGCGGCGCCTACCTGGAGGCGATGGCGCTGCTGCCGACCGGTGTGACCGTGGTGACCGTCGCGGACGGCCGCGACGACATCGGGGCGACGGTGAGTGCCCTGGTGTCGATATCCACGGATCCGCCGGTGGTGATGTTGAGCGTGGCCGGGGAGGGCTACGTTGCCGAGGTCGTGGGTGAGGTCGGCGCGTTCGCGGTGAGCGTGCTCGCCGCCGACCAGCGCGCCGTGGCGGGGCGGTTCGCCGCCGAGGGCCGCCCCAGCGCCCGGCACCTGGTGTCGGGCCTGTCCCACCACCGGGGCGCGCACACCGGGGCGATCGTGCTGGACGACTCCCTGGCGGCGCTGGAGTGCTCGGTGCGCCAGCGGGTGGAGGTCGGTGACCACACGGTGTTCTTCGCGGACGTGGTGGGCCTGCCCGAGGTGGGCGCGGAGCGGCGCGGTCCGGCGATGGTCCGCTGGGACGGCCGGTACCACTCCCTGGGGTGATTCCGCCGGGACGTGCGAGGGGCCCCGGAACCGTGATGCGGTTCCGGGGCCCCTGTCGTGCGGGCGGTCAGACCAGGCCCTGCTCCTCCAGCCACTCCTGGGCGACGTCGGCGGCGTTCTCGTTGTCGATCACGACGCGCTCGTTGAGCTGGGTGAGCTCCTCCGTGGTCAGCGCCGCGGAGACGGCGTTGAGGGCGTCACGCGCCGTGTCGTCGACCTGCTCGCCGTTGATGAGCGGCGTGATGTTCTGCGATCCGAAGAGGTTCTCCGGGTCCTCCAGGACCACGAGGTCCTCCACCGCGATCTGCGGGTCGGTCGTGAACAGGTTGGCCGCCTGGATGTCGCCGTCCTCCAGCGCCTTGGTCAGGAGGGCGACCTCCAGCGAGCGGAACTCGGAGAACTCGATCCCGTAGACCGACTCCAGTCCCACCACGCCCTGGTGGCGGGTCTCGAACTCGGGCGGTCCGCCCAGCACGAGCTGGTCGGCCACCTCGGCCAGGTCCGCGAGGCTGGCCAGGTCGTGCTCCTCGGCCACCTCTCTCGTCACGGTGACCGAGTCCTTGTTCTCCGCGCTGGAGGAGTCCAGGATCTCCAGCCCCTCCGGCAGGGCCTCCTCGACCAGGGCGTTGGTCTCCTCGGCGTCGGCGCTGGGCGCCTCGTCGTCGAGGTAGGCCAGGGTGGCGCCGTTGTACTCGGGGAAGACGGAGAGGTTGCCCGACTCGATCTGCGAGTAGTACACCTCGCGGCTGCCGATGTTGAGCTGGTAGTCGACCTCCACGCCCTCGGCCGCCATGGCCCGGCCGTACAGCTCCGCGAGCAGGGTGCTCTCGGGGAAGTCGGCCGAACCGATGACCACCGCGCCCGACGCGGCGCCTCCGCCGCCGTCCTCCTCGTAGGGGTCGCTGCCACCGCACGCGCTGAGGAGCAACACCAGGGGAAGCCCGATGAGGGCGAGCTTCTTGTGCATGTCCGAACCTTCTCTCTGGGGAGTCCTACTTGACAGGCGGTGCCCGAAGACCGCCAGGTCAGCGCGCCACCGCGGACTCGGCACGCAGTCCGGGCGCGACGAGGAACCGTCGCAGCCCGGCGAACAGGAGCGTGGTGACCACCGCGAGCGCCACCACGAGTACGGAACCGCCCAGCATCATCGTGAGGTCCTGGCGGGCCTGGCCGTCGACGATGTAGCGGCCCAACCCGCCCACTCCCACGTAGGCGGCGATGGTGGCCGTGGCCACCACCTGGACGGCGGCCGTGCGCATCCCGATCAGGATGAGCGGTGTGGCCACCGGGAGTTCGAGCTTGAACAGGACCTCGCGGCCGCGCATGCCCATGCCCAGCGCGGCGTCCCTGAGCCGGGGCTCGACGCCCCGGACGCCCTCGTGGGTGTTGACGAGGATCGGCGGGACGGCCAGGGCCACCAGGGCCGCGATGACGGGAACGAGCCCGATCCCGGCGGCCAGCACGATCAGGAAGAGCACGCCGATGGTGGGCAGGGCCCGGGCGAAGTTGGCCAGGCTCGCGGTGAGGAAGCCGCCCACGCCGGTGTGTCCGGTGAACAGGCCGATCGGGACCGCGATGGCGGTCGAGATGAGCAGGCCCAGCAGCGAGTAGTAGACGTGTTCGCCCAGCCTGGCCGGGATGCCCGCCGAGCCGCTCCACTGCGCGGGGTCCGAGAACCACGCCACGAGTTCGTTCAGGATGTCCATGGTCACTCCCCCGCCGTGGCTGGGCTCGGGTGCGCGGCGGCGCCCGTGGTCGACGGTGTGGGCACGGCGGCGGCTCGGCGCGTGCGGGCCCTGAGCCCGGAGCCCGGCCGCCCGTTGCCCCGGGTCCAGGGGGTGAGCAGGTACTGGGCGATGACCAGCAGGGCGTCGGTGACGAAGGCCAGCAGCACCACCAGCACGATGCCGACCACGATGGGCGCGTCGAACTGACGGCGGAACCCGTCGCTGAGGATGAGCTGGCCCAGTCCGCCCAGGCCCACCAGGGAGGCGACGCTGACCATGCTGATGGTGGCCACCGAGGCCACGCGCAGCCCGGCGATGATCACCGGCACCGCCACCGGCATCTCCACGGTCACCAGGCGCCGGAGCGGTCCGTAGCCGATCGCGACCGCCGCCTGGCGTACGTGGTCGGGGACCTGGCGCAGACCGTCCACCACGTTGGGCAGCAGGATCACCAGGGTGTAGAGGGACAGCGGGACGATCGCGGTCCAGTCGCTGAACCCCGTGTAGGGCAGCATGAGGAAGAACAGGGCGATGGAGGGCACCGCGTAGAGCACGTTCACGCCGGTGAGCACCGGCGGGTAGAGCCCGCGCCAGCGCGCGCAGGCCAGCCCCAGGGGCACGGCGACGGCCAGCCCGATGAGGATGGACAGGTAGGCGAGGCGCATGTGCTCCAGGAGCCGGGGCAGGATCCCCCGGTCGGGTTCGCCCGGGTAGCTCCAGTTGGTCACGCCCCAGTCGGTGACCCGGACGGCCCACTCCCAGGCACCCACGGCCCAGTTCCCGCCGTCGGCGGCGATCACTCGGACACCGACCAGATCGCGGCGCCCAGGTCGTCCTGGGAGACCACTCCGACGACGCGGCCCTCGTCGTCCACGCCGACGGCCCGTCCCGCCGGGGAGAGCACTGCGGCGTCCAGGGCGGCGCGCAGGGAGTCGGCGCCCACATCGAAGGTGTGGCCGAAGGGGGCCAGCTCCAGTGAGCCGAGCGGCACACCGGTGGGGGCCCGGTCGAGCTGCGCGGCGCTGACCCACCCCCGGGGCATGCGGTCGGCGTCCACCACGAGCGCCCACGGTTCGCCGTCCCCGGTGACGACGTCCTTGGCGCGTTCGACCCGGTCCTCGTCGTCGAAGACCACGTCCTCACGCGGGGAGAGCGCGCTGGCGGGGAAGAAGGAGAGGCGGCGCACTCCCCGGTCGTAGCCGATGAACGACTCCACGAACGCGTCCACGGGTTCGGCGAGCAGCCGTTTCGGGGTGTCGTACTGGGCGAGTTCGCCGCCGGGCCGGAAGACCGCGATCCGGTCGCCGAGGCGTACCGCCTCGTCGATGTCGTGGGTGACGAACACGATGGTCTTGTGCAGCTCCTGCTGGAGGCGGATCAGCTCGTCCTGGAGGCTGGTGCGCACGACCGGGTCGACGGCGCTGAAGGGCTCGTCCATGAGCAGGATCGGCGGGTCGGCGGCGAGGGCGCGGGCGACGCCGACCCTCTGCTGCTGTCCACCCGAGAGCTGGTGGGGGTAGCGCCTGGCCTGGGCGGGTTCGAGGCCGACCAGTTCCATGAGTTCGGCCGCTCGCGCGCGTGCCTTGGAGCGTCGCCATCCGAGGAGCAGAGGCACCGTGGCGATGTTGTCCAGGACGGTGCGGTGCGGGAAGAGTCCCGCCTGCTGGATGACGTAGCCGATGGAGCGGCGCAGCTGGGCCGGGTCCTGCTCGCGGATGTCGGCGCCGTCGACGCGGATGGTTCCGGCGGTGGGCTCGACCATGCGGTTGATCATCCGCAGTGAGGTGGTCTTGCCGCTGCCGGAGGGGCCGACGAAGACCGTGGTCCCGCCGGACTCCACTGTCAGGTCCAGACTGGCGACGGCGACGGTGCCGTCCGGATAGGTCTTGGCGGCGCCCTCGAATGTGATCATCGCGGGGTCGTCTCCGTTCGGGGGCCTGTGGGATTTCCGCGGGGGAGCCACGCGGATACGCGGCCTTCCCCTGGGCCCGGGGTTCAAACGGGTGGAAGCGGACACCGTGACCGGACCGCGACCCCGGTCCGTCCCTGGGCGTGCCGGGAAGAGTACCCCAGGCCGGGAGGTTACGGACACGACGACACGCCGCCCCACTCGAACAGGAGTATGATCCCGCGCGCTTCGCTCCGGTCGAGCTCAGCCCCGGGCGGCGATCCAGTCGGTGAGCTGGTGAAGGTCGTCCACGATCACGTCGGCCCGCCGGGCGTCGGGGGTGGCGGCGTGCCGGTACCCGTAGATGCCCCGGCGCAGCAGGGCGGTGCCCATCCCGGCGCGGCGGGCGGGGAGGACGTCGTTGTCGACGCGGTCACCGACGTAGAGGATCTCCTCGGCGGTGACGCCCGGACGGCCGCGGTCGGCCAGCTCCAGGACGCGGTCGAAGAACTCCGGCTGCGGTTTCTGGGTGCCCCACACGTCGGAGATGCCGATGCCGTCGACGCCCAGGCCCATGGCGTCCAGGGTGGGTCCGGCCTCGGGAGGCTGGTTGCCCGCGATGACCAGGGACAGCCCGGCCTGGTTCATGGCCTTGAAGGCGGGGCGGACGTCCGGGTAGAGGTCGCGCTCGTCGAAGTGCTCACGGACGCCCTCCGGGTCCTCGGCCCGCCAACGGGCGCTCTCGGCCTCCAGGTCGAACCCGGGCACGAGCAGCCGGAAACCGTCGGTGAGCGTGCCGCCGGAGCCGATCACCGCGCCGATGGTGCCGAAGAACGCCATGTGCGGGATGGCGAACCGGTCCGCCCAGCGCGCGAAGATCCGCGTCTCGTCGATGAGCGTCTCGCCGACGTCGAACACCACAGTACGAATTGCCACGGTTAGGGAGTGTACAAGGCGTGTACCGGCGCGGACCCGGCCCGCCACCGCTCGGGCCCGCGCCGTGGCGGGTTCAGGCGCCCGGCGGGCGCAGCACGGCGAAGGCGTCGGTGACCTCCAGTTCCCGCGCGCGGAAGCGGAAGAGGGCGGCGGGTCGTCCACCGGAGCGACCGGAGGGCACGGAGCGGCCGGTCTCCTCGATCTGCCCGCGCCGCAGGAGGACCCGGCGCAGGTTGGTGGCGGCCACGTCGTGCCCGAGGGCGGCCCGGTAGTGGGCCGACAGCTCCGACATCGTGAACTCCGGCGGGGCCAGGGCGAAGCCCAGGTTGGTGTAGCTCAGTTTGGAGCGCAGCCGTCGGCGGCCGGAGCGGACGATGGAGGCGTGGTCGAAGGCCATCGGCGGCAGGTCGGCGGCGGGGTGCCAGCCGGTGTCGGCCGGAACCACGGGGTCGATGTGCGCCGGGACCAGACCCAGGTAGGCGGTGGCCAGGGTGCGGCGCTGGGGGTCGCGGTGGGGGTCGCTGCGGGTCTCCAGCTGCTCCATGTGGCTGACGTCGCGGACGTCGACCTTCTGGGCGAGCTGTCGGCGGATCGAGGCGCCCAGGCTCTCGTCGGCGCCGAGCCGACCACCGGGCAGCGCCCACTCGCCCTCGCAGGGCGGCAGGGCGCGCCGCCACAACAGGACGCACAGTTCTCCCGCGCGGATCTGGAGGACGACCGCGATCGCCTCGTGCGCCGAGAGCACCGCCGCCCCTCCCCTCCGATCGGGGTCGGCCGTCGCGGTCGGGCCCGCGTCGGCCACCATGGCCTGTCCGTTTGCTTCCGGGATATCCACCCTGTCCCTTCCGTTCCACGCCATGTTAAGCTTCACCAGGTTTGTGCCTGACAGACAAAAACTAGGTCTCCGCACGCATCTCCCCTGGCACGGCGCCCGCACGGCGTGCCCACAGCCCCAAGGAAGTAGTAGGACATGGCATCGGTCACCGCGACGGCGGACACCATGACCAGGCAGGAGTGGGCCACCGAGGTCCGCCGCCTGGCAGAGGAGCGCGACGCTGTCATCCTCGCGCACAACTACCAGCGCCCGGAAATCCAGGACGTCGCCCACCACACCGGCGACTCCCTGGCACTGTCCCGGCTCGCCGCGAGCGTGGACGCCAGCACCATCGTCTTCTGCGGCGTGCACTTCATGGCCGAGACCGCCAAGATCCTCGCGCCGGAGAAGACCATTCTGCTCCCCGACCCCAACGCCGGGTGCTCGTTGGCGGACACGATCACCGCCGAGGACGTGCGCGCGTGGAAGGCCCAGCACCCCGGCGCGGTCGTGGTCGCCTACGTCAACACCACGGCGGCGGTCAAGGCCGAGACCGACATCTGCTGCACCTCGTCCAACGCCGCCGACGTCATCCGGTCCATCCCCGAGGACCGGGAGATCCTGTTCCTCCCGGACCAGTTCCTCGGCGCCCACGTCAAGCGGGTCACCGGCCGCGAGAACATCCACGTCTGGATGGGCGAGTGCCACGTGCACGCCGGGATCGACGGCCACACCCTGCGTGAGCGGGTCGCCTCCGAGCCCGACGCCGAGGTGTACGTCCACCCCGAGTGCGGCTGCGCCACCTCGGCCCTCTACCTCGTGGGCAGCGGAGCGGTCCCCGAGGAGCGGGTGAAGGTCCTCTCCACCGGCGGGATGCTGAGCGCCGCGGAGAACACCACGGCCAAGAAGGTGCTGATCGCCACCGAGACCGGCATGCTGCACCAGCTGCGCAACGCCAACTCCACCACGGAGTTCGAGGCGGTCAACTCGCGCGCCGAGTGCCACTACATGAAGATGATCGACGCCGACAAGCTGCTGAACTCGCTCCGCCACGGCACCACCGAGATCCTGGTGGACCCCGGGACCGCCGAGCGGGCCCGCCGCTCCGTGGAGCGGATGGTCGCCATCGGACAGCCCTCACGGGGCGGCGAGTAGCCGACGCGTCGTGCGCGGAGACGCGCGTGCGAGTGGCGCCGCACGCGCGTGGTCGGTAACAGAAGTCTCACCTTCCAGCCACAGCTGAATCATTCGCCCACACCAGACGCCTCCCCTCGCTAGCGTCACCTCAGGAGCGGGGGGAGAATCGTGACCAGAGGTAACGAAACAGGCGTACCGGAGGCGGAGACCGTCGAGGCGCTGTACGACGCGTTCGCGCAGCCGCTCTTCTGGTACGCGTGGTCCCTGTTGGGCGACCCCGACCAGTACACCGACGACGGAGACCGGCCGGACGAGGACCCGGTCACCGACGCCGTCCACGAGGCCTTCGTCGCGGGGATCGGGCTGGAGTCCAGGCTCACCGACCCCGCCGACCGGGGCCCCTGGCTCTTCGCCCTCGTCCGCACCGCCTGCCAGCAGCGCGGTTTCGCGCCCACCTGCCCCTACACCCGGCTGGCCACCGTGCCCGACGAGGCCCCGGTCGCGCGCATGTTCTCCCGCCTGCCGGCGAGCCACCGGGAACTGGTCGAGCTCAACCTGCGCCACGCGCTGTCCACCTCGGCCGTCTCCCGGGTCCTGGGACTGGAACCGAGGATCTGCGGCGAACTGTCCCGGTCCGCGATCCGCCGCGCGGCGGAGGGGCTGGAGGAGCTCCCCGCGCCCGAACCCGACGAGGACACCCCGAGCGGCACCTGGCGGACCCAGGTGCACCAGGTCTCCTCGGCGCTGGCGCTGCTGCGCCCCCCGGGCGCCCCGCCCGGTCTGCGCGACCGGGTCGTGCACACCTGTACCTCACCCGACGCCGCCGAGGAGCGATCCCGGATCACCTCGGCGATGCAGCCGCTCGCCACGGACGGCTACCCGGTCCACCGCGCGCGCCCGCTGGGCGCGACGGTGGTCGAGGACCCCGAGGAGGTCGGGCCCGTCGAGGTCCCGCTCCCCCGTGCCCTGCCCCGCGACCTGCTGACCACCGCCGACCACCCCGTACGCGACGACGCGCGCTCCCCGCTGCCCTCGCCTGACCACGACCCGCTCGACGAGGTCACCGACACCGGGCGCCGACGCTGGCCGCTGCCCGCGATCTCGGGCCTGGCCACCGTGGCGGTGGCGGTGGGGCTGTGGTGGTGGGCCAGTTCGGTGGGCGGCCCCACCACCGTGATCGACTCCGGCCCGGTCCTGCCGGGGCAGCGTCCGGGCCTGTCCGAGGCGGAGGCGGCCTCCACCGCCTCCGACGGCAAGCCGGGGTCAGAGCCGACCTCGGTCACGGTCACCGGGGACGCGGACGCCGAGAGCCCCGGGGCGGACGTGTCGGGGAGAGACGACCCCAGCACCGGCCCGAGCGGGTCGACGGAGGAGGAGCGTGAGGAGGCGCCCGAACGCGGCGACGCCCCCGAGGTCCCGGAGGAGGCACCCGGCGCACCCGGCCCCCCGGCCCAGGAACCCGACCCCGGAGAGGACACGGACGAGGAGGAGCCACCCGGAGACGGGGGCGGAGCTCCGGGGAACGGTTCCCCCGGCCTGCTCGGCGACCTGCTGGGGCTGCTGTTCGGCAGCGGCCAGAGTGAGGCGGACCAACCGACCGACTAGCCCGTTCGCCCCGCCCCCTAGAAGGAGGAGAGGAGTCGGCTGGCAGCGGTCTGGAGCCGCCCCTCGACCTCCTCGATGTCGCGGCGGCCCTTGAGGATCTCCACGAGCTCGAAGATCCAGACGCTGGTGAGCGCGCCGACCAGGACGTACCCGGTGCTGTCGCGGTCCACCTCGACGCCGGAGGCCGCCTCGTCACCCCGGGGCTCGTCGGCGGTGGGGGCGCCCTCCAGGTTGCCGGTGGCCACCCGCCACACCAGGTCGCTGATGCGCACGTCGAGCTCGATCTTGACCTCGGCCATGATCAGGGACCGCACCAGGGCGTCGGCCAGCTCGGGCTCGCGCATGAGGCCGCGCGTGGCGCGGAGGAGGACGTCGACCGCCCGCCCGGAGGGGCTGTCCGCGGTGGGCGGCCGGCGGACGATGCCGCCTTCCAGGAGGTCGAGCTCCTCGGTGACCACGGCCACGACCAGGTCCATCTTGGAGGGGAAGTAGCGGTAGAGCGTGCCGAGGGCGACCCCCGCGCGTTCGGCGACCGAACGCATCTGCATCGCCTCCACGCCGCCGCGCACGGCCAGGGCGGCCGCGGTCTGGACGATGCGCCGACGACGTTGGGTCTGAGTCCGTGTCATCGTTCCGATCGGTGCCTGCACCGCCACAGGGTCTCTCCCATTCGTCTTCGGTCCGCACGTCGCCGTCGCGCGACGGCGCCGAGGTCGGCCGCGCCGGGTGGACTCCCCGCCCGACAACCCGGCTCACGAGAACACGTTATCCAACGAATTCCCTTGATCACAGCGCCGGGAACCCATGATCCTCGCCTCATTCCCCGACGTGGCAGAGGCAATACGAGGGCTTGACGGCAACTTTCAGGAAGGCGCCCCGACCTTTGTAGAATATGTTCTATTTTGTCGGGCCGAAAAGCTCCGGACCGAGACCGGCCACGGGAGGCACCCGCCGCCCGCACACTCCGAGGACCCCTTCCCTAGAATCGAACCAGATTCGGTTTCCAGTGGAGAGGTCGGGCCAGGATGCGCGAGGTTCCCCCAGTAGAGGACCTGGGCGAGGGGTTGTGGAGCATCCCCGTGCCGGTCCCCCACAACCCCATCGGGTTCACCTACGTCTACGCGCTCGAATCCCCCGGCGGCCCCGTCCTCGTCGACACCGGCTGGAACCACGACGACTCCTGGGACGCCCTGGTCGACGGCCTCCGACAGGCGGGACACCGGGTGGACGAGGTCCGGGGCGCCGTCGTCACCCACTTCCACGCCGACCACTCCGGGCTCACCGGCCGCCTGCGCGAGGCCTCCGGCGCCTGGATCGCCATGCACCCCGCCGACGCCGAGGTCCTGCGCCGCCAGGAGGGGCGCACCGACGACGAACGCGCCGCCTCCGTGATCGAGCAGATGGTCCGCGCGGGCTTCCCCGAACAGGACGTCGAGGCCTTCCGCGCCTCCCCCACCGTCTTCCGACCGCCCGCGCCGCCCGACGCCTCGCTCGGCGACGGCCAGCGCGTCGACCTCCCCGGCCTGGAGCTGCGCGCCGTGTGGACACCCGGCCACACCCCCGGGCACCTGTGCCTGCACCTGGCCGGACGCGACCTCCTCTTCACCGGCGACCACGTCCTGCCGCGCATCACCCCGCACGTGGGCCAGTTCCCACTGGACTCCGCCGAGGGCGACCCCCTCGGTGACTTCCTCGCCTCCCAGAACCGGATCGGGCGCCTGCCCGGCGCCGACCGGCTCCTATGTCTTCCCTCACACGAGACGCGCTTCTCCGGGTTGGCCGAGCGCGCCCGGGAGATCGTCGACCACCACGAGGAGCGGCTGGAGCTCATGGTGCGACTGGTCGGGCAGGGCCCCACCACCCTGTGGGAGCTCACGTCACGACTGGAGTGGCGGCGCTCCTGGGCGGACATGCGCCCCCTGGCCCGGCACATGGCCGCCTCCGAGACCGCCGCGCACCTCCGCCTGCTGGAGGAGCGCGGCCTCGTGGCCCGTGAGGGCCCGGCGCACCGCCCGCGCTGGGCCAGCGTCATCCCGGGGACCACGCCCCGAATATGATCCCCTGTACCTGATGCCCGGCGCCGGCCCCGAGTGAACTCGCGAGTAACATATGGGGGCGCGCAGCATCCCAGCAGCCGCCCGCAGAGGCTCCGGCCAGGGCCGGGACACCAACGGTGGCGACCGGGCACGCGATCCAACGAAGAGGTGGACTCTTGACCCAGTCGGGCACCAGCACGGGACCGACCCCACGGCCCTCCGGCGACCGCCCCCTGCGCGTCGCCCTCCTGTCGTACCGGAGCAAGCAGCACGTGGGCGGGCAGGGAGTCTACGTCCGCCACCTCTCACGTGAACTGGCCGCCCTCGGTCACGAGGTCACCGTCCTCTCCGGGCAGCCCTACCCCGTCCTCGACGAGGGCGTCACCCTGGAGAAGGTCCCCTCCCTCGACCTCTACAACGACGCCAACCCGTTCGTCGCGCCACCCGTGCGCGAGTGGCGGGACTGGATCGACGTCCTGGAGGTCGCCACCATGTGGACCGCCGGATTCCCCGAACCCCTCACCTACTCCCTGCGCGCCAACCGCGAGCTCCGCCGACGGCTCGGGGAGTTCGACGTCGTCCACGACAACCAGACCCTCGGCTGGGGCCTGCTCGGCATCAGGTCAGCCGGACTGCCGCTGGTCACCACCATCCACCACCCCATCAGCGTGGACCGCCGGATCGAGATCGAGGAGGCCCGGGGCCTCCAGAAGCTCTCCAAGCGCCGGTGGTACGGATTCGTGAGGATGCAGGCCAGGGTGGCCCGCCGCCTCGACCCGATCCTGGTCCCGTCCCGGTCCTCGGCGGACGACATCGCCCGCGAGTTCGGCGTCGACCCGGCCACCATGGAGGTCACCCCGCTCGGCGTGGACACCCGGTACTTCCACCCGCGACCCGACGTGGAACGCGTCCCCGGCCGCATCGTCTGTACCGCCAGCGCCGACAGCCCCCTCAAGGGGGTCGGCGTGCTCCTGCGCGCCGCCGCCAAGCTCGCCACCGAGCGCGACGTCAGCCTGCGGATCGTCAGCAAGCCGAAGCCCGGCGGCCCCACCGACCAGCTCGTCGACGAACTCGGCCTGCGCGACCGGGTGGAGTTCGTCAGCGGCATCGACGACCAGGAGCTCGGAGAGCTCGTCTCCAGCGCCGAGGTGGCGGTCGTCCCCTCCTTCTACGAGGGCTTCTCCCTGCCCGCCGTGGAGGCCATGGCCTGCGGTACCCCCCTCGTCGCCAGTCACGCGGGCGCCCTGCCCGAGGTCGTGGGCACCGACGGTGACGCCGGCCGACTCATCCCCCCGGGCGACCCCGAGCTCCTGGCCGCCGAACTCGCCTCCCTGTTCGACGACGCCGCCGAACGCGAGCGCATGGGCGCAGCCGCCTGGCGCCGGGTCCAGGAACGCTTCACCTGGAAGGCCGTGGCCGAACTGACCGCCCAGCGCTACGCCACCACCATCGACGCCGTCAAGGGGACCAGCGCCGGTACCGGAGACGACGACACCCGGCCCGCACCCGCGCGGGCCGCCCGCGCGAACGGCGCCTGACCCCACGCACGACCCGCAGCACCGTCCCTAGGGAGCCTCCACTGATCACCGTCGACTTCAACCTGTTCCCCGTCGGCCCGGGCCACCGCGTCCTCGACCTCGGCTGCGGCGGCGGCCGCCACGCCTTCGAGATCTACCGCCGTGGCGCCGACGTGGTCGCCTTCGACCAGAACGTGAGCGACCTCGCCGACGTCGAGACCATGTTCGCGGCCATGGCCCACGAGGGTGAGGCCCCCTCCTCCGCCAAGGCCGAGACCGTCAAGGGCGACGCCCTCGACATGCCCTTCGACGACGACAGCTTCGACCGCGTCGTGGCCGCCGAGATCTTCGAGCACCTGCCGCACGACACCGCCGCCATGAAGGAGCTGTACCGGGTCCTCAGGCCCGGCGGCATCGCGGCTGTCACCGTGCCCAGCTTCCTGCCCGAGCGCATCTGCTGGGCCCTCTCGGAGGAGTACCACACCAACGAGGGCGGCCACATCCGCATCTACACCCGCGCCGAGCTGGAGGCCAAGCTCAAGGCCACCGGCTTCGAGATCGGCCCGCACCACCACGCGCACGCCCTGCACGCCCCGTACTGGTGGATCAAGTGCGCCGTGGGCACCGACAACAACGACCACCCCGCCGCCAAGGCCTACCACGACCTCCTGGTCTGGGACATGCTCCAGGCCCCCAAGGTCACCCGCGTGGCCGAGCGCCTCCTCAACCCGGTCATCGGCAAGAGCGTCATCGTGTACGTGCGCAAGCCGCACACCGACGCGGCCGCCTGATGGCCCCCGTACCGTCCGACCCCGGTGCCCTGCGCCTGCCCGGAGTCCTCAGCGCCGAACAGCTGTACCGGTCCGCCGACTACCTCGCCCGCTCCCAGGAGGGCGACGGGGTGATCCCGTGGTTCCCGGGCGGCCACGCCGACGTGTGGGACCACGTGGAGTGCGCCATGGCGCTGACCGTCACCGGTGTGCTCGTCCCCGAGCACGCCGAGGCGGCCCGCCGCGCCTACCTGTGGCTGGACGGGAGCCGCCACCCCGACGGCGGCTGGTACGCGAAGTACCGCCAGGGCGGTCCCGTGACCGCCCTGCGCGAGGCCAACCACGCCGCCTACCCGGCGGTGGGACTCCTCCACCACCTGCTGACCACGGGAGACGCGTCCTTCGCTGAGCGGATGTGGCCCGTGGTGGAGAGCGGGCTGGAGTTCGTCCTGGGTCTGCGCGGCGAGCACGGGGAGATCCTGTGGGCCCGTTCCGAGGACGGGTCCCCCGGCGACCACGCGCTGCTCACCGTGTGCGCGAGCGTGCACCACGCCCTGCGCTGCGGGGCCGCCCTGGGGGCGCGGTTGGGCCGCGAACGGCCGGAGTGGTCCAAGGCTGCCGACCGGTTGGCCGAGCTCATCATCCACGACGAGGGCCTGTTCTCGGACCGCTCCCGGTTCTCGATGGACTGGTTCTACCCGATCCTCGGCGGCGTGCTGCGGGACGAGGCCGCCAAGGAGCGGATCGCGGAGCGCTGGGACACCTTCGTCATGCCCGGTCTGGGCGTGCGCTGCGTGAGCGACCAGCCCTGGGTGACGGCGGCGGAGTCCTCCGAACTGGTCATGGCGCTGGCCGCGATGGGCGAGGTCGACACGGGCGTGCGCGTCCTGCGGGACGTCCAGCACCTGCGCGACGCCGACGACGGCGTGTACTGGACCGGCTACCAGTTCGCGGAACAGGTCCGCTGGCCGGTGGAGCGCAGCACCTGGACCTCGGCGGCGGTGATCCTGGCGGTGGACGCGCTCACCCGCACCACACCGGGTTCACAGGTCTTCCTGCACACCGGGGCCTGAACACACGAGGAGGGCCCCGCGGGGCCCTCCTTCGTTTACTGGCCGTTCTCCTCGCCCCGGCCCGGCGGAATCCCGGGATTCCCCGGCTCCTCCGGTTCATCCGGCCCCTCCGGGTTCTCCGGGAAGGTCGGGACCTCCGGGACCTCCGGCTCGGGGTCGGTCGGCACCTCGGGCGTCTCCGGGACCTCCGGGACCTCCGGCTCGCCGCCCTCAGGCGCCTCCGGCTGCTGCGGCTCCTGGGTCGCCGGTTCGGGCGCCCAGTTCTCCGTGGTGCCACCGAACTCGGGCCCGGGGAACGAGGCGCGCTCGTACCCCTCCATGGCGCGGTTCATGTACGACTTCCACATCTGGGCGGGCAGGCCGCCACCGGAGATGTTGTGCCCCGGGATCTGGAAGCTCTCGTTGTTCCCGCTGTAGACGCCGACCGCCGTGGACAGCTGCGGGGTGTACCCGACGAACCAGGCCGCCACGCTGCCGTTGGTGGTACCGGTCTTGCCCGCCACCGGGTGGTCCCAGAGCTGCGCGGCGGTACCGGTTCCGGAACTGACCGCCTGCTCCAGGGCGTAGGTGACGTCGGAGGCGGTCGAGGCCTCCAGGGCCTTCTTGCCCTCGATCTCCGGCCGCTCGTTGTCACCCTCCTGGTTGACGATCTCCTTGATGACGTGCGCCTCCATGTGCACGCCACCGTTGGCGAAGGTCGCGTAGCCGCTCGCCTGGTCGACCGAGCGGACGCTCGTCGCGCCCAGCGGCATGACCGGCACCAGCTGGTTGTCGTCGATGCTCCCGTCCGGCAGGCCCACGTCGTAGGCGGTCTGCCTGACCTCCTCGAATCCGACCTCCTGGGCCAGCTCCACGAAACCGAGGTTGTTGGACACCGTGGTGGCCTGGGTGAGCGTCATGACACCACCGGAGGCGTTGTTCGCGTTCTGCACGCGGGAGCCGTGGATGTCCCTCGGCCCGCGACCGTCCACCGTGGAGTTGAGGCCGTAGCCCTGTTCCAACGCCGTGGCCAGCACGTAGGGCTTGAACGCGGAACCCGCCTGCGCGGCGCCCAGGAACGAGCTGTCGTACTGGTTGAGGTGGTAGTCGTGCCCGCCGTAGAAGGCCAGCACCTCGCCGGTCTTCGGGTCGATGGTGGTCAGGCCGATGTTGACGCCCTCGGGAAGGCTGTCCGGGGCGACCATCTCCTCCACCGACTCGTAGGCGGCGTCCATCATGTCCTTGTCGAAGGTGGTGACGATCTTGAAGCCCTGGCGGTTGATGTGGTCCTCGCTGTAACCGAGGTCCGACAGCTCGCTCATGGCCTCCTGGAGCATGTACCCGCGGTAGCCGCTGAGGTCCTCCGTGGTCTTCTCCGGCTCGGGCGCCGGGAACTCCATGGCGTCCGCCTCGGCCTGGGTGATCGCTCCGGTGGTGACCATGCCGTTGACCACGTACTGCCAGCGGTTCTCCATGTCGGGCGTGGTCTCCACGTCCGCCTGGCCGAACCGGGTCGGCTGCTGGATCGCGGCGGCCAGGAAGGCCGCCTCCTCGGCGGTGAGCTCGTCGACGTCCTTGTGGTAGTACGCCTGCGAGGCCGCCTGGACGCCGTAGGAGGTGCGACCGAAGTAGATGGTGTTGAGGTACTGCTCCATCACCCACTCCTTGTCCTCGCTCCGGTCCACCTTGATGGAGATGATGATCTCCTGGACCTTGCGGGACACGGTCTGTTCCAGGGAGACGCCCTCGTAGTAGTTGCGCACCATCTGCTGGGTGACGGTCGAACCGCCCTGCACCTGCTCACCCGTGATGGTGGACCACACCGCGCGCATGGTGCCGCTGATCGAGACACCCGGCTCGGTCCAGAAACCACGGTCCTCGGCGGAGATGACCGCCTCGACGACGTGGTCGCCGCCAGCCGTCATCTCCTCGTAGCTGATGACGTCACGGTCGGTGCCCCGGTAGGCGAACTCGGTCTCGCCGTCCGCGAAGTAGAAGGTCGAACCCTGCTCCACCGCGTCGGCCTTGGCCGCGTCCGGGACCTCGACGGTCACGTAGAAGAACGTGAAGACGCCGCAGGCCAGGATGAGCCCCAGACCGGTCACGGCGAGGAAGCCCAGCAGAATGCGCAGCCAGAGCGGCTTCTTGGCCTTCTTCTTCTTGTTCTTCCCGGACCCGTCACCCGGACCCTCGGCGCTGTCGGTCGGGCCACCGGGACCGCCCGGGGTCCCGGCACCGCCGGCACCAGCTCCGGCGGCACCAGCTCCGGCGGCCGCACCGCTCTCCGCGCCACCGGGGGTGGCGGAGGACCCCTCGGACGCGGGCTGGTCCGACACGTAGTCGGACAGCCGTCGGGGCGTCGGCCACAGGGCGGCGTCATCCGCCGGGTCGCCTGGGGCGGCGCCCTCAGCGGGAGGGCTCGCGGAGGAGGCGCTCTCAGCCGACGTGCTTCCGCTGCCGTCCCCCGCGTTGGCGTCCTTCTCCGGCGGCGGGGCGGCGAAGGCCACCGCTCCCGCGGCGGGCGCGGGCATGGCCTCGGTACGCGCCTCGTCGGCCTCCGTGTCCGTGTCGGTCCGCGTCCCCGAGCCCTCCTCCGGCTCGGACGCGGGCCCGGTTCCGGTGGCGGCCGAGGCCACCACCGGCGGGTCCGCGGGGTCCTCGGACCCCGCGGTCTCCACGGTTCCCAGAACCGGGATCTGCTCGGTTCGGCTCTCCTCCGGCTCGGCGTCCTCGGTGGCCGCCGTGCTCGCGGAGTCCTCGTCACGCTCCCCCGCTGAACCGCTGACCGGCGTCTCGACGCCAGGAGAGGCGTCGGAGGGAGACTCCTCGGCGTCCCGTTCGGCGTCCGGCGTCTGCGTGCTCTCCGACTCGTCGCCGGAAGCCCCAGCCGCCCCGGTGGTGTCCGACCCCTCGGCGTCGAATCCCTGTTCAGCGAGGGTCATGGCCACGCGGTCACGAAGGAACGTGCCGCTCGTCTTGAATGCGATGGGTCCCGCGACGAACTCCGGCTCGGGCTGGCCGTTGGGCTCCGTACCCGATTCCGGAGTCTCCCCCGCGGATTGATCCTCACCACTGGTGGGTAGATCATCACCCTGGGGGGTCGCAGGACTGGACAGCTCCTCAGCAGAGGTGTCGTTCGTCTCCGGCGTGTTCGAATCGGGACGCTGTCCGTCCGTCCCGTCATCGCCGTGTGTGCTCTTGCTCAGCTCCCCGCCCCCAAGGCAAATCACGTCCGGCACCGTGCCGTCCTGGTGTTTGACGCGCGAGTGCCCCTGATCGGTTCAGTTCGATTCAGGGCTGAAGCGGTATTTCGGGGAATATCACCATCATCGCTCCACCCTCGAAGCCACGATACCCGCACGTAACCGTGTCAAGGTCGAATCCGTAACCGCACGGTCACTTCTTACCGAAGGCTTACCCTCGTCAGGCGTGTCCATGTCCGGATGTTGGCTCACTCACTTTCCTCAACCAATATTGCCATACTCAGGAACAATCACGGAGCGTACGCATTCGACTCCAAGGGCCTCCGTCACAAATGACGGGTCGGTCCCGCCTCAGGAGACGCGCTCCAGGACCCGCATGGAGCCCACGACGCGCACCTCGCGGAACAGTCCGGAGTCCAGCGCCCGACAGTAGATGTTGTAGGGCGGCCGCCCCCCGTCCTCGGGGTTCGGGAAGACGTCGTGGATCACCAGCGCCCCGCCCCTGGCCACGTGCGGCGACCAGCCCTCGTAGTCGTTCTGGGCGGCGGTCTCGCTGTGCCCGCCGTCGATGAAGAGCATGCCCAGCTCCGTCCCCCAGACCGCGGCGACGTCGACGGAGGCCCCGGTGATCGCGATGACCTCGTCGTCCAGGCCCGCCTTCGTGATCGTGTGCCGGAAGTGCGGAAGGGTGTCGAACTTCCCGGTGACCGGGTCGATCAGGGAGCTGTCGTGGTACTCCCAGCCCTCCTGGTGCTCCTCCGAGCCCCGGTGGTGGTCCACGGTGATGACCTTCGCCCCACCCACACGGGCGGCGGCACCAAGGAACACGGTGGACTTGCCGCAGTAGGTTCCGATCTCCACGACGGGGCCGCGATCCGCGTACTCCAGGGCGGTCTCGAAGAGAGCCATCCCCTCGTCAGTGGGCATGAAACCGGTCGCCGCCTCAGCGGCCGCCAGCAGGTCCTCGGGGATTGTCTTCGTCATACGGAAATCCTCCCATCGCGGGAAGTCGCACCGGCCAGCACCCCGGCGGAATGGACGCCGAACAACCAATTCACAAACGCACAAACCCAGACAACAAAAAAGGAGGAGAGCCCGCCCCGAAAGACGAACCCTCCCCCTCAAAGAAAAACCGTGGCGGCGACCTACTCTCCCACCCCATCACAGGGCAGTACCATCAGCGCAAGGAGACTTAACGACCGGGTTCGGAATGAGACCG